>NZ_JAEEAP010000030.1 GCF_016103465.1 Streptomyces sabulosicollis
GGGGCTCGGCGTCGGGCGGGCCGCCGTCCACGTCGGCGGACTCGTCGGCGAGCCCGTCGGCGTCGTCGGGCCCGTCGGCGACGAGACAGATGAGGTGCTCCTTGAAGGCCGGGCAGTGCACCATCAGGCCCGTGCCGTGATAGCCCGAACCGTCCTGGTAGGTCTGCGCCAGCCGGTCCCGGTCCTCCGGCGGGCAGTGCAGCAGATAGACGCGCAGCCGTTCGGCGTCCAGCAGCGCGGGGACGGCGCCGGTGGTCATCCGCCGGGCCAGGGTGAGGTCTCCCGCCAGCAGGGCGCTGAAGACGGCGAACCGCAGCTGCCGCGCCTTGTACTGATAGCCGCGGAAGGTGGTGTCCGCGTCCTGGGCCCGGTCCAGGAGCGCGATGAGGCTCCCGGCGTGCGAGACCAGCGACGCCGCTTCGCGGGTGGGCGCCGAGGTGCCCGCCACCACCAGCACGGGGCGTGGCGCGTGCGGGCCGAGCGCCTCGAGACGCACCTGGAGGGCGCCGCTCTGGGTGGCCACCGCGGCCATCTGTCCACCGGACAGCCGCGCCAGCGTCGGCTGCAGCGAGGGCAGGATCTGCCGCGGGAAGCGCGCGGTGGAGGTCTCGACCGCGCCCGCGCCGCCGATCAGCGCGACATCCGCGTCGATCTGCCGGCCCAGCCAGTCGAGCACCGGCCGCGGGTCCGCCCCGGTCCCCCGGCTCATCTGCCGCCGCACCTCGTGCAGCAGCTCGTCCAGCCGCGTGGTGTGCGCCCGTACCTCCACAGCCGTGCTCCTCCTCACCCCCCGCGCTGTGACATCCCGCGCGGACCGATCCGCGGTCCGCGCACCGACGTACTTTATTGGCCCGTACATGGGACCTCGCGGCCAGCGCCGTACCCACCGCGCCGGTTTCGCGGGGCGGGCCTGCCGCGTCGGGGGGTCCGCGCAGGCCAGGGCCGTTCATGGGGCCGAGGCGGGGCCTGTTAGGTTGACGACCCTCAGTTGAGCGGGGAAAGGGAGTTCAGGTGCGCAAGGGAGTGCACATGGCGGTCACTTCGGTCATGGTCGGCCTCGTCGTCAGCGGCTGCGGAGGCGGCGACGACGGGAAGAAGGAATCGAAGCCGAGCGGCGGAACCACCAAGGCCACTCAGTCCGCCCAGCAGTCGCCGAGCTCGGGCCCGTCGGCCCGGGGCACGATCATCGAGCGTTCGGCGGGCTCCTGGAAGTCCATCGTGGCGGCGAAGTCCGCCGACGACCTGGAGACCCTCACCATCGCCGACGGCAAGGTCACGGCGAAGGGGCCGAAGCTCGACTGCACCGGCACGCTCAAGCCCGGCCCGAAGGGCGGCGAGGACGAGCCCTCCCTGACCCTGTCGTGCGCGGGCGGCAGCGACGGAGGGCGGGGCCAGGGCACCGTCGGGATGAAGGGCGACGACGCCCTGGCGATCAACTGGAAGGGCCCCGAGGGCGGCTTCGGCGGTCCCATCGACAGCTTCCGCAGGGCGGGCTGACCTCAGGACACGGCGGCGGTCGGCCGCCGGCGCGCGGCACACGCCCAACGGATCGGGACCAGGGCCTCAGGCCACCGAGCGGAACAGGCCCTCCAGCGCCATCGCCACCTGGTCGGTGGAGAGCGGGTCGTCCACACCGCCCGCCGCGTAGATGCCCCGGTCCAGCTTGATGCCCCGCGTCATCGCGCCGAGCAGCGCGGCCAGTTCGGTGCCGCGCAGGGCGGGCCGGTGGCCCGCCCGGTCGAACAGCCCGTCCAGCATGGCGCCGATGCGGCGGCTGAACCGCTTCTCGTGGTCCACCAGCGCGGAGGCGGCGTCGCCGTCCCGGAGCGCCATCAGCCGGAACTCAAGGTGGATGAAGACCCAACGGGCGTCCAGATGCTCACCGTTGAAGATCTCGGCGAAGGTCCGGGCGAGCTGGGGGGCCAGGTCCCGCCCGGTGTCCATCTCGGCGATCCGCTCCTGGATGTAGTCGGCGGTGCGGTCGCTGTGGCGCCGGAAGACATCGAGGAAGAGCTTCAGCTTGCTGTCGTAGTTGGAGTAGAAGGCCCCGGTGGTCCTGCCCGCGCACTGGCAGATGTATCCGATCGACGCCCCGTGGAAGCCGCGTTCGGCGAACGCTCGTTCCGCCCCGACGATCAGCGCTTCCACGGTCTTTGACCGCTGCGGCGGCATCGGTGTGCCCCTCTCCCCCGGCTGTCCGGAAACCTGGCCAGATCCGTACGGTAGCCGATCTGTCCCCCTGTTCAGTAGGGAACCCTATCGGTAGCGTTCCCTATCGAAGACCGCGGCTGACGGCTCCGGGACGCTGGCCCCGGGACAGTCCGAGGATCACGAAGGAGAGCCATCGTGAACGCTCCGATGCCCACGACCCATGACGACCTCCGAGACCTCCACGACCTCCCTTCGTATCCGAAAGAGCGGGACGACTACGTCAACCCGGCACGCGCACTGCTCACCGGGCCCCCGATCAGCCCGCTGAGGTTCGCGGGCGGCAGCGCCGGCTGGCTGGTGACCGGCTACCACGAGGCGCGGGAGGTGCTGCGGGATCCCCGGTTCAGCGCCGAGCGCTGGCGTGGCGACGACGCGATGCGGCCGGTTCCCGAGTCGGTCCGCAGGGACCGGAGCAGCGGGGCGGGGTCGTTCCTCGCCATGGACGCGCCGGAGCACGGCCACTACCGGGGGCAGCTCACGCGGTACTTCACGGTGCGGCGGATGCGCGAGCTGGAGGCCCGCATCGAGGACATCGTGGCCGGCCAGCTGGACGAGCTGGAGGCGGCGGGCAAACCGGCCGATCTGGTGCGGCACTTCGCCCTGCCCATCCCCTCACTGGTGATCTGCGAGATGCTCGGCGTGCCGTACGAGGAGCGGGAGCTCTTCCAGTCCGTCGCCGCGCGGCTGCTCCGCCAGGACCGCACCGACGAGGAGTTCGTCGCCGGGAAGACCGAGCTCGACACCTTTCTGCGCACCCTGGTCCAGGCCAAGCGCAAGGACCCGCGGGACGATCTGATCTCCCTGCTGACCGCCGTCGACGAGCTCGACGACGAGGAGATCGGCGGCATCGCGGGGCTGCTGCTGATCGCCGGCCACGAGACCACCACCAACATGCTCAGCCTCGGCACCTTCACCCTGCTGCGCGACCCCGAGCAGTGGGAGCGGCTGCGGGCCGACGAGTCGCTCCTCCCCCAGGCCGTCGAGGAGCTGCTGCGCTACCTCAGCATCGTCAACGCCTTTCCCGTCCGCATCGCGCTGGAGGACGTCGTCGTCGGCGGTGTCACCATCACGGCGGGCCAGTCGGTGGCCGTCTCGGTCCCGGCGGCGAACCGGGACCCGGCGCTGGTGGACGACCCGGACACGCTCGACGTCGGGCGCCCCCGCAGCAGCCATCTGGCCTTCGGCTACGGCATCCATCAGTGTCTCGGACAGCATCTGGCCAGGATCGAGCTGGTGTCGGGCTACCGCGGACTGCTCCGCAGGTTCCCGGGGCTGCGGCTGGCCGTGCCCCCGGAGGAGGTCCGGATGCGCAGCGACATGGTCATCTACGGAGCGCACGAACTGCCCGTCACCTGGTGAGGGCCCCCGGGCGAGGGCCCGGCCTCCGCACGGCGGACACCGCCCCGGCCTCCGCACGGCCGAAATCGCCACATGAGCTCCACGCACGCGGAGTTCATGTGATGATTCGGTGACCCCGGCGCGTCCGGTCCGGGGGTGTGGAGGGGAAATACACGTGAAGTCAACGACCTTCAGATCCGCCGTGGGGGCCGCGCTGACGGCGGCCCTGTCCGCCGTGGTCCTGCCCGCCTCCGCCGCGAGCGCGGCGGAGGGCCCGGCGGCGGCCGGCACCGTGGACAGCGCGACCGCGCGGTCCTTCGAGCGGCTGGCCGACGCGGTGCTGACCCAGCGCACGGCGGCTCTGCTGGACAACAACGAGCGGTCGGTGCGGCGCGCGGCCCCGCTCGCCGAGCGGAACGTCCACCTGTCGGCCGGGCAGAGCAGGACCGAGGACACCGCGCTGTCCACGCTGCGCACCCGCAAGGCGCGGCTCGCGTCCCTGGGCGAGGCGTACACCTCCGCCGACACCCGGGTGGCGGTGGACCGGATACGGGTGGAGGCGGGGCACGCCACGGTCCAGGCCACCGAGACCACGACGCTGACCTACAAGAAGATACGCGGCGACGAGCCCGCGTCCACCGGCTTCCAGGCGCACCACCGGCTGAGCTTCGCCGCCACGGCGGACGGGAAGTGGCAGCTGACCGGCCTGACCTCGACCGACGACGGCCCGCTGGCGGTCAACGAGCCCGGCCCGGCGCGGGTGGCGACGGCCGGGACGACGGCCCTGCCCGAGGCGACACCCGCCGCCATCTCCAAGCCGTCCCGGCCGCAGACGAAGCCCGCCGGAAGCTACGACTACGCCGCGATGGCCTCGTACGCGGAGAAGTACTGGCAGAACTACAACCCCGCCTACCGGAGGTTCAACGAGGCCGGTGGGGACTGCACCAACTTCGTGAGCCAGTCCCTCAAGGCGGGCGGCTGGGCCAACAAGTCCGGCGACGCCGAGGACTACCGCAGCTGGTGGTACGACACCTCGTACCAGTCGACGTCCTGGGTGGGCGCCAACGAGTGGTCCTGGTTCACGCTGGACGCCAAGCGGGCCACCAACCTGGCGAACGTCTACTACATGGGCGTCGGTGACGTCATGCAGATGGACTTCGACAAGGACGGGTCCAAGGACCACACCATGATCGTCACCTACCGGAGCTCCAGCGGGGTCCCCTACCTGACCTACCACTCGGTGAACACCTACCGGAAGTCCGTGGCGAGCATCATCGCCTCGTACCCGAACTCGCTCTACTACGCCTACCGCACCTGAGGCGCGCGACCGGCTCCCCGTTTCGGTGGACCCCGCCCCCGCCGGGCGGGGTCCCTCGCATTTGCCCCCGACCAGGGGCGGTGTGTCACAGTGGGCCCTCGTCCCCCCTCCTCCCTCGCCGCCCTCCCCTGTCGCCTCTCCCTGTGAGTTCCTTCCCCCCGAGAGTGATGCAGTCCACGACGTTCCCTCCCCGCACCGCGGATCTGTTCACCCAGGGCCTGGAGCACCGCCCGGGCTCCGCCCTGCTGCGTTTCGGCGCGGCGCGCCGACGTCCGGCCGACCGGCTCAGCTGGGCCGGTACCGGGGCCGTGGCCTGGCTCGACGGCTCCCGGGGCCATGTGTGGAGTGTCGGGGAGCCGGTGCCCGCCGCCGGGCTGGTGCTGGGCGCGGCGCAGCGCCTCCCCGACCATGTGAGGGAGTTCACCGGCCCCCGCGGCACCGACGCCCTGGTCGCCCGCCACCTGCCACTGTCCGACGTGGTCGAGTGGGTCTTCCGCTGGACGTCGGAGGAGCCGCCCGCCCATCCGGGTGAGGAGCGGGTGACCGAGCTCGACGAGCGCCACCACGAGGAGCTGCTGGCCTTCCTGCGGGAGCACAGCCCGGCCCATTCGACCGGTCCCGGCTCCGCCGGCACCAGCCTGTGGGCCGGGATCCGGGACGCGGACGGACGGCTGGTGGCCTGCGGTGCCCTGAGCAGCCTGCGGGACAGCGGCGCCCCGCTGATGGCCTCCGTGGCGACCGACGCCCGGCTGCGCGGCCAGGGGCTCGGCGCGGCGCTGACCTCCTGGCTCACCCGGTACGCGGTACGCCGGCACGGCTTCTGCACACTCTGGCAGCTCGCCGACAACGCCCCCGCCGAACGGCTCTACACCCGCCTCGGCTACCGCGACGAGGACCTCTGCGTGGCCGCCCGGATCGCCGCGCGCTGACCGGCGACACCTCGATCCCGAAACCCGGCGCACCCCGGCGAGCGGCCGACCCCGTGATGTGATGTCCGCACGGTGTTCACCCGACGGACACCGGAGCCACGTCAGCACGCCTGCGTACACACACGTCTTCGAGCCGCGAGAGATGGAGTGACGCCATGCCGGGCGCCCTGTCACGCCGTTCCGCCCTGTCCTTCCTGGGAGGGGCGATGACCGTCGCCGCCACCGGTGGGGGCGGATGGCCGGTGGCCGCTGCCGAGGCCGCCTCCGGCCCTCCGGCCGGGCAGGCCCCAGGCCCCGGCTCCCGGGTGGGCTCCCTGGTCGGCCGGATGACGCTCGAGGAGAAGCTTTCGCTGCTGCACGGCGCCAGGGATCCCCATAGCCTCGGGCAGGCGGGCTACACCCCCGGTGTCCCCCGGCTCGGCGTTCCGCCACTGCGGCTCGCGGACGGGCCCGCCGGCGTACGGGTCACCCGGCGCGCCACCGCGCTGCCCGCGCCGGTGCTGCTCGCCTCCGCCTTCGATCCGGCCCTGGCCCGGGAGTACGGGCGGACCATCGGGCGCGAGGGCCGCGCGCTGGGCCAGGACGTGCTGCTCTCCCCCATGGTCAATCTCATCCGCACCCCATACGCCGGGCGCAACTTCGAGACCTTCGGCGAGGACCCCCTGCTCGCCTCCGAGCTGGTGGCCGAGGAGGTCCGCGGTATCCAGGGCGAGGGCCTGATCGCCACCGTCAAGCACTTCGCCCTGAACAACCAGGAGCACGAGCGGGGGTCGATCGATGTCATCGTCGACGAGCGGACGATGCGCGAGATGGAGCTGCCCGGTTTCGAGGCGGCCGTACGGGCGGGCGCGGGGTCGGTCATGGGCGCCTACAACAGGGTCAACGGGGCCTTCGCCTGCGAGAGCGGGCCGCTGCTGACCGGGGTGCTGCGGGAGGACTGGGGCTTCGACGGCTGGGTGATGACCGACTGGCACGCCGCCCACAGCACCGCGGCGGCCCTCGGCGCGGGGCTCGACATGGAGATGCCCGACGGCACGTACTTCGGCGACGCCCTGCGGAAGGCGGTGGCCGACGGGACCGTACCGGAGGCCGAGGTGGACCGCGCGGTCGGCCGCGTCCTGACCGTGATGGACCGCTTCGGCCTGCTGGACGGCGGCGCACCGGCGCGCCCCGGCCGGGACCCCGGGGCCGGGGCGCGCACCGCACGGAAGGTCGCCACGGCGGGCGGCATCCTGCTGCGCAACGAGCGCGGCACACTCCCGCTGACCGGGCCCGCCGCCCGGTCCATCGCCGTGGTCGGGCCCACCGGCTCCATCCCCTTCGTCAGCGGCGGCGGCAGCGCCCATGTGGTGCCCGACCACGCCGCGAGTCCGCTGGAGACGATCCGGGAGCGCGCCGGAAAGGGTGCCCGGGTGGACTACGCCCTGGGCGAGGACGTGTTCGGCAAGGAGATCCCCGCGGCCGTGCTCTCCCCGGCCACCGGGCTGGAGGAGCGGAAGGTGGCGGCGGGGAGGAGCTGGACGTACGACGGCACCCTCACCGTCGCCGAGACCGATGAGTGGACGTTCGTCCTGCACTTCGGCGGTCCGCCCGCCGGCCGCCCGAAGGTGCTGCTGGACGGCGAGGAGCTGTTCCCGTTCCGGCCCGGCTCGGGCGAGTACTTCACCGGTGGTCTGGTCAGCACCGCCCCGGACGGGCTCGCCGTGCGCCGCGCGGCCGTCACCCTGACGGCGGGGAAACACCGGCTGAAGGTCACCGCCGAGGGCGGCCGGAAGGGGCTGGCCTTCCGGCTGCGCCGCATCACCTCCGCCACCCGCGCCGCCGATGTGGCCGGGGCCGTGCGCGCCGCCCGCGCCGCGCACAGCGTGGTGCTCTTCGCCTACGAGGACGCCACCGAGGGCAGGGACCGGACCACCATCGCCCTCCCCGGCCACCAGAACGCGCTGATCGCCGCCGTCGCCCAGGCCAATCCGCGCACCGCCGTCGTCCTCAACACCTCCTCGTGCGCCTCGATGCCCTGGCTGGAGCGCACCGGTGCCGTCCTCCAGATGTACTACCCCGGCCAGGAGGGCGCCGCCGCCACCACCGCCCTGCTCTTCGGCGACGCCAACCCCGGCGGCAGGCTCACCCAGTCCTTCCCCGTCTCCGACGACCGCCATCCGATGGCCGGAGACCCCCGGCGCTACCCCGGGGTGAACGGCCGCGTGGAGTACTCCGAGGGCATCCATGTCGGCTATCGCTGGTACGACGCCGAGGGTGTGCGGCCCCTCTTCCCCTTCGGCCACGGCCTGTCGTACACCACCTTCGCCTATGCGGGGCTGCGGCTGCGGCGGCGCGGAAGCGGCCTGGAGGCGGTCTTCACCGTGCGCAACACCGGGCGGCGGGCCGGGGCCGAGGTGGCCCAGGTGTATGTGGGGCCCTCCCCCGATCTGCCGCTGGATCAGGCCGAGCGGTCCCTGGCGGGCTTCCGGCGGGTCCATCTGCGGCCCGGCCAGGCTCGGAAGGTGACGGTGCGGGTGGCCGCCCGGGCGCTGTCCGCATGGGACTCCGAGCGCCACGGATGGGTACTGGGCACCGGGCGCCGGACCGTGGAAGTGGGCTCCTCCTCCCGCGATCCGAGGCTGCGGGGGCGGATCGAGGTCCGGGGCGGGTCCGGGGCGGACGCCCCCGTCGGCCCCAGCGGTCCGCCCAGGGGGCTGCGCTAGTATGACGCGTGTGCAACTATGGGCGCACGCAAGCAATAAGGCATCGACGAAGGAGCGCCGTGCAGATCGACCTTTCCGGTAGGACCGCCCTGGTCACCGGCTCCACGCAGGGCATTGGATTCGCCATCGCCGCCGGACTGGCGCGGGCGGGCGCCCGTGTCGCCGTCAACGGGCGCCGGCAGGAGTCCGTCGAGGCCGCCATCCAGAAGCTGGAGGAGGACACGGAGGGCGGCTCGTTCGTCTCCGCGCCCGGCGACATCACCTCCGAGGAGGGCGCCCGCCAGGTCACCAGCGCCGTGCCGGACGCCGATGTCCTGGTCAACAACCTCGGCGTCTTCGGGGCCACTCCGCCGCTGGAGATCAGCGACGACGAGTGGCGGCGCTATTTCGAGGTGAACGTGCTGGCCGCCGTCCGGATGATCCGCGGCTTCCTGCCCGGGATGAAGGACCGCTCCTGGGGCCGGATCCTGAATGTCGCCAGCGACTCGGCCGTCGTCATCCCCGCCGAGATGATCCACTACGGGATGTCGAAGACCGCGCTGCTCGCCGTCACCCGCGGCTTCGCCAAGGACGCGGCCGGTACCGGAGTCACGGTCAACTCGCTGATCGCCGGGCCGACCCACACCGGCGGGGTCGAGGACTTCGTCTACGAACTGGTGGACCCGGAGCTGCCCTGGGACGAGGCCCAGCGGGAGTTCATGGCCAAGTACCGGCCGCAGTCGCTGCTCCAGCGGCTGATCGAGCCCGAGGAGATCGCCAACATGGCCGTCTATCTGAGCTCCTCGTTCGCCTCGGCCACCACCGGTGGAGCCGTGCGGGTCGACGGCGGCTACGTCGACTCGATCCTTCCCTGACATCCGCCGCGGCCCCCTCCGATCCCCGCGTCGGCGCCCCCTGATCCCGGCTTCCGCGCGCCCTTGCGGTGGGAACCGTTCCGCGAGGACCGAGGTTCCTGGGGAGCGAAGAAGCAGACGACCTGGGGGGTTCTGCTGAGCAATGACGCACCTGCGCATCCCGACCGCATCAGGGCGGGCCACTGGATCACCGTCCTGATAGAGCGGTTCCCCCAGCTCCAGGCGGAGTTGACGCCCTCCGCGCGCCGTCCCGGCCCCGGCCGGCCGCGGGGAGGCGCCGACCGCCGCTGGCCCTCGGAGCCGTTACGCCTGCGGGTCTCCGACACCGTGCGTGACATCACCGACGGCGTCGTGGAGCTGGAGGAGGCCGTCCACGACCGGCTCGGGATGCCGCCCGCGGACAGGGGAACGGTCGAGGTCAGACTGGCCCGTCTCACGGGGCTGCTGGAACGGGTCGAGGCCGACCAGGTGCTGATGCGCCATCTGCTGGACGAGGTCAGCGGAATGGCGCGGCGCTGCTCGGGCGCGCTCGGGGACCGACGGCCACGCCAGCCTGCCGCGGGTGGACGCGGTGATCGTACGGGTCTACGACACCGATGACGACGGCTCGGGCAAGTACGAGGCGGCGCTCGAGGTGCTCGTTCCGGCTCAGGACGCAGAGCGGCACCGAGGTGCTCGCCCCGTCCGGCGACCGGGCGGCGGCCCTCTACGGCGCCGGACGGGCCTCGGTCTCCACCTGCTTCCCGGTGGGGAACCTCACCCCGGGCGCCGTCTACACCGCGACCGCCGCCTACCGCTCTCCCTCGCCGGGACCCGGGTGCACTTCGACGATCGTTTCATCCGCGTCGATCCGGTGGCGTGACCGCCGTGGACACCCGCTATCGCGCCGTCTTCACCGATCTGCGCACCGACCAGGCCATCGATGTCCTGCCCCTGCCGCCCGCATCACCCCTCGGGCCCCGGAGCGGGACCCGGGGGCCACCTTAACGGGGGCCGGGACGGGCGGAGGCATCGCACCGGGCCACCACCCGGTAGGCATTGGACAACTTGCCGAGCCCCGCCAGCGGTTTGAGCAACAGGCGGTCGAGGGTGGTGGCGATCACGAGGGCGGGCACGCCCGCCAGCAGGATCGCGCAGCGCAGCAGCCATCGGAGCCGGCCGGGCGGCTTGGCGAGGGAAGGGGCGTCATCGGGCGGGGCGATCGCGTTGAGCGCCAGCCAGACCGCACCCAGCAGGTCGACGGTGTCCGACGGCTCGCGGTGCTGCTCGACGGTCACGGTGAAGCCCTGCGCGGTCAGCTCCTCGCGGAGGTTGGCCACCGGAAGGAAGTGCAGATGCTGGGGCTGGAGCCAGGGGAGCCAGAACCGGCCGAAGAGCCGCCCGAACCAGCACTCCGGGTCGGGCACCTCGATCAGCAGATGGCCGCCGGGCCGCAGGGCTCGGCGGGCGGCGCGGAGTTCGGCGCGGGGGTCCGTGCTGTGCTCCAGGTAGTGGAACATGCTCACCACGTCATAGCTCCCGGCCAGCCGCTCCTCGGCCAGCTCGGGGAAGCTGCCGCGGATGGCCCGGTCGACGCGGCCCGTCCGCTCGGCCAGTTCGACCCCCGCGGTGAAGTCCAGTCCGTCGAAGCGGGTGCCGGGGAAGACGGTACGGGCCGCCTCGGGGAAGTGGCCGTGTCCCGTGCCGACATCGAGCCAGGTCTTCGGGGGCTCGGCGGAGGGCTCCTGGAATATCGCGCGCCGCCGGTACACCTTGTCGCGGCCGGAGAAGACGTTGCCGAGTTCGATCTCCCCCATCCCGTCGTAGAAGTCGCGGTAGTAGAACTCCAGGCCGTCGTCGTTCAGCCGTGGGTTCTGGAAGACGTGGCGGCAGTCCCGGCAGCTGTCGAGCCGGAAGCGGCCGGGTTTGCTCTGGTAGCGGTCCTTGGTGCGCAGCCGCCGCACCAGCCGCGTGGAACCGCACCACGGGCAGTCCGTGCGGCGGGGCTGGAAGAACCGCTCGGTGCCCCGGGCCAGATCGGCCTGGTAGCGGGGGCGCAGCGCGGCGACGGTCGCGGCGCGGGACGGCTTCTCCGGTGTGCGGGACGGGGCGCTCTCTCGGCTCATCGTTCCCCCTCCGGGTTCGCGGTGGTGTGGGTGGCGGCGCTCGCGGTGGCATGCGTGGCGGCGCTCGCGGCGGCATGGGTGCCGTCAGTGGTGGCCAGCCGCTCCAGACAGCTGGCGGCCGCCGCAGCGCCGCCCGCCGCGCGGAAGGACGCGCCCACGCGCTCGGCCGCGGCGCGGTACCGCGGTTCGTCCAGCACGGCGTCGAGCGCCTCGCCGATGGCGGCCGCCCGCGCCCTGCCGAAGCGCACCCGGATGCCCGCGCCCGCGTCCACCACCTGGGCGGCCACCACCGGCTGATCGTCCCGGATGGGCGCCACGACGAGCGGAACGCGGTGCCAGAGGGCTTCGCAGGCCGTGTTGTGGCCCGCGTGGCACACGACCGCGCTCATCCGTCGCAGCAGGGCGAGTTGCGGGACGTAGCGGCACACCAGGACGTCGTTGTCGTCCGGCGCGTACCAGGTGAGGACATCGTCGGGATCGACGATGACGGCCTGGAAACGACCGGCCCGGTCCCGTACGGCCTCCAGGCACTCGGTGAGGAAGCGCGCCCCGGCGTCGGTGTTCGCGGTGCCGAGTGTGACCAGGACGGCGGGGCGCGTGGGGTCCAGCCACTTCCAGGGGAAGTCCGTCGTGGCCGGTCGCTCGGCGATCGACGGGCCCACATAGTGGATGCGGTCGCCCGCCCGGGCCGGTCGTCCGGCCAACTCCTCGGTGGTGAAGGCCAGGACCAGGTCCGGTGAGAACCGGGGGTCGGCCGTACCGTCCGGATCGCCGATCCGGCCCCGCACCTCGTGCAGCAGCCCGTCCAGCCAGGCGTCGATCTTGGGCATCCCGTCCAGTGCCCCCGTGAACTCCGCCGAGGTGGTGGCGGAGGTGGCCCAGCGCACCCCCAGCCGTTCGGCCACCAACGCGCCCGCCACGGTCTGCTGGTCGGCGATCACCACATCGGGGCGGAACTCCTCGATGGCCTTGGCCACGCCGGGAGCCATGGCCTCGGCGAGCGGTACCAGGAACCGCTCCCACAGGAACTTCAGCGCCGCCGGACCGCGTACGTCCGGTGGCCGGCCCGCCCCGCCCTCGCCCAGCACCGGCCCGGCGCAGCGGTGGACCGTCGTCCCCCGCCCGGTCAGCCGCTCGACGACCTCGGGCATCCCCGCCCAGGCCACCTGGTGGCCCCGGGAGGTCAGTTCGGCCGCGATGCCGAGCGTGGGGTTGACGTGGCCGACGAGCGGCGGCACGACGAAGAGAAAGCGGCGAGGTGTGCGGGGCGGGGCTTTCGGATCCGGATCTCTGCTCGGCTCGCTCATCGGGCACCGGCCTCCCGGGCCGCCCCCACCGCCGGGGCACCGGTGACCGCCCGGCGCCGGCGTTCACGCTCGTGTTCGGCTTCGTGGTCACATTTGTGTCCAGACTCGTGTTCACGCTCGTGGATCCAGGACAGCAGCAGTTCGCGGACGCGGGTGGGTGCCTCGGCGAGGACCGAGTGCCCCTGTCCCGGCAGGACGACGGTCCGGGTGCCGGGCAGCACCGACTCCAACCACCGTCGCTGCCCGGCGAGTTCGGAATCGGCGCCGTAGACGGCCAGCACCGGACAGCGCACCGCGCGGACCTGCTCCTCGCTCACCACCCGGCTCGCCGGTACGTCCTCGGCGATGGTGGTCGTACGGACCAGACGGGCGGCCGACTTGGCCAGCCGAGCGGTGTGGGCGCCCCGGTGGGCGCTCACCCAGGCCAGCGACTCGGCCTCATGCACGACCAGTTCCTCCTCGACCCGCCGCAGGATCCCGCTGATCTCGGTCAGCCAGCCCTCGGTGGCGGGTTTCGCCTCGATCACCGCGACACCGGCCACCTGCTGCGGATGGCGCATGGCGTAGCCGAACGCCACCGTTCCGCCGAAGCAGTTGCCCACGAGGTGGACCGGCCCGGTGATGTGCAGCCGGTCGAGCAGCCGCTCCAGATCGGTGACGAAGGTGTCCAGCCGGTAGCCGGAGCCGGGGCGCTCGCTGCGGCCGTGTCCCCGCTGGTCGTACATCACCACCTCCAGTCCGGCGGCGGCGAGGTCCGGGGCCACCGTGAAGTACCAGCTGGCGAGGGAGTCGGTGAGCAGGCCGTGGATGAGGACGGCGGTGGCGGTGGGCGGACGGCCGCCGGGCGGGGACAGCCGCTGGACATGCAGTCGGACGCCGTCCGCTCCGGTATGCGCGCCGTCGTGGCCGGTGGCGTGGTCGGTGTCGATCATCGCCATCGGTCAGCGCCCCCGGGCGGCCCTGAGGCACCGGACGACATACTCGACGAGCTGTCCCACGGTGAGGTCGATGATTTCGTCGAGCTCCAGACCGGCCACGAACTCGGCGAAGTTGACCTGTCTGCCGTACCGGGCCTCCAGGCTGCCGGCCAGCGTCACCAGGTCGATGCTCTCCAGCTCCAGGTCCTCGGTGAAGCGGGTCTCCATGGTGACCTCGATATCGTCGAGGCCGTATTCGTCGAGCATCGTCCGGAGCATCCCGGATATCTCCGCGAGCACGGCCGGTGCGCTGAGCGGTGCCTCGGCCGGTGCGTGGGCCGGTGCCTCGGCCGGTGCCTCGGCCGGTGCCTCGACTGCGGGTGACGGGGCGGTCTGATTGACGGTGGTCACTGATCGCTCTCCTCGTCCTGTTCCTGGTGGTCCGGGCCGGTCGTCCAGGCCACGGCGTACTCCCGGTCCGGCAGTCCGGGCGGGTTGGCGGTGGTGAGGGTGTGGACTTCGTAGCGGCGCGGGGGCCGCCCGGGGGTGGTGGCAGCCACGTCGACGACGAGCCCGGCCGGTGCCGCGTCGGAGAGGTCCACTCCCGGCCGTATCCCGGCGATGGTCAGGGCCCGCGACCGATCACGGAGACCGATGCCCTCCGCCGTGGCGACCGCCTGCTTGGTCGCCCGGAAGGCGGTGGCCCAGCGGGCGGGCGAGCCACCGGTCCGGGCCGTCACGGCCGCCAGGAGTTCCCGCTCGGGCCGGGAGAGTGCGACGGCGGCCTCATCGTGGTCGGCGACCTCATCATGGTCGGCGACCTCTTCGAGGGCGATACCCGGGCCCGCGGCGCCGCTCGCGCGGCGCGGCACCACGAGGGCGACCCCGGCCTCGGCCCGGTGTGCCAGCGAGAGCGCCAGTTCGGGCAGGTTCCGGCCGTGGACGCCGACGGCGTACGGGCGCCCCCGGGCGTCCTCGCGGATCCCGATCTCGGCGGGGAAGACCGGGCCTTCGCCATGGTCCCAGAGCCAGCTCCGTACGGCGTCCTTGGCCGCGATCCTGCCCAGCAGCCACTGTCTGCGGCCGCGTGGCGGCTGGTGTTCATACGCGGTGCGCTCGTCGCTGCCCAGGTGGTTACGCATGATCAGGTCGCGGGAAGCCAGATCGGGCCAGCGCTCATGGAGCAGCACCCAGCCGCCCGGCTGGGGCCGGGACAGCGTGTTGCGCTGCGGGAAGCGCTCCACGGGGCGGGTTTCGGGGTGGTTGTCGAACCGGCGGTCCTGCCAGCCGGACAGCTCCGCCCACACCTCGCCACCGATCAGCAGCTGGGCGTCGGCCTCGAGCGCGGTATCGGTCAGCGAGGTGATCCGGATCAGGCACTCCACCGGTGTGCCAGGGGCCGGATGCGGGCCGAAGAAGCGCATCAGACGCATGCCGACCGGGAAGACCACGGTCCGTTCGGTGCGGGTCGCCATGATCCAGTAGCCGAGGAGCTGTCCGACGTTGTCCAGCAGCGCTCCGGGTGCGGGAGGTGTGGTGATCGTGCCGCGCATGTGCGTTGCGCCGATCGCGGTGAGCGCGGTGAGCCCTTGGAAGGCCGGGCCGTGGAACATCCAGCGCTCGGTGTAGACGAGGCTTGCGGTGTGGTCGGGTGTGCGCTCGGTGGCGGGGGCGACGCGCCAGGGCGCCGGGCGGGCATCGGGGTGGCGGGCGGCGACTTCCACGGTGGCACGGGCGCTGCGGCCGAAGGTGACGGTGTAGTGGTCCGCCCCCGAGGTGGGGGTCGCGGTGACCTGGACGGTGCTGGGTGGCGCGGCCGTCACCCACTGGTCGAAGCGGGCGCCGTGCACGGCGATGGCCACGGCGCCTCCCGCCGATCGCTCGGCCGTGTCCATCAGGTGCTGGACGATCGTGGTGGCCGGGACCACGGGCCAGCGGTCCGACTCATCCGGCCAGCCGGGGCGCTGGGCGAAGAAGCAGTGGTCGCGGAGGTAGGGCAGGGTCTCGGTGGAGACCCGTAGATCGTGGGTGTGCGGGGTCGGTCGGTGGCTTGCCGCGATGACCGCTGTCGCGGTGGCGGCGGTCTCGCTGAGCAGGGCGTCGAGTTCGGCTGCCCAAAGGGCGCGCGGGTGCGGGGGCGGGCCCTGGGGTGTGCTCGCCGTTGCCGGGTGCGGGTGGGGTGGTGCCCACCCGTTCCGCCCGGAGGACACCTCCCGGCGGTAGCCGGGGGAGGAACGATTGCCCATCACGTTGCGCAGCTCGCTCAGGCGTGGCTCGGTGAGCGAGATCAGCGAACCACTCAGGTCCAGCCGCACGGCGGGAAGCGCTGGTCTCGGGCGCGAGGCTTCACGTGGCAGCGCGGGATCCACCTCCGCCCCCTCCGCCCACAGCGCCGTGGCCACGCGCCGGAGCTGGGACACCCCGTCCCGGTGGGGCGAGTTGGCGGCCACCACCAGGTGGTCTCGGCCCTGCAGCGTGTCGCCGATGAGCGAGCCCAACTGCCCCGTGCCGACCTGGACGAACGCGCGGAACCCCGCCTCGTACAGGGCCTCGGTCAGCAGCCGGAAGCGCACCGGCTCCAGCAGATGCCGGATGAACAGCTCACGCACCCGCGCCTCGGTCGCCGGATACGGTGCGGCGGTGGTCCCGGACCAGACGGGGGTCCTGGGCGGCAGGAGCAGCTCGAAGCGCTCCGTCACGGCTCGGATGGGGTCGAGGTAGGGCGCCAGCATCGGGGTGTGGAAACCGGACTGGAAGGGGAGGACCTGCGCGATCACGCCCTCGGCGCGCATGGCCCGGACGAACTCCTCGACATCGTCGTGCGGTCCGCACACCATCGACTGGCTGGGCGCGTTGTCGTGCGAGAGTACGATCCGGCCGTCCGCCCGCTCGCTGAGCGCTTCGGACACCCGCCGCGCACTCGCGCCGAGGACGGCGAAGGCCAGGCCGGGCACCCGCAGCGCGTCGGGGTCGAAGGAGTCGAGGAAGGCGTCGATCTCCTCGCCCGCGTAAAGGCCGCCCACGACCAGCGCTGTCCACTCCCCCACGCTGTGCCCGGCCACCGCGTCCGGTACGACCCCCATCCGGCGCAGCGCCGCGTCCAGCAGCCGCCCGACGCCGAAGACGCCGACGCCATGGCGGCCGATGTCGTCCACCCGCGCCACCTCGCCGCAGCGGTCCCCGGCGGGGCGGGAGAGCCCGAAGTACTCCGCGACACCGTCCACGCGGGGGGCGAACTCGGCTTCCAGGCCGGGGAAGACGAAGGCGAGCCTCCCTCTCGGCGCCGGGCCCGCACCGAGCAGTGGCGCGGGGGTGAACCAGATGTCGTTGCGGCCGCGCCACGGGCGGCCCTTGGCCACCACGCGCCGGGCGAGCGCCAGCCGTTTGGCGGTGGGGTCGACGATGCCCAGCCGGGTACGGGCGGTACGGGCGTCCCGCCGCGTCTCCGTCGTCCGTACCCGTACGGTCGCGTCGTCCGCCGCCAGCAGCTCGGCCAGCCGCTCCGGGGTGTCCGCCGCCAGCGCCAGCACCCGCTCGGGTTCGATGACGAGGGTCGTGGCGCGCCGCGCCGCCGACACCGGCGGCTGCTCCAGCACCACATGGGCGTTGATCCCGCCGAAGCCGAAGGCGTTGACGGCGGCGCGCCGTACGGGCGCTTCCCAGGGCTCGGCCGCGTCGAGCACCGAGAAGCGGGTGGCCGCCAGCGCCGGGTGGGGGTCGTCGCAGTGCAGGGTGGGCAGCAGCCGGCCGTGGTGGACCGCTAGGGCGGCCTTCACCAGGCCCGCGACACCGGCGGCGGGCATGGTGTGACCGATCATCGACTTCACCGAGCCGATGACGGCCTTCTGCCCTGACATGCCACCGGGGCCGAACACCTCGGCCAGTGTGGCGAGTTCGGCCGTGTCCCCGGCGGGCGTCGCGGTGCCGTGCGCCTCCAGCAGTCCGATGGCGCCCGGCTCCCGCGGATCGAGGTGCGCGGCGCGCCACGCCTGCCGTACGGCCCGGGTCTGACCGCCCGGGTCCGGGTTGACCAGACCGGTGGCACGGCCGTCGGAGGCCACACCGGTGCCGCGGATCACCGCGTAGACACGGTCGCCGTCGCGGAGGGCGTCCTCGAGCCGCTTGAGGACGACCACACCGGTGCCCTCGCCGATCAGCAGGCCGTCGGCCGCGCGGTGGAAGGGCCGGATCCGCTGGCTCGGCGACAGCGCGCGCAGCTGCGAGAAGACGCTCCACAGGGTGATGTCGTGGCAGTGGTGCACCCCGCCCGCGAGCATCACGTCACACCGGCCCGAGGCCAGCTCCCCCACCGCCTGGTCGACGGCGACGAGCGAGGAGGCGCAGGCGGCGTCCACGGTGTACGCGGGGCCGCGCAGATCGAGCCGGTTGGCGATGCGCGAGGCGGCGAGGTTGGGCACCAGGCCGATGGCCGCCTCGGGCCGGTCCGGGCCGAGCCGTTCGGCAAACGCGGCCCGTACGCGGTCGAGTTGACCGGGCCCGAGGTCGGGCAGCAGCTCGCCGAGGGTCCGTACGAGCTGGTGGGCGGTGCGCACCCGCTGGTCGAGCCGGACCAGCCCGGGGGTGAGATAGCCGCCCCGGCCCAGCACCACGCCCACCCGCTGCCGGTCGGGCAGCCGGTCCTCGCCGCCCGCGTCGGTGATGGCCGCCGCCGCGACGCCCAGGGCGATCAGCTGGTCGGGTTCGGTGCCGGACACCGAGTTCGGCATGATCCCGAACCGGGCGGCCTCGAACCGGGCGAACTCATCGACGAATCCGCCCCGTCGGCAGTACACCCGGTCGGGCGCGGCCGTCGCGTCGCCACCGGCGTCCGGGGCGTAGAAACCGGCGTCCCACCGCCCGGCCGGAACGTCGCTGATCGCGTCCCTGCCGCCGACCAGGTTGCGCCAGTACGTGTCCAGGTCCGGCGCGCCGGGCAGCAGCACGGACATCCCGATGATGGCCACCGGCGGCTGCCGGTACGCCTGTTCGTCCGTCACGCTCACCAGCCGGAGGCGGTGTAGACGACGGACCCCGTGGACTCCTCGCCCCAGGCCAGCTCGCGCAGCAGCGCCAGCGTGCCCTCCTCGGGGTCGATGAGCGAGACGCCGCGCCGGGCGTATGCGCGGCCGAGCTCCGGTGTGACCATCCCGCCGTGGGATCCGGCCGGTGCCCAGGGGCCCCAGTGCACGGTCAGCGCCCGGCGGCCGGTCCGGTCCCGCCATCGCGCGCCGAGGGTCTCCAGCGCGTCGTTGGCCGCCGCGTAGTCCACCTGGCCGCGGTTGCCGAGGACGGCGGCGATGCTGCCGAACAACACGGCGAACGCCGGGGGTTCGGGCAGTTCGGCCAGCGCGTCCAGCAGTGTCCGGGCGCCCTCCACCTTGGTGCCGTACACCCGCTGGAAGGACTCGGCGGGCTTCTCCGCGATCAGCCGGTCCTCGATCACACCGGCTCCGTAGACGACACCGTCGAGCCGTCCGTGGTCGGCGTGGATCTGCTTCACCGCCTGGAGCACCGCTTCGGCGTCGCGGACGTCCACCGAGCGATAGTGGACACGGGCGCCGAGCGCGGTCAACTCCTCGATGGTGGCGGCCACTTCACGCCGCGCCAGGATCCGTGCGGCCTCCGGCTGGATCTCGGCGGGCCCCAGCCCGCCCCGGGCCGCGAGCGCCGCGCGCAGGGCGGTCCCGTCGCGGGCTCCGGCGGTGGCCGGGTCCTCGGGGCCGACCGGCTCCGGCGTACGGCCGAGCAGCTCGATCCGGCAGCGGGCGGCGGCCGCGAGGGTGGCGGCGAACCGCGCGGTAATCCCCCGCGCCCCACCGACCAGGACCACCACCGCGTCCCGGTCCAGGCCGAGCGCGGCGGCCTCCGCCGCGCCGTCACCGGCGGGCCCGGCGCCCGAACCGGCGAGCGCCCCCAGCGGGGTCTCCACGAGGTCCAGCCGGTGGCGCCGTCCTTCCGCGGTGCGCAGAACGACGGGCGTACGGTCCGGGGCGAGCAGCTCGTCGAGCACCCCGTCGGCCACGGCTTCGGCGGACCCGGCCGCGTCGGCGGGGAACTCCACCAGCCTGGCGATCGTGTCCGGGTACTCCCTGGCCACCGTACGGAAGACCCCGCGCAGCCCGGCCGTGCGCGCGGCGAGCGGGTCGGCGCGGCGGAGCGCCAGCAGCCAGTGCGGGCCGCGCCGCAGGGCCGGCTGGATGGCCGTGAACGCCTCCGGCAGCACCGGCGCGCCGGAGGCGGCCAGTGGGTTGAGCAGCAGCACACCGTCCACCCGGCCGTCCTCCTCGGTGAGCTGATGACCGGCGGGGAGGGTGACGGCCTCGGCACCGCGCTCGCCCAGGCGGGCGGCCACCGCCTCGGCCACCCCGTCGCCCTCCCTGCCGAGCAGGGCGAAGCGCCGGCCGGTCAGCTCGGGCGGCGCGGTGGCACCGTCCTCGGGTGCGCCGAGGGGCACGGGCACCAGCCGCAGCCGTTTGGGCGCCACACCGGACACGGCCACTGGCTCGGGCTCGGGCTCGGGCTCGGGCTCGGGCTCGGGCTCGGGCTCGACCACAGCCACGGCCACGGGCTCGGCCGCCACGTCCTCCGCCACCGGCTCCGGCGCGTCGGGCGGTGTTGCGGAGGCCGCCGGGGCGGGCGGCGCAAGGCGCGCGGTGAGCCAGTCGGTGACGGCGGCGGTGGTACGGGCCTTGGCCAGCTCCTCCAGCTCCTCATCGCCCAGGGTCATGGTGTCCGCGCCCCCGACACCGAGACGCCGTGCCAACTCGCCCGCGATCTCGGCGCGTTTGATGGAGTCGATGCTGAGATCGGCCTCGAGATCGAGGTCGGGTTCGATCATGTCGACCGGATAGCCGGTGCGTTCGCTGATGATTTCGGAGACCGCGCGCAGCACATCGGGCCCGGTGGCGGGTGCGGGCGGGGCAGCAGCCAGGTCGGCGACCGGGTCCGGGGCCTCCGGGGCGGCGGCCACCGGGACACGCTCGGCGGGCAGGGGCGTGGCCGGAGCGACCGGGGACGGTGGCGCCGCGCGCCGTTCGCCCGGCGCCGCACCGAAGTAGGTGAGGAGCACATCGCGCTGGGCGGCGATCATCTCCCGGCTGGTTCTCAGGAACTCCGAGATCAGGGCGTCCCTGTCGCCGTACTCGCCGCCACCCGTCCGATCCGGCTGGCTCACCGTGGCCTCCATGACACGTCGGGCCGGTGCCAGCGCACCGGGCAGGAGCTCACCGTCCGCGGTGCGGACCAGGTGTCCGTCGACCGTCCAGCCGGGCCGCTTCGGCGGCGGGGCGGATCCCGCCGCCACCGCGTCCCGGCCGTGGAACAGCCAGGCCGTACGCACCGGAACACCGGCGACGGCCAGCCGGGCGAGGGTGTCGAGGAACCCTCGCGTCCCGGCGGCGCCGGACCGCCGTCCCTCGCAGGCGAGGGCGAGGTGCGGGCGGCCGTCGAGGATCTCCGCCACCAGCCGGGTGAGCACCGTTCCCGGACCGGCCTCCACGAAGATCCGTGCGCCCGCCTCGTACATGGCCTCGACCTGCGCCACGAAGCGGACGGGGGCGCCGATCTGGGCGGCGAGTTCGGCGCGGATGGCATCCGGCTCCGCGCCGTACGGCGCGGCGGTGCGGTTCGCCCAGACGGGGAACTCGGCCGCCCGCACCGGATGGCGGGCCAGCGCCTCGGCGAACCGCGCACCGGCCCCGGCCACCAGCGGACTGTGGAACGCGCAGGCCACCGGGATCCGTTGGGCGGAGTGACCCGCGTCCCGCAGCAGCCGTACCGCCTCCTCGACGTCCCGTCGGGGACCGGAGATCACGGTCTGCCGTGGCGCGTTGTGGTTGGCGGTCACCACGCGCCCGTCGAGCCCGGCCGCCCGCAGCACCGGCTCGACCTCGTTGGGGGCCGCGGTCACGGCCGCCATGGTGCCGGGCTCCTCCCCGTCGGCCTCGGCGGCGCCGAGGATGGCGGCCGCCCGCTCGGCGCTCAGCCGCGGCAGCGTACGGGGGTCGAGGGCGCCCGCGGCGCACAGCGCGACCAGCTCGCCGTAGCTGTGTCCGGCCGCCATGTCGGGCCGCACCCCGGCCGAGGTCAGCAGGGTGTACGCCGCGAGCCCGACGGTGCCCAGGGCGGGCTGGGCCACCCGGGTGTCGGTGATCGCGGTGCGCTGTGCGGCCTCCCCGGCCTCGTCGAAGGCGGCGGGGGGATACAGCGCGTCGGCCCAGCCGCGTGCGTGGCGCAGATGGCGCTGGAGCTCGGGGAAGGTCACGAAGGCGTCGGCGAACATCCCGGGCCGCTGGCTGCCCTGTCCCGGGAAGAGAAACGCGACCTTTCCAGGCCCCGGCCGGTCCTCGGCCTCCCCGGTCTCCTCGGTCTTCTCACGCTTCCCGTTCACCTCGGTCTTCTCGGGCGCGTCCGGGGCCATGTGCAGCCCGTCCGCTCGGCGCGGCCCCGGGCCCGTCGGACCGCCCGCGAGCACCTGCCCTAATCGTGCGGCGAGGTCGTCCAGGTCCGAGGCCACCACGGCCACCCGGACCGGTTCCTGACCCGCGTCGGCCCGCCGGGAGGCGGTCAGCGCGAGGTCGCGCAGCCGCCACGGCCGCCCCGCCGTGTCATTGGCCATGAGCTGGTCGAGTGTCTCCTGGACCATCCGCAGCGCCGCCGCCCGGTCGGCCCCGCGGAAGAGGAAGAGCTCGGCGGGCCAGGCATCCAGCCCCCGGGCGGGTGGCGCTCCGTGGCCGTGTGCCGCGAGCACCACATGGAAGTTGGTCCCGCCGAAGCCGAACGCGCTGACCCCGGCCACCCGTTCGGCGGGCGCGGCGGCCCACGGCCGGGCCCGGGTGTGGAAGGCGAAGGGGCTGCGGTCCGCGTCCCATGCCTCGTTGGGCCGGGTCAGATGGAGGGTCGGCGGTGTGATGGCCGTGTGCAGCGCCATCGCGGCCTTCACCAGCCCGGCGAGGCCCGCGGCGCATTTGGTGTGCCCGATCTGGGACTTCACCGAGCCCAGCGCACACGCGCCGGGCGCGGCCCCGGCCTCGGTGAACACCTCGCCCAGGACGGTGAGTTCGGTACGGTCGCCGACGACCGTACCGGTGCCGTGCGCCTCGATCAGGCCGACGTCGGCGGGCGAGACGCGGGCATTGGCGTACGCGCGCTCCAGTGCGGCCCGCTGTCCTTCGGGGCGCGGGGCGGTCAGCCCGAGCGAGCGGCCGTCGCTGGAGGAGCCGACGCCCTTGATGACGGCGTAGACGCGGTCGCCGTCCCGTTCCGCGTCCGCCAGCCGTTTGAGGACGACGCAGGCGACGCCCTCGCCGAGCGCGATCCCGTCGGCCGATTGGTCGAAGGTCCGGGAGCGGCCCGTCGGGGAGAGGGCGTGCACCGAGGAGAAGAGCACATAGTCGTTGATGCCGTTGTGCAGATCGGCGCCGCCGCACAGCACGAGGTCGCTGGTGCCGGCGGTCAGCTCCTTGCAGGCCACGTCCACGGCGGCCAGCGATGACGCACAGGCCGCGTCCACGGTGTAGTTGGCGCCGCCGAGGTCGAGCCGGTTGGCGATCCGCCCGGAGATGACGTTGGCGAGCATCCCGGGGAAGGAGTCCTCGGTGAGCCGGGGCAGCTGGTCCGCCAGGGCGGGTGGCACCTCGTGGACGTAGGACGGCAGGACGGCGCGCAGCGTCTGGGCGTTGGAGAGGTCGCTGCCCGCCTCGGCGCCGAACACCACGGAGGTGCGGGAGCGGTCGAAGGCCCGGCCGCCGTCGCCGGGGTCGCCGTATCCGGCGTCGTCCAGGGCCCGGCGGGCGGCCTCCAGTGCCAGCAGCTGAACGGGTTCGATGCTGCCGAGCGAGGCCGGGGGGATGCCGTAGCGCAGCGGGTCGAAGGGGATGGGTGGCAGAAAGCCGCCCCATCGGGAGGCGGAGGCGCCGTCCTTGTCGCCCGTGTAGTGGACGGCGGGGTCCCAGCGCTCGGCGGGCACCTCGGTGACGGCGTCCACACCGCCCACCACATTGGCCCAGAACGCGGCGAGGTCGGGCGCCTGCGGGAACATGCACGCCATGCCGACCACGGCCACGTCCAGCGGCGCGGGTGCCCCGGCCGTTGCCGGGGCCGTGGCCGCGCCCAGGCCCTCGCGCACCGCCTCCGCGCGTGCGGTGAGGAAGTCGGCGGCGCCGGGGCCCACGGCATGGTGCAGTGCGGCGATCGTGGTGGTGGCCGAGCGCATCACGGCCACCTGCCCGGCCATGAACATCCCGCCGCTGTACTGGCCTTCCTCGTCCACCGGGGTCAACGCGCCGTCGGGCCCGCGGTCCACGCCCTTGCTGGCGATCCTCAGCCGTCCCACATTCAGCCGTTCCAGCCGCTCCCAGACCTCCCGGTCCGGCAGGCCCTCCTTCCGCAGCCGCTCCTTCACGGCCTCGAAGCTGTCGGTAAAGGGGCTGGGCACGCAGCGTGTGGCGTGGCCGGGGGCGGTTTCCAGCAGCACGGTGTGCTCGGCGGCCATCACCCGGCGCTGGAAGAGCGGCTGTACGGCGCCATGAGCCACCGCCTCCTCGGTGAACAGATACGCGGTGCCCATCAGCGAGCCGACGGCGACGCCGCGCCGGGTGAGCGGGGCGGCGAGCGCGGCCACCATCGCGGCGGAGCGTTCGTCGTGCACTCCCCCCGCGAAGAAGACCTCGATCCCCGCGCCGCCGTCCCCTTCCGGGTCCGCCGTGTCATGCGGGTCGTGCGCGGCTTCGTCCAGGAAGTCCTCGATGACGGCGATCTGGGCCTCCCACAGCGGGAAGCTGTTGCGCGGACCCACGTGGCCGCCGCATTCGGAGCCCTCGAAGACGAACCGCCGCGCCCCGGCCTGGAGGAACTGGCGCAGCAGCCCCGGCGAGGGCACATGCAGAAAGGTGGCGATGCCGTCCCGCTCCAGCGCCTTGGCCTGGGACGGCCGTCCGCCCGCGATGATCGCGTGGCTGGGGCGGACCTCCCGCACGGCCTCGAGCTGGGCGTTCCTGATCTCCTCGGGGGCGAAGCCGAGGACACCGACGCCCCAGGGGCGTCCGTTCAGCGCGGCCGCGGCCTCCGCCAGCACGGTGCGCGCCTGCTCGCGTCCGGCCAGGGCGAGCGCGATGAACGGCAGCGCTCCCCCCGCGGCGACGGCGGAGGCGAACGCGCCCCGGTCGCTGACCCGGGTCATCGGGCCCTGTGCGAGCGGCAGCCGGGTGCCGAGGCGGGCGCTCAGCGGGGCGCCGGGGCCCAGCGCCGAAACGGCGGAGCCGTGCCGCACGGCCTCGTGTGCGGCCTCCCGGACGGCGTCGGTGACACCCCGGACGGTACGCCCGACATCGCGCCAGCGCTCGGCGAACCGCGCGGCGAGAAAACCGTCCTGACCTAGCGTCAGGTCGGGTCCGGTGTGCGGCGCGCGCCCTCGGCGCCGCAGGACGCGGTGCCCGTCGAGGACGGTGGTCTCGGAGCCGTCCATGGAGCGGATGGCGGCGGCGCGGTCCTCGGGGAGCCCCGACTCGGCGAGCAGGGCCAGCTGGGTGTCGAGGACGATCCCGGCCGCGCCCCCGAGTACGGACGCGGCGGCGGTGCGCGGCCCGATGCCGCCGCAGGCCCACACCGGTAAGGACACCCGGGGGTCGGCGAGGAGCCGCTGGAGCAGGACAAAGGTGCCCAGCGTCCCGATCCGGCCGCCGCTCTCGCTCCCCCGGGCGATCAGCCCGTGTGCCCCGGCGCGGACGGCATCGAGGGCCTCGTCCAGGTCGGTGACCTCGGCGAGCACCCGCCAGCGGTCGGAAACGGCCTCCACCGGCCAGGGCGGGTCCACGCCCAGCACCACCGTATGCGGGCCGGGCGCACCGCCGTCCGAACCGTCGGTGGGCGGGGCGTCCATGAGGTCCGCGGGGGTGAGGCGGCAGCCCGCCGCGACCCGCACACCGTACCGGCCGTCGGCCACCCACTCGCCGAGGTCCTCCCAGGCCCGGAGGGCTTCGCGGCCTTTTGTTCCCAGGTCGAGGACGCCGAGACCGCCCGCGCGGCTCACCGCCGCGGCGAGTCTGGCGTCCGGTTCGCCGAACGGAGTGATGCCGATGACAAGGTCGCCTGCGTCCATGGCGGCTGACATGTTTTCTCCAAAATCGCTAGCGCGGCAGGAAATGGAGATAATTCGGGCAACGCATGTCGAACGTATGGCATGGCAATCTCGCGAAACGGCGCCGACTGAAATTAGCCACGTTATTACTGAAGAGTCAACAAGCAGTCGTGCACACTCTCGCCACGACGGGCTGAATCTCGCCAGGCGCGAGGACACCGGCCGGGCCGCCACCTTCTCTCCCCTGTTAAGCGTTCATATATCTCGCGCCAACGAGATCGTTTTCGAAGGTGGGCCGAGCCGCATGAGTCACCCTTGAATGCGCCTTAACCTGCACGGACACCGGGTCCTCATTTCACTCTCGCGCATTTCGCGTGTACCGCAGGAGAGGCGCGGCGGCCCGGGCGGACGGCCACGCCTCCCGCGATGGGTTTCCCGAGGTGCACCCTGGAAGAAGGGGCCGGGACGCATCATTCGACGTGTCCGCACCATACGCACCTGGTCGCAGGAGGAGGACTGGGGATGACCAAGCGCCTGTTCCGCGATCGACGGGACGCCGGCCGGGTCCTGACCGGCCGTCTGGACCACTACCGAGGCCGCGCCCCGGTGTGCTGGTGCTCGCATTGCCCCGCGGTGGCGCTCCGGTGGCGTACGAGGTGGCCACCGCGCTGGACGCCGAACTCGATGTCCTGCTCGTACGCAAGCTGGGTGTCCCGGGCCGGGACGAAGTGGCGATGGGGGCGATCGCCAGTGGCGGGGTGGTGGTGCCCAACGAGGACATCATCCGCGGACTGGACATCTCACCGGAAGCGGTCCGGCGGGTGGCGAGCGGGAAGGCCGGGAACTGCTGCGCCGACAGCGGATGTACCGCGGCGACCGCCCCATGCCGGATATCGAGGGCAGGACGGTCATCCTCGTCGACGACGGACTCGCCACGGGCGCGAGCGCCCCGCGCCGCCGTCCAGGCCCTGCGGCGCATGCGGCCCGGCAGGATCGTGGTGGCGGTGCCCGCCGCGCCCGAGTCCACCTGCCAGGAGCTGTCGATGACGGTCGACGAGGTGATCTGCGCGACCGCCCCCAACCCGTTCGCGATCGTCGTGCGGAACGCCGCCGAGTACGGTCTCAGCTCGTCCCAGCCACTCCCTCGGTGGCGGACGACTCCTCGAGCAGGTCCCGGACCTCGTCGGCGGCGATGTCCCGCAACTCCTCGCCGACCAGCAGCCACCGGGTGATGCCGATCGACTCCAGGAACGGCAGATCGTGGCTGGCGACCACGAGCGCGCCCTGGTAGGAGTCCAGCGCGCTCGTCAGCTGCCGCACACTGGCCAGGTCGAGGTTGTTGGTCGGCTCGTCGAGCATCAGCAGCTGCGGGGCCGGTGCGGCGAGCATGGTGGCCGCGAGGGCGGCCCGGAAGCGTTCGCCACCGGAGAGGGTGGCCGCCGGCTGCTCCGCTCGCGCCCCCTTGAAGAGGAAGCGGGCGAGCTGGGCGCGGATGTGGTTGTCGGTGACGCCGGGCGCCCGGCTCGCCACGTTGGCCGCCACGCTCAGCTCGTCGTCCAGCACATCCAGCCGCTGGGGGAGGAACCGCAGCGGTACGTACGTCCTGGCCTCGCCGGACAGCGGGGCGAGTTCGCCGGTGAGGGTACGCAGCAGTGTGGTCTTACCGGCTCCGTTGCGCCCGACCAGCGCGATGCGTTCGGGCCCGTGCACATGCAGGGTGGCATCGCGCAACGCGCCGTACTGGGGGCGCAGTTCGCTCAGGGTGAGCACGGTGCGGCCCGCGGGCACGGCGGTGTGCGGCAGACTCACCCGGATCTCGGCGTCGTCGCGGACCGCGTCCGCGGCCTCCTCACGCCGCTCGCGTGCCTCGTGGAGGCGGTCCTCGTGCAGATCGCGGAGCTTGCCGGCCGACTCCTGCGCGGCCCGCTTGCGGGCACCGGCGACGATTCTCGGGGCCCTCCGCTCGATGTCCATCTTCTTGCTGTTCCGCTGACGGCGCGCCAGTTTGATGTGGGTCTCCTCCAGTTCGCGTTTTTGCCTCCGCACATCCGCCTCCGCGGCCCGCAGCGTGCGCGCTGCCGCCTCCTGCTGAGTGGCCAGCGCCTCCTGGTAGGCGGACCAGCCGCCGCCGTACCAGGTCACCGACCCGGACCGCAGTTCGGCGATGCGGTCCACCCGCTCCAGCAGCTCACGGTCGTGGCTGACCACGACCAGCACACCGGAGCGCCAGGAGTCGACGGCGTCGTAGAGCCGGCGCCGCGCGAACAGGTCGAGGTTGTTGGTGGGTTCGTCGAGCAGCAGGACGTCGGGGCGCTCCAGGAGCAGGGCGGCCAGGTGCAGCAGTACGGTCTCCCCGCCGGACAGATGGCCGACGGTGCGGTCCAGTTCGACATCGCCGAGCCCGAGCGAGCCCAGTGTCGCCACGGCCCGCTCCTCGACGTCCCAGTCGTCGCCGATCGTCTCGAAGTGGGCCTCGTCGACGTCCCCGGCCTCGATGGCGCGCACCGCGGCGCGCCGCTCGGCGATGCCCAGGGCCTGGTCCACGCGGAGCGTGGTGTCGAGGGTGATGTTCTGCGGAAGGTAGGCGAGGCTGCCGCCGACGGTCACCGACCCCTCGGCGGGACGCAACCGGCCGGCGATCAGCCGCAGCAGGGTGGACTTGCCACTGCCGTTGGTGCCCACGAGGCCGGTGCGGCCCCGTCCGATGCCGAGCGAGAGCCCGTCGAAGACGGGCGTGCCGTCCGCCCACTGGAAGGACACGGCCGAGCAGGTCACGGAAGCGCTGGGGGTGGGGGATGCTGCCATGGTGTTCTCGCATTCGTAAGCGCTGTGAACAAGGGGCTACGTATGCGAGCACCACGCGGCGACCAAGCCAGACCTCTATCGGAGACAACAGGACCCGATCAGTGTACCCCAGCCGTGGTGTCCGATGTCGTGGACGGGGCCGGGCGGGGGCCGCGCTGCCACCTTCCTGCCAACCTTTCCCACTCCCCCGCTGCCGCGTACGGCCGCCGTTACGATCACTCGCGTGACCTGGCGGCGCATCCGCACCGAGGCGACGCGCCGCCCGTTTCGGATCGCATGGATCATCGGAGCAAGGGGCGTGAGAAGTGAACAGCCGGTTAAGCATCGCGGCCGTTTCGGCCGTCTCCCTGGTGGCGCTCCTGGGCGGCACGACGGTGGCGACGGCGCAGACGGCACAGGAGTCCGACCCGGCGCCGAAGTCCTGTGACGGTGTCCGGCTGACCGGCGAGCTCCCCGCTCCGGCGCCCGGCCAGGCCGTTTCGGGGCAGATCACCATTGGGGCCGACTGCAAGCCGGAGCGGGTATCCGTCCAGCACGGCCCGGCATCGGGCCGCTCGGCCCCCTCGGCCCGCACCGCGACCGCTGCCGGGAGCGCCACCACGGCCGCCACCGCCACCGGCCATCAGCTGCGTGGCTGGAACGAGATGTACGACTGCTGCGACATCCGGATGACGGGTCTGTATACCACCTCCTCATGGGACACGGCGAACGGCCGCGTCACCACGGGCGGCACGACGTCCACCCAGGAGTGGAACCGCGAGCCGTGGGACGCCGGTTGGTCGCTCACCTCGCAGAACGCGAAGGACGACTGCGTCACGGACTGCGCCGAGGTCAACTCCGAGGCGCACGCCGATTTCGCGTACCAGGGCGTCTTCGACCCGACCGGCGACTGGTACAACAACACCCACCATTCATACGTCCAGTTGAAGGCGGACGGGACGGCGAGCTGCCGCTTCGACGTGGAGCTGCGGCACACCTTCGTGGGGTGGAACTGGCGGTACGGCTGCGAGTGACCGCACCGGCGGTGCGACGGCACACGGCGTGACCACCGTCGTGTGCCATCGCCCGTCAGGCGTGGTGCGGGGTCACGATGCCCCAGCGCATCCGAGCAGTATCCGGGCCAGCTCACGCGGCTGGGAGAACATCGGCCAGTGGCCGGTGTCCATCTCGACCAGCCGCCAATGCTCGCTCTTCAGCAGCTCGGCCACATCGCCCACCGGCTCATCGCCGTCGAGCAGGCACTTGATGTACGTGGCCGGAAGCCCGCCGAGCGGGCGCGCCAGTACGGCAGGCTCGGAGAGTGTGGCGCCCGGATGCGGCGTGGAACCCGCCACGAACCGCGCGATCTGCTCGCCGGTGAGGCCCTGGCCCTCGCAGTCGGCCTCGGTCAGGGGCGCCCAGAAGCCGTCGTTCGCGGCCATCGACACCTCCACCATGGCCTGGCCGCTGGGCCACGCCGACAGGAACGACTCACCGTCCACCGGAACGTTGGAGTCCACGAACACCACATGGGCCAGCCGGTCGCCGATGCGCTCAGCGGCCTGGCCGACCGGGATGCCCGAATAGCTGTGCCCCACCAGGACCACCTCTCGGAGATCGAGGCGCTCGATCTCGTCGACGATGTCCTGGACGTGGGTCTGCTGCCCGGCCGGCACACCTTGCTTTTCGGCGAGTCCGGACAGCGTGAGGGCATGAGCGCCGTATCCGGCCGCCCGCAGCTCCGGAACCACCTCGTCCCATGCCCACGACCCCAGCCAGGCACCCGCCACCAGTACGAATTCCGTCATGGCGGCAAGGTAGCGCGGGGGTCTGACACTGCCGCGCCCCGGCATCCGATCAGGGCGTGCGACGAGCGCCAGCACGCCCGCCACTGACCGGAACCAGTGGTGTGGAGCGGTTTCATCCGGCGGGAGGGGAAACCCGCTCGTGTCGGGGCCGCCCCGTCAGGTCGCCCGACACGGTACGGAGCGCATATGAAGTTGTCGTTTCTCGACCCGCTCTACGCGCGGCCCCGGCCCATGGGCCGCCGTCTACCTGGACGTCTCCCGCGACATCGAGGACCCTCAGAAGGCGATCGAGCTGCGCTGGCGGCACCTGTGCGACGCGCTGTCCGGCCAGGGCGTGGACAACGCCACCCTCTCCGCCCTGCACACCGCCGTGGGCAGCGACCGGGAGGTGTCCGGGCAGCACGGACAGGCCCTGTTCGCCGCCCATGGACGGCTCGGACTGGCCGAGGAGCTCCCCGAGCCGCCGATGGCCGATTCGGCCCGCTTCACCTCGATCCCCGATGTGCTGCCCCTGGTGCTGCAGCACTCCCCGGACATCCCCCATGTGGCCGTGGCCCTCTGCCGCGCCTTCGCGGAGACCGACCGGGAAGAGGACCTCCACGCCTTCGGCGTGCACACCGGGCGGCAGGAGCCCGCCGGGGCGGTGGTGGTAGGGGCCCTGGTGGGCACCGGCGCCGAGCTGATCACGGTCCCGCGTGAGGAGCTGCCGTTGGAGGACGGGGTCGGGGTGCTGTTGCGCTACCACGACCCGTATACGTGAGGGCCGCCGCGCCCGCGTCAAGGCCCGTATGCGGAGGACCCGCGTAGGCCAGGCCGGTGCGCCCAGTGCCTCCGAGGACCTCGCGCTCAAAGGACCTCGAGGGGCACGGGCCCCGTGGGCGGAGGGAAGGCGCGGTCCAGCGCGGCCAGGTCCTCCGAGGTGAGCTCGAGATCCAGCGCGGCGCGGTTCTCCTGGACATGGTCGACCCGCCCGGCCTTGGGGATCGCCATCACCCCCTGTCGGAGCACCCACGCCAGCATCACCCGCGCGGGCGTCGCGTCATGGGCCCGTGCGACCTCCCGCAGCGCGCCGGTGCGCGGCAGGCGTCCCTGCTCGATGGGCGAATAGGCCATCAGGGGGATGTCACGCCGATGGCACCAGGGAATGAGGTCGTACTCGACACCGCGCCGGGTGAGGTTGTAGAGCACCTGATTGGCGGCGACACCGTCGCCCCCGGGGAGGGAGACGAGATCCGTCATGTCAGAGGCATCGAAGTTGCTCACACCCCAGTGGCGGATCTTGCCGCTCTCGGTGAGTGCGGTGAAGGCTTCGAGGGTCTCCTCCAGCGGGATCCGCCCCCGCCAGTGCAGCAGATACAGATCCAGCCGGTCCGTACCGAGCCGCCGCAGGCTGTCCTCGCAGGCCGCGATGGTGCCACTGCGGTCGGCGTGGCCGGGGAGCACCTTGCTGACCAGGAACACCTCATCGCGGCGGCCGGCGATCGCCTCCCCGACGAGTTCTTCGGAGGCGCCGCTGCCGTACATCTCGGCCGTGTCCACCACGGTCATGCCGAGGTCGAGTCCACGTCGCAGCGCCGCGATCTCGTCGGCGCGGCGCCGCGGGTCGTCACCCATGCGCCAGGTGCCCTGGCCGAGCGGCGGGATCCGCTCCCCAGAGGGCAGCGGGACGGTGTCCGGTGCGCTGGTCATCATGCCCGCCTCCCTGGTTCTCCGGCTGCCTCCCACGGTAGGCGACGCCACGCGCCGTGCGACGTCCGCACCGAGTGGCCCCCGGCGGCCGGGCGTGGCACCATCCGCGCCGAGGGGCGGGCCGCATGTGCGGCCCGCCCCTGAATGGCTCCCCGAGGAGAACCGGGAATTCCCGGCGCCGAGAACTTACGCCGTTTCGGGGCGCCGCGCGGTGGCGATCAGATAACCCAGCTCGGGCATTTCCATGTTCTCGCCCTCCGCGGGCTTCAACTTCTTGAACACCTCCGGGTCGACCTTGGACGCCAGCTGCTCCATGTTCTGCGCCATGGCCTCACCGAGCCGCCGGACCGACTGCTTGGTGGTGCTTTCGCTGACATCGAGCAGCTCCGTACAGCGCAGCCCGGCCTGGCGCAGCATCGCCGGGTACGTTTCGAAAGACGCGGGCGGCTGGGTGAGGTACCGCTGGAGAATGTTCTCGATGACCGGCCGCCGCTCCTCGGATATCTCCTCGCGCTCGTAGTTGTCGGTGAGTGCCAGCCGCCCGCCCGGGCGCAGGACGCGGGCGGCCTCCGCGAGCGCCGCCGTCCGGTCGGGCATCTGCATCACGGATTCCAGCATCCAGACGGCGTCGAAGGAGCCGTCGTCGAAGGCCAGGTCCATCGCGTCGCCGTACTGGAAGGTGACCTTGCCGCTCACCCCGGCGGCCTCGGCCAGCTCATTGGCCTTCTCGACCTGCTTACGGCTGACGCTGATGCCCACCACCTCGGCACCCGTCTTCTGCGCGAGCCTGATCGCGGGCCCGCCGAAGCCGCAGCCGATGTCCAGGACCCGGGAGCCGGCGCCGATGCCCAGCCGCGCGATCATCATGTCGGTGAGCCGGTCGGCGGCGTCCTCCAGGGTGGTGGCGTCCTCCTGGCTGTTCCAGTAGCCGACGTGGATGTTCGGGCCGTACAGCGAGGCGTCGAACATGCCCACCAGCTGGTCGTAGAACTCACCGACCCGCTCACCGACCGCGCTGACATTGGATGACGTCATGATGATTCCTCCCGCAGTAATGGAAAGGTCTTCGGCGACATCAGAAATCCGCGAGCGCCTTCCCCGTTTTTTCTTCCGCGCTTCGAATGAACGCGAGCCTATCAGGATGTCAGGCCATGCGAATCACACGTTCTCCGCAAGCCAGTTGAGGACCGCTTCGGCGGCCACTCCGGCGAAATCCTCCATCATGGTGAAGTGATCGCCGGGAACGTCGATACGGGTGAGCGTGGCGCCCCATGCCGATTCCTCGTCGTTCCCCTCACCGGACCCCGGAAAGGATTCCTCCGCTTTCACCGTGAGAATCGGCGCGCCGATCGGCGTCGGTCCCCAGTCGGAGAAGAGGCGCAGATAGCCGCCCATCGCGGTCAGCCTGCCCTCGTCCACCACGCCGAACATCTTTTCCCGGTCGAACATCTTGCCGGACAGATTCGTCTGGATCCACGGCAGCGCCTCGCTGCGCGGCAGATAGGTGTCGAGCAGGACGACCGCCGAGGGCGCGCTGCCACGCGCCTCCAGCCATCCGGCGACCGCCTGGGCGATCCAGCCGCCGGACGAGCGTCCGACGAGTACGAACGGCTTCTCCCCGGCACAGCGCAGCACCGCCTCCGCCTGCATCTCCACGACGGCGTCGACGCTCGCCGGAAGCAGTTCCCCCTTGCCGAAGCCGGGCTCGGGCAGCACGGAGACATCGCGGCGTCCCCGGAACCCGGCCGCGAAGCGGGCGTACTCACGCGGTCCCGAGATGGCGACCAGCGACGGGAAGCACACCAGTCCCGGCGCCGTACTGCCCTTGGAGAGCCGCACCAGCTTGGGCGGGGTGGTCAGCTCCGCCGCCGTACGGAACGACGGGCGCAGCCGGGCCGCGGCCATGAGCAACTGCGTTCCCGCCACGTACTGTTCATCGGCGCATGCCTGCCGGTACAGCGCCTCGATGGTCGAGCCGGTCGCGGCCTTGGCCGCGCCCGGGGCCGCGGTCGCACCGGCTGCCGTGGCCGTGGTCGTGGCCTGGTGCGCCGCTCCGGTGGCCGACGCCCCGCCCTGGGGTGCGGCGTCCTGGGCACCGGGGGCCAGTTGGGCGCGCAGATGGGCGGCGAGCGCCGCGGGTGTGGTGTGGTCGAAGAGCAGCGTGGCGGGCAGGTTGAGACCGGTGGCGAGGTTGAGCCGGTTGCGGATCTCCACCGCGGTGAGCGAGGTGATGCCCAGCTCGAGGAAGGCGTGGTCGTCCTCCACCAGGTCCGGTGAGTCATGGCCGAGCACGGTGGCGGCATGGGTGCGCACCAGCTCGGTCAGGACCTGGGTCTGCTCCCTGGCCGACAACCCGTTCAGGCGCGGCCCGATCGGCTCCACTCCCCCGGCGCCGGTGGTGGAGCCGGGGGCGGCGTTGTGGGCGGCGCGGCGTGCCGGGACCCGGACCAGGCCGCGCAGCAGATGCGGGACGCCGAGGGAGGCCGCCTGCACTCGTAGGGCGGCGATGTCGAGCCGCATGGGGACGAGGAGCGGGTGCGCATCGGTGGTGCTTTCCGGGTGCGCATCGGTGGTGCTTTCCGGGTGCACGCCAGTGACGCTTTCCGGCTGGCCGTCGCCGCTCGCATCGGTGCCCTCACCCCGGCCGGGGTTCCCGGCCAGGGCAGCCCGGGCATGCGCCTGCGCCGTCGCCGCGTCGAAGAGCGCGAGGCCCTCCTCGGACGACAACGCGGTCACTCCCGCCCGGTTGAGCCGCTCCACATCGCTGTCGTCCATGTGCCCCGTCATGGCACTGCGTTCGGCCCACAGCCCCCAGGCGAGGGAGACCGCCGGCAGGCCCCGCGCCCTGCGTCGCTGCGCCAGCGCGTCCAGGAACGCGTTGGCCGCGGCGTAGTTGGCCTGGCCACTGCCGCCGAAGACCCCGGCCGCCGAGGAGAACAGCACGAACGCGGACAGCGGCAGGTGCTCCGTCAGCTCGTGGAGGTTGATGGCGGCATCGGCCTTGGGGCGCAACACCGTATCGACGCGCTCCGGAGTCAGCGACCCGATCACCCCGTCGTCCAGGACACCGGCCGCATGCACCACCCCGGTCAGCGGATGTTCGGCCGGTACGGTGGCCAGCAGCCGCGCCAGCGCGGCGCGGTCGGCGGTGTCACAGGCCGCCAGGGACACCGACGCCCCCGCCGCGGTCAGCTCGTCCACCAGCTCGGCGGCGCCCGTGGCCCCACCGCCCCGGCGGCTGGTCAGCAGCAGATGGCGTACGCCGTGCTCGGCCACCAGGTGACGCGCCACCAGGGAACCCAGCACGCCCGTGGCGCCGGTGATGAGGACCGTTCCCTCCGGGTCCCACAGGGGGGTGGTCCCGGCCTCGTCATCCCGCTCCCCGGCCGACGTGGGCGCGGTCGCGCGGGCCGCGGGGACCCGGGCGAGCCGTGGCACCAGCACCGCGCCGCCGCGCACCGCCATCTGCGGTTCGTCGCCCGACAGGGCCTGCGGCAGGGCGGCGAACGACGCCTCCTGGTCGTCCAGGTCGAGCAGCAGCAACCGGTCGGGGTTCTCCGACTGGGCCGACCTCACCAGCCCCCACACCGCGGCGCAGGCCGGATCGGTGAGCGGCTCCCCGGGCCGGGCGCCGACCGCCCCACGGGTGACCAGCACCAGCCGGGACCGTCCGAACCGCTCATCGGCCAGCCACGACTGCACCAGCGCGAGCGCCCGGTGCGCGGCGGCACGGACCGCCTCGGCGGACGGCAACGCGAGCGCCACCGTGTCCGTTTCATCGCGCGCGGCGGGTGTGTCGAACGCGTGGGACATGTGGGACGAGATCGGAGAGGAGGAGGTCGGAGTGGAGGAGGTCGGAGAGGACAGAGAAGCGAACACCAGATCCGGCGCGGTCCGCCCCGCCTCGATCGCCTCTCCCAGAACGGACAGATCCGCGTACGTCTCGGCCAGCGCACCGGCCGGGCCCGCCGACTTCAGCCCCGCCGACAGCCCGGTGTCACCTTCGGCCAGCACGGCCCAGCGGCCAGGGGAGCCGGACGCCGGGGACACCGCCGCGGGTGCCGTCCACTCCAGGCTGAAGAGCGACTCGTGGAAGGCGCCATGCGCAGCTCCGAGCTGGTCACGGGCGACCGCTCGGGTGACGAGCGAATCCACCGAGGCCACCGGCTGCCCCGACTCGTCCAGCGCGGTCAGCGACACCGCGTCCGCCCCGGCCGGGGACAGCCGTACGCGCAGCGCGGACGCACCCGTGGCATGCAACGCCACTCCGCTCCAGGCGAAGGGAAGCCGGACCCGTCCGGTGCCGGACCCCTCGTCCCGACGGACCTTGCCATCGGGCTCGGGAAGGCGGACGAAGCCGCCGAACGCCATCGCGTGCAACGCGGCGTCCAGCAGGGCCGGGTGGAGGCCGAAGCGCTCGGCGTCCTGCCGTGCCTCCTCGGCCAGGCGGACCTCCGCGAAGACCTCGTCGCCCTTGCGCCAGACGGTACGCAGCCCCTGGAAGGACGGACCATAGCCCAGCCCGGTGCGTGCGAACCGTTCGTAGAGCCCGCCGACGTCCACCGCCTCCGCACCGGCCGGTGGCCATGGATCCGGCGCGATGGTGTGATCGGCCGCCGCCGGGGTGCCGCCGCTGCCGAGCACACCGGTGGCGTGTTGCGTCCAGGGGCCGTCCTCGGTCTGCGCGTACACACCGACCGAGCGCCGCCCCGCCTCGTCGGGACCGCCGACGGCGACCTGCAGCCGGACCGTTCCCCGCTCGGGCAGTACCAGCGGTGCTCCCAGGGTCAGTTCGTCCACCCGGTCGCAGCCGACCGCGTCACCGGCCCGCATCAGCAACTCCACGAAGGCCGTCCCCGGCAGCAACGTGACATCCGCCACCGCGTGGTCGGCGAGCCAGGGGTGGGTACGCAGCGAGAGCCGACCGGTGAGCAGGAAACCGTCCGAGTCGGGCAGCGGCACAGCCGCCCCCAGCAGCGGATGCCCGGCCGAATCCAGCCCCACCGACGCCACATCGCCTGCGGTCTCGACGGCCTCCGACTCCAGCCAGAAGTGGGTGCGCTGGAAGGCATACGTCGGCAGATCGACGCGCCGCGCGCCCGTGCCCGCGAAGAGCCCCGCCCAATCGACGGAGGCGCCACCCACATACGCCTCGGCCAGGGAGGTCATGAAGCGCTCGATGCCGCCTTCGTCGCGGCGCAGCGAACCGACGGCGGTGACCCGGGTGCCGTGGTCCTCGGCCGTCTGCTCCACGCCCATCGTCAGGACGGGGTGCGCACTGGCCTCGATGAACACCTGGAAACCGTCGGCCAGCAGGGCGCGTACGGTCTCGTCGAAACGCACCGTCTGACGCAGATTCCGGTACCAGTACCCGGCGCCGAGTTCCTGGGTATCCAGCACACCTGCCGTGACCGTGGAGTAGAACGGCACCGACGACGACCGAGGACTGATCCCCGCCAGAGCCTGCCGCAGCTCGTCCTCGATGTCCTCCACGTGGGCGCAGTGCGAGGCGTAGTCCACGGGGATACGACGGGCCCGGATCCCTTCGCCCTCGCACGCCGCCAGCAGCTCGTCCAACGCGTCCGCGTCACCGGAGACCACCACAGCCGAGGGGCCGTTCACCGCCGCCACCGACAACCGCTCGCCCCACCGGTCCAGCCGCTCCCGCACCTCTCCAACCGGCAGCGACACCGACACCATCCCGCCCAGCCCCGACAACGCCCGCAGCGCCTTGCTCCGCAACGCCACCACCCGCGCCGCGTCCTCCAACGACAACGCACCCGCCACACACGCCGCCGCGATCTCACCCTGCGAATGACCGATAACCGCAGCGGGCTCGACACCGTACGAACGCCACAACTCCGCCAACGACACCATCACCGCCCACAACACCGGCTGCACCACATCCACCCGCCCCAACGCCACGGGATCGCCGAGCACCTCCACCAACGACCAGTCCACGAACGGCGCCAACGCCGCCGCACACTCCCCCAACCGCTCCGCGAACACCGGAGACGACTCCACCAACCCCGCCGCCATTCCCACCCACTGCGACCCCTGACCAGGGAAGACAAAGGCCGCACGGGCGTCGGGGCCGACCAAGGCCCCCCGAACCACGCCCGTGGCCTCGCGGCCCTCGGCCAGCGCGGTCAGACCGCTGACGAGCGCGGCACGGTCATCACCCAGCACCACCGCCCGCCGCTCGAACACCGCACGGGTGGTGACCAGCGACAGACCGATGTCCGCCGTCGCCGGACCGGCCTCCTCGGCCACCACCGACAGCAAGCGCGCGGCCTGCTCCCGCACACCGGCATCGGACTTCGCCGACAGCACCCATGGCACAACGGCGGGCGACCGTTGCCCGTCCTCCTCGGAGGTCTCGCGCTCGACCGTCGGCGCCTGCTCGAGGATGATGTGCGCGTTCGTGCCACTGAGGCCGAAGGAGGAGACGCCCGCCCGGCGTGGGCGGCCGGTCTCGGGCCAGGGCCTGGCCTCGGTGAGCAGTTCGACGGCTCCGGCCGTCCAGTCGACGTGCGGCGACGGTTCGTCGACGCCCAGTGTCCGCGGCAGCAGACCGTGCCGCATGGCCAGCACCATCTTCATGATGCCCGCGACACCGGCCGCGGCCTGGGTGTGCCCGATGTTGGACTTGATCGAGCCCAGCCACAAGGGCTGGTCGTCGGTGTGTTCCCGGCCGTACGTGGCCAGCAGCGCCTGTGCCTCGATCGGATCGCCCAGCGTCGTCCCCGTACCGTGCGCCTCCACCGCGTCCACCTCGGCGGCCGACAGCCGCGCGGCCGCCAGCGCCGCCCGGATCACCCGCTGCTGCGCAGGGCCGTTGGGTGCGGTGAGGCCGTTGCTCGCACCGTCCTGGTTGACGGCGGAGCCGCGTACCACCGCGAGGATCTGGTGGCCGTTGCGGCGCGCGTCCGACAGCCGCTCCAGCAGCAGCATGCCCACGCCCTCGCCCCAGCCCGTGCCGTCGGCGGCCGCCGCGAACGGCTTGCACCGGCCGTCCGGCGCCAGTCCGCGCTGACGGCTGAACTCCACGAAGGTGGCGGGGGTGGACATCACCGCCACACCGCCCGCCAGCGCCAGCGAACATTCGCCCTGACGCAGCGCCTGCGCCGCCAAGTGCAGTGCCACCAGCGACGACGAACATGCGGTGTCGATGGTCACGGCCGGGCCCTCGAGACCGAAGGTGTAGGCGACCCGGCCCGATGCGATGCTGCCGGAGCCACCCGTGGCGAGGTAGCCCTCGGCACCCTCGGGGACGCTCCGGAGCTGGGAGCCGTAGTCGTGGTACATCAGACCCGCGAAGACACCGGTCGCGGTGGACCGAAGGGTCGTCGGGTCGATTCCGGCCCGCTCGAACGCCTCCCATGACGTCTCCAGCAGCAACCGCTGCTGCGGGTCCATCGCCAGGGCCTCGCGCGGCGAGATGCCGAAGAACGCCGGGTCGAACTCGCCGGCGGTGTGCAGGAAGCCACCCTCCCGCGCATAGCTCTTGCCGTCCGCCTCCGGGTCGGGGTCGTACAGCCCCGCCACGTCCCAGCCACGGTTGGCGGGGAAGCCGGAAATGGCCTCGTCGCCCGCCGCGAGCAGCCGCCACAGCTCTTCCGGGGACCGGGCGCCACCGGGGAAACGGCAGGCC
>NZ_JAEEAP010000310.1 GCF_016103465.1 Streptomyces sabulosicollis
GAAGTCGGCGCTGAGCCGGGGGTCGGAGAGCAGGGTCTTCTGCTCGGCGTGGCCGGTCACCACCCAGGGCGTGCTGTCGTTCCAGGACCGGACGCGGGTCAGCGGGCCCCGGTCCGCCAGGCCGCGCAGTTCCGGGGACGGATCGAAGGGACAGGCCGCGGCGCGCGGCGGGGGGAAGTCGGGGATCCCGGCCGCCGCGTCGTCGGCCACGGGCGAGGTGGTCATGGTCTTCCTCCGATGGTCGGTCGGGAGTGGGCCGTTGATCGGTCGCGCCGCGGCGCCGCGGCGGCGCCCGGACCCGCGGCGGAGGCACCCGCCACCACCACGCTCGACGGCGTGGTCACGTGGTCCCGGTCAGCTGGATCGCGGCGGCCGGGCAGACGCTCGCGGCCTCCCGGACGGCCGTGTGCTGCCCGTCGGCTGGCTCGGCGTCGAGCAGGACGACGATGCCGTCCTCCTCGCGCTGGTCGAACACCTCGGGCGCGATGAGCACGCACTGGCCCGCGCCGCAGCACTTCTCCTCGTCGACGGTGATCTTCATGTCCGGACCTCCTTGGCCGGGGAACGGGCGGTGACGGGGGCGAGGAGCAGACCGGTGATGGCGTCGGTGAGCCCACCGGCCGTGTCGTCCCAGGAGGGCTGGCGCGTGCTGGTCCCCTCGGCGAGGGCGCGCTCCCGTTCGGCACAGGTGTGGGTGATCAGCTGGCGGGCCATGTCGCCGCGTTCGGCCCGCACCTCGGCGGGCAGGGCGTCCAGGCAGTGGCCCAGACCGTGGAGGGTCTCCCGCAGCGGCTCCCGGGTGAGGGCCTCGTCGGTGACGATCGCCCGCAGGACGGGGTCGGTCATCACCTGGACGGCGAACCGGGCGTACCAGGAGGGGACGCCCAGGGTGGCCAGATGCTCGGTGGCGGGGCACACCAGGCAGGCGACCCAGGCCCGGACCTCCTCGCTGCCGCGGGTCTCCTCCACCATCCGCTGCCGGATCCGCTCGATCGCCTCGGAGTGCTTGCGCATGATGGCGCGCACCAGATCCGCCCTGGTGCCGAAGTGGTAGCCGACCGCGGCGACATTGCCCTGCCCGGCCGCCTCGCTGATCTGCCGGTTCGACACCGCGACCAGGCCGTGCTCGGCGTAGAGCCGCTCCGCCGCGGCCATGATGGCTTCGCGGGTCCCGGCGGAGCGGACGGTGCGTGCCTCAGCCACGCTGCCTCCCAGTCTCCGTGCTCCTCGTGAGCTGTTGTGGCCACCCTAAAACGCGTGAATTAAATAAGGCAACCGATTGAGGTTGACGCGGAGATACATCCGATCTGTGAATGAGCCCTTTCGCCGGGATAGTGGCCATCAAGAGGGATAAGCCCCCTAGTTCTTTTGGCCACTCCTTCGCCATTCCCTCCCCAGCCGTTGACCCTATCCGATGTTTCTCCTACGTTGCGGTCGAATCTCAATCGGGGAGGCTGTAGATGAGACCCGCGCTCAGGCGCATATCCGTGGTCGCCGCGGCAGCGGCGGTCCTGACCGCGCTGCCGGGCGCCGCGTCGGCCGAAGGACGGCCCCAGGGGCGTACGTATCACGTCGCCACCTGGGGCGCCGACCGCGACAGCGGCAGCTCGCTCCATCCGTTCCGCACCATCGGCCGCTGCACCGAACGGGTGCGGCCCGGGGACACCTGTCTGATCCACCGCGGCCGCTACCAGGAGCGGGTCGCCCCGCCCTCGGGCACCGAGGACGCACCGATCACCCTCGCCGCGTACGGCGACGGCACGGTCACGGTGGACGGGACCCGGACCGTCACCGGCTGGCGGGAGGCGGGCGGCGGACTGGTGGCCGCCGATGTGGACCTCCCGCTCGACCGCAGCGAGAACGCGCTGTTCCTGGACGGCGAGCGCGCCATGGAGGGCCGCTGGCCCAACTCCGGCCCCGATCCGCTCAATCCGTCCTGGGCGGTGGCCGAGCGGTCCTCCACCGATCAGCACATCGACGACCCGGACCTGCCGGACGGCGACTTCACCGGCGCCACCGTCCATCTGTGGGCCGGTTCCAACCCGTGGAGCCAGCAGACCGGCACGGTGACCGCCACCAAGGACGGGGCGCTGGACTTCACCGGTGGCAACTACCGCTGCACCCCGCTGTGCATGGGCGACCAGAACTACCGCAACTACTACCTGGTCGGCGCCAAGGCCACGCTCGACCAGCCCGGTGAGTGGTACTACGACAAGGACGCGGGCCGCCTGTACCTGGTCCCGCCCAAGGGCGGTCTCCAGGGCCACACCGTGACCGCGAAGCACGAGAGCTGGGGCGTGGACCTCTCGCGCAGCTCGCATGTCACCGTGCGCGGCCTCGAGCTGTGGGGCACCTCGCTGCGCACCGGCACCGACAGCACCGGTGTGCTGGTCGAGGGGATCCGGGCCCGCTACATCTCGGAGTTCTCCACCCTCCCCATGCCACGCGACGACGAACTGGCCATCCCGCCCGGCGAAGGCCACATCGTCGCCTCACGAGTGCTGGACTCCGGTGTCCAGATCCTCGGCCGCGGCAACACCCTGCGCGACAGCGACATCGGCTACTCCGCGGGCACCGGTGTACTGCTGCGCGGCAACGGCAACACCGTCACCGGCAACTACATCCATGACGTGGGCTGGATGGGCAGCTACACCCCCGGTATCGAGGTCAACGGCAATGGCCAGACCGTCACCCACAACACCGTCCGCCGCACCGGCCGGGCGAGCATCGACACCGCCTGGCAGCTGAACGGTGTGCCCTTCCACGACAACCGGATCGCCTACAACGACCTCTCCGAGGCGATGCGCACCTCCCGCGACGGCAGCCCGTTCTACGTGTGCTGCAACCTGGACGCCAAGGGCACCAGCGTGGACCACAACACCGTTCATGACGCGGACGGCCAGGTGGGCTACTACATCGACAACTCCTCCGGCACCTTCCTGCTGCACCACAACGTGGCGTACAACACCGGCACCCGCGGCACCTTCTTCAACGGCCACAGCGGCGTCAGCCTCGGCAACCGCGACCACAACTCCTCGTACGGCACGGGCATTTCCACCGCCGCCGTCCGGCTCAGCGGCGCGACCGACGCCACGGGGACGTATGTCAGCAACGACGTGGCGCTCACCCCGATGGAGATCTCCGGTCCGGGCGACCCCGCTCCCGTCGTACGGAACAACCTGCTGCCGCCCGCCGATCCGCGCTACACCGACGCCCGCAACGGCGAACTGTGGCCGCGCGCGGACTCCCCCGCCATCGACGCGGGCGAGACGGTCGACGGGGTGACCGGCGAGGTCCGGGGCGACGGGCCCGACCAGGGCGCGTACGAGTACGGCGAGCCCATCTGGTCGTCCGGCTGCCGGCTGGCGGGCTGTGAGACCCGGGTCCGCAACGACGGCTGGAAGGCGACCGCCTCGCAGGGCGCCGATGCCTCGGCCGCCGTGGACGGGGTCCAGACCACCCAGTGGAAGGGCGACACCCCCCAGGCCGCCGGTCAGTCCCTCACCGTCGATCTGGGCACCGCGAAGACCTTCGGCCGGCTCGCGATCGACGCGGGGCTGGACGCCACCGGACACCCCTATGGCTTCACCGTATCCGTCAGCCGCGACGGTGAGCACTGGGGGACGCCGGTGGCCCGGGTCAGCGGCCGCTCCTTCACCCAGGACGCGGTCTTCGGACAGCGCACCGCCCGCTATCTGCGGATCGAGCTGACGCGGCCGGGCGAGAACCCGTGGGCGGTGAACGAGATCCGGCTCTACGCCGACGGCCCCGACGCGGCCGCCACCCTGCAGGCCGAGCGCGCCGAGGTGGTCCGGGGCGCCGAACGCGGCGAGGCGGCCACCTCGGTCCTCGGGGCGGGGGACGCGATCGGCTTCCGGGGCGTGCGGTTCGGTGCGGGCGCGGACACGCTGACGGCACGGCTGGCGTCCGGCGGCTGCGGGGACTGCTCCCTGCAGCTGCGTCTGGACTCCCCGAACGGTCCGGTGGCGGCCACGCTTCCGGTGCGCGGGACCGGTGGCCCGGACGAGTGGCGGGAGCGTTCGGTCCGTCTCTCCCGTACGGTCACCGGCTCCCATGACGTCTATCTGGTCGCCACGGGCGGCCACCGGGTGGCCGCCGTGGACTGGCTGACGCTGCGGATCGGCTGACGCCTCGTCAGGCAGGACGAGGTGGGGGCGTGGCCGCTCCCTGGCGGACCGCGCGCCCCACCTCATCCGGGTGGCCAGGGTGCCCTTCCCGCGGGCCTGGAGGAATGTCACGAATCAGCGCCGCCGATGACGTCCACCTGACCGTGGGTGCGGGCAGCGCCTGGACGCTCTGCGACTCTCATCGCATGCACGATGGGTCTCGCGCTGTTCACACCACGGTCGGGAACACCTCGTCGAACAGGTCGAGCATGGCCCGCCAGGCCCGTTCGGCGGAGGGCCGGTGGTAGCCGATCCCCGGTCGGGCCGCGGGATCGGGTTCGAGGTCCGGGTGGGTGAAACTGTGCAGGGCACCGCCGTGGAGGTGCATGCGCCAGTCCACTCCGGCGGCCCGCATCTCCTCCTCGAAGGCCAGCCGCTGCTCGACCGGGATGAACGGGTCCTCGGACCCCACGCAGACCAGGACCGTGCCGGTGATGTGGGCGGCGTCCTCGGGCCGGGTGCTCGTCAGAGAGGGGTGGAAGCCGACCACGGCCTTGAGGTCCGCGCCGCTCCGGGCGAGTTCGAGGGCCATGGTGCCGCCCAGGCAGTAGCCGATGGCGGCCAGGCGCGAGGAGTCGGCCCGGGGTTCGGCGGTCAGCACCGCGAGCCCGGCTCCGGCGAGGGCGCGCATGCGGTCGGGGTCGGCGAGCAGTGCGTCGACCCGGGCGAGCATCTCCTCGCGGTCCTCGATGAACCGGCCGCCGCCGTGGTAGTCGAGGGCGAAGGCCACATAGCCGAGTTCGGCGAGCCGGTCGGCGCGCTCGCGCTGGTGGTCGGTGATGCCGGGGCCCTCATGGGCGATCAGCACGGCGGGGCGCCGGTCCATGCCCCCGGGCAGCGCCAGATGGCCCACCATGGTGGTGCCGTCCACGGGGTATTCGATGCGTCGGGTCGTCACCATCGCCGGACTCCTGGGTTCTTCGCCTTGGGGATTGAGGGGAAGCTAACAGCGGCGGGGCGCCGGAGCCGTGCTTCTTCGCCGGGGGCCGATTCGCTCTGCCGACAGCGAAGGCGTACCGAGTGGCCGGGCGGTGTATGGCAGCGGCGGTCGCCGCCTGGCAGAGTGCGGCCCATGGACTATTCGGCCCATTTCCACCGTGAGATCGTGGCGTTCGAGCAGGCGGCCCGTGGCGCCGCCGACGGGGCGGACGCGCCGCCGATCCCCTCCTGCCCCGGCTGGACCATGTCGGATCTGGTGCTGCACCTGGGCGGGGTGCACCGCCTGGTCGCCCGCGTCATCCGGGAGCGGCTCGACCGGCAGCCGGACCTCACGGACGCCACCCTCTTCGAGCTTCCCGAGGGCCGCGCGGGCTGGCCGGCGCCCACGGGCGGGCCGCACCACGGCCCGGTGCCGGTGAGCCTCGTCGACTGGTTCGCCGAGGGGGCCGCCCGGCTCGAGGCGCTCTTCCGGAGCGAGGATCCGGGGCTGGCGGTGTGGACGTGGTCGGCGGAGCGGACCGCGGGGTTCTGGCTGCGGATGCAGACCATCGAGGCGGCCCTGCACCGCTGGGACGCCGAGCGGGCGGTCGGCGGCCCGGTCCGGCCGGTCGAGCCCGATCTCGCGGTGGACGCGGTGGCCCAGACCTTCGAGGTGATGGCCCCGGCCCGGCGGGCGTGGCGGGAGGCGCCGCCCGGGACGGGTGAGCGGTTCCGGTTCCGCCGGACCGACGGTCCCGACCTGTGGACGGTCCGCTTCGAGGGCGATGAGGTGCGGCTCAGCACGGGCGCCGCGGACGAGGAGACCGACGGGGTGTCCGCCGATGTCGAGCTGGCCGGGACCGCGTCGGATCTGATGCTGTTCCTGTGGCAACGGCTCCCCGCGGACCGGCTCGACAAGGTGACCGGCGACCAGGCGGTGCTCGACCGCTACTTCACTCTCGTCCCGCCCGTGTAAGTCGAAAGCAGCGCGGTGTTAGTCATATATAGCAAAAACCCCCTTTGCGACTGTGCGCCACTTCAGCCGCCTTCTGTCGTCGCCCTTACATCGCTCCAATCGAATTGATTGCGCCAAATCGGACGTGACGTTCCGATTTCCCCCGATGTAAGGAGCACCTACATGCGCAGCAGAACGACAGTGGGCGGCGGACTGGCAGCCCTCGCCCTCGGGCTGTCGCTGGCCGCCGTCCCGACTCCGGCACAGGCAGCGATCGCCTGCGACGTGGGAGCGCTTCAGACGGCCATCACGGCCGCCAACGTCAACGGCGGCACCATCGATCTCGCTCCGAACTGCACCTACTCGGTCACCGACCCGCAGGCCATCGGACCGAACGCGATGCCCGTCATCACCAACGACATCACCCTCAACGGCTTCAACTCCATCATCGAACGCTCGGGCACCGCAGTCACGCTCTTCCGCATCTTCGAGGTGGGCGGTACGTCCGGCAAGCTCACTCTCAACCGCGTCACAGTGCGCGGCGGACACTCCGCTTCCAACGGCGGAGGCATCCTCGTGAACTCCGGGCGGACCCTCACCCTCAACGCCGCTACCGTCGTCAAGGAGAACGAGTCAGACCAGAACGGCGGCGGTGTCTTCAGCGCCGGCCACGTCTTCCTCAACCCCGGAAGCAGGGTCGACGACAATCGAGCCGCCATCAGCGGCGGCGGTATCCACTCCCTCGGGGACGCCACCGCGCAGTCCGCCAACGTGTCGGCCAATCGTGCCCTGACTCTTGACGGCGGCGGTGTCTTCAACGGCACCGGAGCGACACTCGACCTCAGGACGACCACGATCAGCGGCAACCATGCCTTCGACGACGCCGGCGGTGTCTTCAACGACGGAACCGTGACCGCGTACGGTTCCGTCATCGCCGGCAACACCTCCCTGGACCAGGGCGGCGGAGTCGACAACAACAGCGGCACGTTCACCTTCACCTCGGGCCGCATCAGCGACAACAGCACCAACTTCAGAGGGGGCGGCGTCCACAACTCCGCGACTCTCAACCTGATCACCACCGTCCTGAGAGCCAACCACGTCACCGTCCCGGCTCTGACCTCGCACGGCGGCGGGCTCTACAACGCGGCCGGGACCGCCACCCTCACCAGCAGCAACGTGTACTCCAACACGGTGGCTCCGCCCGGTAACGGCGGCGGAATCTTCGAACAACCCGGATCGACTGTGAACCTGGTGACATCCACGGTCTTCAGCAACTCACCCGACAACTGCCAGCCCCCGGGGCAGGTCCCCGGCTGCTCCGGCTGACCCAGACCGGACCCATCGCTCTGGGCCGTCCGGGGTCCGCCGGACGGCCCAGAGCCCGCCGGTCCCATGCTCCGGCGAGTCGGCTTCCCGCAGCCGGGGCCGCGGGGTGCGACCATGGCCGGGAGCCGACCACGAGCGAGGGAGCCGCGAATGAACAGCGCCGATCTGCTGGCCGACGCCTTCGAGCGGGTGCGCGAGGAGGTGCGGTCGGCCGTGGACGGGCTCTCGGAGGACGAGTTGGCCGTACGGCTTGACAGCGGGGCCAATTCGATCGCCTGGCTGGTGTGGCATCTGACCCGGATCCAGGACGATCACATCGCCGACGCCGCGGGCACCGAACAGCTGTGGACGTCCGAGGGCTGGGCCGAGCGGTTCGGCCTGCCGTTCCCGCCCGAGGCCACCGGCTACGGCCACCGGAGCAAGGACGTGGCGGCAGTGCGGGCGGACGCCGAGCTGCTCTCCGCGTACTACCACGCCGTCCACGAGAACACCCTGGCCTTTGTGCGGGGCCTGCGCGACGCCGATCTCGACCGGATCGTGGACGAGCGGTGGACCCCGGCGGTGACCCTCGGCGTCCGGCTGGTCAGCGTGATCGCGGACGATCTGCAGCACGCCGGGCAGGCGGCGTTCATCCGCGGCGCGATCCGCAGGCGCTAGGGTCTGTCGTCAAAGAGGCCGCCCTGCTCCCGACGCCCGGCACGGCCGCTCGCCGCGTTATCGCGTCACCCGGGTACGTCCCCGAGGGTGACGCTCCGCCGTGCGATCGACCGCGCCGTCACTCCCCCAGCTACCGCTGGAGGTGCCCCCTGCTCGCGGCCGTCCTCCCTTCGATGACAGACTTCAGCGCGGGATCACCGAGAACAGGGTGCATCGCGGGCGCTCACCGTGCGGCCCCACCGTCCCGTACCGCAATCCCCAGGGCGTCGGCGAGCATCGGCGCGAGCTCCATCAACTGCCCGCTGCCGATGGTGGCGCCACCCAGCGCGTCATATCCATCGGTGATCCGAAGCCGGGTGGCCCCCCTCAGATCGACCTTCGCCATCCGCGCCTTGCCGAACCGCACACCCTCCAGCGCCGAGCCCGGGAACGCCACCTCCGTCAGCCCGGCGCCACCGAGGTCCACATCGCGCAGCAGACAGTCCACGAAGGTGACGTCCCGCAACGTGGCGGTGCGGAGGTTCACCGACTCCAGCTTGCACTGGTGGAAGGTCACCCGGTGCAGCCGTGCGGAGAACATCTCCAGACCGGCCAGCACACAGCCGACCAGCTCGCCGTCCAGCCAGTCGGAGTCCGCCAGGTCGGTGCCGACCCATCGCACCCCGTCCAGCCACACCTCGTTGAACCGGGCCCCGCGGCCACGGCCCCCGGTGAAGGTCACCGAGGAGAAGGCGGACTCCAGAAACCGGGCGTTGTCGCACACGGCCCCGTCGAAGGAGCCGCCGTCCAGATGAACCGTGTCGCACTCGCTGCCTTCCGCCAGGCCCCCGTCGAACGGCCGGAGATGGGCCGCGAAGGGCAGGTCGGCGAGTTCACGGGGAGACGGCACCATGCGGGGGCTCACTTTCCTGGGGAGGACCGCGTACGAGACCGATACTGCCATCCGAGACCGACACCGCCTCGGGGACCGTCAAGCGGAGGCCCCGGATCGTCGTGAAAGCCGAGACGGGCCGAAACGACGGCCTGGCGGCCGCTGGGACGGTCCTGGACGGCGGCCCCATCGTCATGGGCGGCTGGGCCACCGGCACGTGTCCGGCCCCGGCACGGTCACCGCCTGCTCCGCGGGAAGCCGTGTGACCTGAGCAAGGAGGGCTGAACTGGCACGGGGAGGGATAGCATGCTCCGGACGGGTCACTCTCCGGTGTGCTTACCCCACTTCGCGGGGCTCGCTTCGTTAAATCTGCTCGTCAGATATCTCGCTCTGCGACGCGACACGGAGGAATCATGCAGATCGCGAAGAAGGCCACCCTGCTCGCCGCGACCGCCGGCACCATCGTTCTCCTCGGAACCGGCACCGCCGCCGCCTACGGCCACGGCTCCGACAGAAGCGCCGACATCCCCACCAGCTTCAACCTCTCCAGCTTCATCTTCCAGAGCAACGACTGCGACACCCTCACCGGGCCCATCACCGCCATGGGCGGGGACGCGCCGACGGGCGAGATCACCACCGGCAACACCTGCGCCAATGTCATCGGCGGGTGACCCCGGGAAAGTCCGCGACCACAGCCTCTGACCCTCGGCGCCCCCACCTCGACGGCGAACTTCAGGGGTGGGGGCATCCCTCACCGCCGTACCTGGATCAGCGCATGAGCACCGCTGGTGCGCCAGTGGCCCTCATGCGCGTCCAACGCGGCCACGGTCCGCTCGTCGAGGCCCACGATGACATCCGACTTCAGGGTGCGCAGCGCTGCCACCGGGCCGGGAAAGTACGCGGTGCGGTCGGCGAAGGAGGTGGTCGGGGGCCACAGCCGGTCGCCGACGAGGCGGCGGTAGTTCAGATCGCCCTTCATGAGGGTGAGCGTGGCCCCGGCGAACTCGCTCCGCAGATCGCCGGGCATCCGCTCGTACGGCAGCGGGGCGCGGAAGAAGTCGTGCGCCCGCACCGTGAGGCGTCCGTCGCCCATGGCGGCCCACAGCCGTCCGCCGGCCGCGGCCGCGGCGCCCTCCGCCCGCACCAGACGGCGCAGACAGTCGACGACATCCTCGGTGGTGGCGTCGGAGACGTAGTACGGATACGGCTTCACCTGCAGCACCACCCGCTCGGCCCGCCCGTGGCGCAGCACATGGTCGATGAGGACGAGGTCGGGGAGCAGCTCCCGTCCGGCGTTGTCCGCCACCACGCACAGCGTGGCCGGGGAGCCGACGGGCAGCAGCGACCACAGCGCCTCCGAGTCGTCCGCGACCAGTGGCGGGGTGTCGGCGCCGTGCGCGTCCGCGACCGATGAGGAGATGCGGAAGCCCAGGTCCGCACGGTTGCCCCAGAGTGAGCCGTGCACCAGCGCGTCCGCCTGCTTCCCGGCGGGTTCGCGCAGGATGTCGTCGAGTGTGGCCAGTTCGGCCTCCGTCCCCGGGGTGTCCAGCTCGGCCTGTTTGAAGGGTCGGAACGGGTCCACGCCCCTCCAGGGACCGTCCGCGAAGTAGCCCACGGCGTCCAGGAGCAGGCGGTAGAAGTAACTCTCCGCCCACAGGAACGGGACGTCGAACCAGGACCGGCCGAAGTGCTCCCCCCCTTCCCACGCCGCCCACCGGTCGTGGTCGTACGCGGTGGACGGGAGCGGGGTGATGGTGCCCTCGGCGGCGTTGTCGCGCAGCGCGTCGAGGGCGCGGTGCTGCCCGGGGCCGTACGGGAAGGCGTCGCGCACCTTCTCGATCAGTGCGGGATGGCGCTCGGCCAGCACACTCCGGGAGAACGATCCGGGCTCATCGCCGCGGATCACGGGCGCGTCGGCGGTGTCGGACATGGCAGCCAGGGTCGCACACCGCGCGGTGGCGCGAAGGGGGTCACCAGTGCGCGGGGCGGGTGAGGGAC
>NZ_JAEEAP010000311.1 GCF_016103465.1 Streptomyces sabulosicollis
CAGAAGACGGCATACGAGTTTAGGGAGTTTCTCGGGGGCTCGGAGAGGTGTATAAGAGACAGGGGCGGGGCACCGAGCAGGGCGCGCATCCGGGCGGCGGCCGCGACGGAGCCGGGGTGCGGCCGGGACGCGTGGACGGGCTCGGCGTACGCCTCGTACGACCCGCCGACCGCGATCAGCGAGAGCGCGGCCACGGCGAGCGAGGCGGACAGCAGCCGCCGCAGCTCGGCCAGGGCGAGCGCCGACTGGCCGAGGGTGAGGGCGTTGCTGCTGATGAGCGCCAGGGCGTCGTTGCTGTCGAGGGTGATCGGGTCGGGCGCGCGACGGCCCGGGGCGGCCTCGGTGAGGTCCCAGGGGTGCTCGCCGACGAGCGCGAGACCGGTCTGGGCGAGCGCGGCGAGGTCGCCGGTGCCGACCGCGCCGTATTCGTTGATCACCGGATGGGCGCCGCTGTCGAGGCCCTCGACCAGTGCGGTGACCACGTCGGGGCGCAGCCCGGCGCCGCCCGCCAGCAGCTGATTGGCGCGGACGGCCATCATGGCGCGCACCTCGCGGCCGGGCAGCGGTGCGCCGATCGCGCCGGCGTGGCTGCGCAGCAGCCGCAGCCCGTGGTCGGAGTCGGCCGGGCCGACGTCCTCGGTGCGGTTGGCGCCCACGCCGGTGCTGCGGCCGTAGACACGGCCGGTGGCGGCGAGCCGGTCCGCGGTCTCCCAGGCGCGCTCAGCCAGGGCGAGTGCGGTGGGATCGGGCGCGGCGGGCCGACTGAGACGGTCGGCCAGCCGCACGACATCCACGACGCGTAGGCTCCGGCCGTCCAGCGTGATCCGCGGGTCAGCGCCGTCCGCGCCGTCGGCCGCCGCGTGATCAGCGTCCAGCATGTGAGACAACATCCAGGGCAACCCCTCTCGAACACGCCCTTTCTGGGCCAACCGCCTAGCACTCCGTCCACATCGCGAGCAGAAGTAACCGGTGATTAACGCAGACCTCTTGACTTCTATTCACTCGACTATGACTGTGCATGACTATATGCAGACAGGGCAAGGGGAAGCGGATGATCAGCTTCAAGGACGTCAGTAAGCACTACCCGAACGGCACCACAGCGGTGGATCGCCTCAGTCTCGAGCTCCCGGAAGGGGGCATCACCGTTCTTGTCGGCACTTCCGGCTGCGGCAAGACCACCACCCTCCGCATGGTCAACCGCATGGTCGAGCCGAGCAGCGGCACGGTGAGCGTGGGTGGGCGTGATGTTCTCCAGGCGGACGCCGCCGAGCTGCGGCGCGGGATCGGCTATGTGATCCAGCAGGCCGGGCTGTTCCCGCACCGCACGATCATCGACAACATCGCCACCGTCCCACTGCTGCTGGGCTGGGGCCGCCGCAAGGCGCGGGCCCGGGCCGCCGAGCTGCTGGAGCTGGTCGGGCTGCCCGCCGACTCCGGCAAGCGCTACCCGCACCAGCTCTCGGGCGGCCAGCAGCAACGCGTCGGGGTCGCCCGCGCGCTGGCCGCCGATCCGCCGGTGCTGCTGATGGACGAGCCGTTCGGGGCGGTCGACCCGGTCGTACGCACCCAGCTCCAGAACGAGCTGCTGCGACTCCAGAGCGAGCTGCGCAAGACGGTCGTCTTCGTCACCCACGACATCGACGAGGCGGTACGGCTCGGCGACCGCATCGCGATCTTCCGCACCGGCGGGCATCTCGTCCAGTGCGCGCCGCCCGCCGAGCTGCTGGCGAGCCCCGCCGACGACTTCGTGGCGGGCTTCCTGGGCGCCGAGCGCGGGCTGAAGCTGCTCTCCCTGTCCACCCTCGCCGACGTACCCCAGGAGCCCGTTCCCGCCGACGGGCAGCGCTGGCGGCTGGTCACCTCCGAGCGCGGTGAGCCGCTGGGCTGGCGCGACGCCGAGGGACCGGACGGCGACCGGGCCCCGCTGCTGCCGGTGCGCCCGCTGCGGGACGCCGACTCGCTGCTCACCGCCCTGGACGAGTCGCTGGCCTCCCCCGCCGGTCTGGTGGCCCGCGTGGACGCCGACGGCGTGCTCACCGGGGTCACCGGACGCGACAGGATCCATGAGCACGCCGGGCGCCGCCACGCGGAGGCGGGCCGCGCGGCCGCCCTCAAGAACGCCGTCGCCACGGCCTCCGACCCGAGCGTGACCGCATGACCATCGACTGGGGCTGGTTCCCCGATCACCAGAGCACCCTCGTCACGCTCACCCTGGACCACCTCTCCACCGCCGTCCCCGCCGTCCTCCTCGGTCTGCTGATCGCGCTGCCGCTGGCCGTGATCGCCCACCGGGTGCGCCCGCTGCGCGGACTCCTGCTCGGGCTCTCGAACATCCTGTTCACGATCCCCTCCATCGCGATCTTCGTCCTGCTGCTGCCGGTCACCGGCCTCACCCGCACCACGGCCATCACCGGCCTGACCATCTACACCCTGGTCGTGCTGCTCCGGAACACCGTCGAGGGACTCGACAGCGTTCCCACCAAGGTCCGCGAGGCGTCCACCGCGATGGGCGCCCGTCCGCTGCGCACCCTGCTCACCGTCGAGCTGCCGCTCGCCTTCCCGGTGATCATGGCGGGCGTACGGGTCGCCACGGTGATGGCGATCTCGCTGGTCAGCGTGGCCAGCTACATCGGGTACGGCGGCCTCGGCCAGCTGTTCACCGACGGCTTCCAGCGCAACTACCCCACCCCCGTCGTGGCCGGAGTCATCCTGTCCCTGCTGCTCGCGCTGGTCGCGGACGCCGTGCTGGTCACCATCCAGTGGCTGTGCACCCCGTGGCTGAGGAGGCGTGCCTGACATGCTCGAACTACTCCAGAACCTCCTCCGCTGGCTGACCAGCGGCTCCCAGTGGTCCGGGCCCGACGGCATCGCCACCCGCCTCCTGGAACACCTCCAGTACTCCCTGCTGGCCACCCTGGTCGCCGCCGCCATCGCCCTCCCGGTCGGGCTGCTCATCGGGCACACCGGACGCGGCGCGTTCCTCGCCATCAACCTCTCCGGCTTCGGCCGGGCGCTGCCGACCGTCGGCCTGGTCACCCTGGTCTTCCTGGCCAGCGGGCTGAGCATGTGGCCGGTGTACGTCTCACTGGTCGCCCTCGCGATCCCGGTGATCGTCACCAATACGTACGCGGGCATGGCCGCCGTCGACCCCGAGGTCAGGGACGCGGCGCGGGGCCAGGGCATGCGCTGGTACCAGGTGCTGTTCCAGGTCGAACTGCCGCTCGCGCTGCCGCTGATCATGACCGGGCTGCGGCTGGCCTGCGTCCAGGTCGTGGCCACCGCCACCATCGCCGCGTACGTCAGCTTCGGCGGGCTCGGCCGCTACGTCTTCGACGGGCTCGCCCAGCGCGACCTGGTGCAGGTGCTGGGCGGGGCGGTGCTGGTCGCCGTGCTGGCCATCGCGCTGGACCTGGCGCTGGCCGGAGTGCAGCGCCTGCTGTTCCGCAACCGCCCACCGCGCGCCCACGCGCACTGAGCACCGACCTGACAACCCAGCGCACCACCGGCCCAGCGCACCGCCGGCCCAGCGCCCCACCGACCCAGCGACTTCACTCCGATCCGAGGAGACGACCCCATGAACCGCAGGAAACTGCTCGGCGGCCTGCTCGCCGGCGCCTCCGTGCCCGCGCTCGCCGCCTGCGGCGGCGGCATCACCTCGCTCAAGGGCGACGGCGGCAGCGGTGGCTCGGGCGGCGGCAGCAGCCTGGGCGGGCTGGTCATCGGCACCGCCAACTTCACCGAGAACCAGCTGCTGGGCTACCTCTACGCCGAGGCGCTGAGCGGCGCTGGCATCAAGACCAGCGTGCGGCCCAACCTCGGCTCCCGCGAGATCGTCATACCCGCCCTCCAGCAGGGCGATATCGATCTGCTCCCCGAGTACCAGGGCAACCTGCTGCTGCACTTCGACGACAAGGCCCCCCAGACCGAGGCCGGCGACCTCCAGAACGCCCTGACCGTGGCCCTCCCCAGCGGCCTGGAGGCCCTGTCGTACGCGGCCGCCGAGGACAAGGACGTCTTCTGCGTCACCCACGAGGCCGCCCGGAAGTACGGGCTGCGCAGCTTCGCCGACCTCGCCAAGCAGAACGGCAAGCTGGTCTTCGGCGGCCCGGCCGAGGACAAGAACCGCGTGGTCGGCCTGGTCGGCCTCAAGGACCGCTACGGCGTGACCTTCAAGGAGTTCAAGGCCCTCGACGCCTCCGGGCCCCTGGTCAAGGGCGCGTTGAAGAAGGGCGATGTGGACGTCGCCAACCTCTTCTCCACCGACCCGGACATCGAGGCCAACGACTGGGTGATCCTCGCCGACCCCAAGGCCCTCATCCCCGCCCAGCACATCGTGCCCGTGGTCCGCTCCGCCAAGGCCGACGCCAAGGTCCGCAAGGCCCTGGCCCGCCTGGGCGGCGCCCTCACCACGCGGGAGCTGGCCCGGCTCAACAAGCTGGTGAGCAACGACAAGAAGGACCCGGACCGGGTCGCCGCCGACTGGGCCGCCAAGAACGGCCTGACCAAGAAGTAGCAGCAGGAGCACTCATATGCCAGACTCGCCGGACTCGTTGGACTCCTTGGTCGAAAAGCGCTCGATCGACGTCGTCCCGGACGCGGAGCGCCATGGCACCGCCTTCAGCCAGTTCACCCTGTGGCTCGGCGCCAACCTCCAGATCACCGCCGTCGTGACCGGCGCCCTGGCCGTCGTCTTCGGCGCCGCCGCCTTCTGGGCGGTCATCGCCCTGCTGATCGGCAACCTGCTCGGGGGTGCCGTCATGGCGCTCCACTCCGCCCAGGGGCCGCGGCTCGGCCTGCCCCAGATGATCTCCTCCCGGGCCCAGTTCGGGGTCCGGGGCGCGATCGTCCCGCTGCTGCTGGTCATCGTCATGTACGTGGGCTTCTTCGCCAGCGGCAGCGTGCTCGCGGGCCAGGCGGTCGGCGAACTCACCCACCTCGGCGACACCACCGGCATCGTCCTCTTCGCCCTCGTCACCGCCGTGGCCGCCGCCGTCGGCTACCGCCTGATCCACACCCTGGGCCGGATCGCCGGCGTCGTCTGCGCCCTGGCCTTCGTCTATCTGGGCATCCGGCTGCTGGACCGCACCGACCTGGCCACCCTCCTCCACGACCGGACCTTCGACTTCCCGCTCTTCCTCCTCGCGGTGTCGCTGTCCGCCTCCTGGCAGCTCGCCTTCGGCCCGTACGTCGCCGACTACTCCCGCTATCTGCCGCGCGCCACCTCCGCCAGGGCCACCTTCTCCTGGACCCTCGCCGGCACCGTCCTCGGCTCTCAGTGGTCCATGACCTTCGGCGCCCTCGCGGCCGCCGCGGCCGGCCACGCCTTCGTCGGCCACGAGGTCTCGTACATCGTCGGCCTCGGCGGCGGCGCGGCCCTGATCACCTCACTGCTCTACTTCGTCATCGCCCTCGGCAAGCTGACGATCAACGTCCTCAACACCTACGGCGGCTTCATGTCGATGGTGACCAGCGTCAGCGGCTTCCGCGGCCGCGCCACCCTCTCCCCGCGCGGCCGGGCCGCGTACATCGCCGGGATCATGGTCGCGGGCACGGCGGTCGCGCTGCTCGGCAAGGACAGCTTCCTGTCCTCCTTCAAGGACTTCCTGCTGTTCCTGCTGGCCTTCTTCACCCCATGGAGCGCGATCAACCTCGTCGACTACTACGCCATCGCCAAGGAGCGCTACGACATCCCCGCCCTCAGCGACCCGAACGGCCGCTACGGCGCCTGGCGCTGGAAGGCGCTGTCCACCTACGCCCTCGGCGTCCTCGCCCAACTCCCCTTCCTGTCCACCGCCTTCTACACCGGCCCCTTCGTCGCCCCACTGGGCGGCGCGGACATCTCCTGGCTCGTCGGCCTCGCCGTCCCCGCCGCCGTCTACTGGCTCCTGGCCCACCGCGACACCGACCACGTCCCGGACCGCATGATCCTCACCCCGGATCCGTCATCGGGCCGCCCGTACGTGACCGAGTCCGGGTGAGCGGACCCGGCACGGTGAACGACGTGCCGGGTCAGGCCGGGGGGAGGAGCTTCTTCTGGGGCTTGCCCATGGCGTTGCGGGGCAGGGCCTCCAGGAAGCGCACCTTGCGGGGGCGCTTGTGGACGGAGAGCTGGGAGGCGACGAAGTCGATCAGCTCCTTCTCCCCGATGCCGTCGGCCACGACATACGCGACGATCTCCTGGCCCAGGTCCTCGTGCGGGGCGCCGACGACGGCGGCCTCGCGGACGGCCGGGTGGTCCAGCAGGGCGTTCTCGACCTCGCCCGCGCCGATGCGGTACCCACCGGACTTGATCATGTCGGTGGAGGCGCGGCCCACGATGCGGTGGAAGCCGTCCGGGTCGATGGCGGCGATGTCGCCGGTGCGGAACCAGCCGTCCTCGGTGTACGAACCGGCCGTGGCCTCGGGCCGGTTGAGGTAGCCGTCGAAGAGGGTCGGGCCGGTCAGCTGGAGCTCACCGATCTCGGCGCCCTCCTCGGCGGCGATCCGGGTGCGGATGCCCGACAGCGGGGTGCCGACGTAGCCGGGGCGGCGCTCGCCGTCGGCCCGGGTGCTGATGGTGATGAGGGTCTCGGTCATGCCGTAGCGCTCGATGGGGCGCTGGCCGGTGAGCCGCTCCAGATCGCGGAAGACGGGGGCGGGCAGCGGGGCGCTGCCGGAGACCAGCAGCCGGGCGGAGGCCAGGGCGCGGGCGGAGTCCGGGTCCTGGACGATCCGGTTCCAGACGGTGGGGACGCCGAAGTAGAGGCTGCCGTCCGCCGCCGCGTACGCCGCCGGGGTCGGCTTGCCGGTGTGGACGAGGCGGCTGCCCGTCCGCAGCGCGCCCAGGACGCCCAGCACCAGGCCGTGCACGTGGAACAGCGGCAGCCCGTGGACCAGGGTGTCCTCCGCGGTCCAGGCCCAGGCCGCGGCGAGCCCGTCCAGGTCGGCGGCCACCGCCCGCCGGGAGATCAGCGCGCCCTTGGGCGCCCCCGTGGTCCCCGAGGTGTAGAGGATGAACGCCGTGGACTCCGGGTCCGGCTCCGGCTTCGTCCACGCCGCGCGCTCGGCCGGGTCCACCGGGACGGTCTCGACCGGGGCGTCCACGGCCTCGCCGGTGAGCAGCAGGGTGGCGCCCGAGTCCCGCAGTATGTGGTCGCGTTCGGCCGGGCCGGAGTCCGGCGGCACGGGCACCACCGGCACCCCGGCGAGCAGCGCGCCGACCACCGCGACCACCGTCTCCGGGGTCGCGGTCGCCCGGACCGCGACGACCGGCGCACCGGCGATACGAGCCGCCACCGCGCCCGCGGCACCGAGCAGTTCCTCGCGCGAGAGCGCGCGGCCGCCGACGCTCAGCGCGTCGGGGCGGTCACCGCCGGGCGCGGCGAGGGACGTGAGGAGAGGTGCGGTCACGGAACTGACTCCTTCCACAGCGGGCCCGGGGTGCTGTTCGGCCCGCTCGTCTTCCGGGGGCTGGTTTCGGGGGCTAGCCCTACCGACAAAGCGTCCCCGCGACCGTACCGTCCTTAAGCATGGACGCCCGTGACCCGGATCTGAAAAAGGAACTCGACGCGGCCCTGCAGACCCGTAAGGAGCTGGGCGCGGAGTACGAGTCGGAGCTGGTCGACTCCTTCATGGAGAAGGTCGAGCAGCGCTTCAACAATACGGCGGACCGCCACGTCCGCCGCCAGCTCGCCGAACAGCAGATGGCGACGGCCCGCGGCAGCCGCCCGTACGCCACCGGCGCGCCCGCGGACCAGGCCCACGGCCTGGGTGTCGGCGAGCGTTTCGCCTTCGTCGGGGTCTCCCTGGTGCTGGCCATTCCCCTGTCGGCCATCGGCGTCGTGAACGAGGGCCTGCCGGGCCTGCTGATCACCTGGGCCGGAATCGTCGGCGTCAACGCCGTCCACGCGGCGGGCGCCCTCTCCTGGCTGCGCCGGACCCGAAGGCCCGGGGAGCGCGGGGACTGAGAGAAGGATTGCGCGGGGACCGCCGCACCCCGGGCTTTCGCACCGAGGGCGGGACGACGGCGGTCCCCGCGGGGACGCGGGCCGGGTCAGGGCCGGAATTCCGCGTCCAGGCGACCATGGAGGTCCGGGAGCCGCTCCGGAGGTCCTGTCGCCTCATCCGGGGTGTCGGTGTCGTCCTTCCGACGCCCACTAATCTGCCGGAGCTGTGTTAACCCTGTGCTGCGGGCGCGTGACACGTGCGTACCACTTGCCCGAAGGGCAGTTGGGACCCTTACGGGCCCTCACTTCGTGCCGCCGGCCAGGTACGCCAGCAGGTCCTGCCGGCTCACCACGCCCTTGGGCTTGCCCTCCACCAGCACGATCGCCGCGTCCGCCCCGCCCAGCACCGCCATCAGGTCCTCGACCGGCTCACCGGAGCCGACGTGCGGCAGCGGCGGGCTCATGTGCTTCTCCAGCGGGTCGGTCAGCTCCGCGCGCCGCGCGAACAGGGCGTCCAGCAGCTCCCGTTCCACCACCGAGCCGATGACCTCGGCGGCCATCACATCGGGGTGCCCGGCGCCCGGCTTGACGATCGGCATCTGCGAGACGCCGTACTCCCGCAGCACGTCGATGGCCTCGCCCACCGTCTCGTCCGGGTGCATGTGGACCAGCGAGGGCAGCCCGCCCGCCTTGCCCTGGAGCACATCGCCGACCCGCACCGAGGGGCCCTCGTCCTCCAGGAAGCCGTAGTCGGCCATCCACTCGTCGTTGAAGATCTTGGAGAGGTAGCCGCGGCCGCTGTCGGGCAGCAGGACGACCACCACATCGTCCGGGCCGAGCCGCTCGGCGACCTTCAGCGCGCCCACGACGGCCATCCCGCAGGAGCCGCCGACCAGCAGCCCCTCCTCCTTGGCCAGCCGCCGCGTCATCTGGAAGGCGTCCTTGTCGGAGACGGCGACGATCTCGTCCGCGACGGTCTGGTCGTACGCGGTCGGCCAGAAGTCCTCGCCGACGCCCTCGATCAGATACGGGCGGCCGGAGCCGCCGGAGTAGACCGAGCCCTCGGGATCGGCGCCGATCACCTGGACCCGGCCCCCGCTGGCCTCCTTCAGATAGCGGCCGGTGCCGGAGATCGTGCCGCCGGTGCCGACGCCCGCCACGAAGTGGGTGATCTTGCCCTCGGTCTGCTCCCACAGTTCGGGGCCGGTGGTCTCGTAGTGGGAGAGCGGGTTGTTCGGGTTGCTGTACTGGTCGGGCTTCCAGGCGCCCGGCGTCTCGCGGACCAGCCGGTCGGAGACGTTGTAGTACGAGTCGGGGTGCTCGGGGTCCACGGCGGTGGGGCAGACCACGACCTCGGCGCCGTAGGCCCGCAGCACGTTGATCTTGTCCGTGGACACCTTGTCCGGGCAGACGAAGACGCACTTGTAGCCCTTGCGCTGGGCGACCATGGCGAGGCCCACACCGGTGTTGCCGGAGGTCGGCTCGACGATGGTGCCGCCCGGCTTCAGCTCCCCGGAACGCTCGGCCGCCTCTATCATCCGGACCGCGATCCGGTCCTTCACCGAGCCGCCGGGATTGAAGTATTCGACCTTGGCCAGGACGGTTGCCCGGATGCCTTCGGTCACGGTGTTGAGCTTCACCAGCGGGGTATTGCCGACCAGCTCAATCATCGATTCGTAGTACTGCACACCTGCTCCTGGTCCGGTTCCGCGGGATCTCCGCGTCGGGGCGGCCGCCGTCGCGGGGGCCGTGCTGTCAGCTTATTGCGCGCTGCCGCCCTCCGACCGGCACGTTGGGACGAAGCCTGCACCGGGCAACAAGTTGTTAGCAAGGCGTACAAAGGAGAAAGAAGCGCGTGCGCGTGCGGACGGAGGTGGGCTGGACCCATGTCGATGTCGAGGGCGAGGGTGGCGCGGCGGATCGCCGCCGCGGCGGCGTACGGGGGCGGCGGGATCGGGCTGCTGGGCGGGGTGACCGCCGTGCTGTTGCTCACCGAGGTATCCCATGCGAAGCGGGTCGTGGGCGGGTCGGACGATCCGCCTCCGCGCGCGGACGGCCGATATGGCTTCGCCTTCGCCCGCAGGACCGGCCAGCCACCACTGCGGCTGGCCTTTCTCGGCGACTCCACGGCCGCCGGACAGGGCGTCCACCGCCCTAGTCAGACACCGGGCGCGCTGCTCGCCTCGGGGCTGGCGGCGGTCGCGGAGCGCCCGGTGGACCTGCGGAACGTGGCACTGCCGGGGGCGCAGTCCAGCGATCTGGAGCGCCAGGTCACGCTGGTGCTGGAGGACCCGGAGCTGCTCCCCGACGTATGCGTGATCATGATCGGCGCCAACGACGTCACCCGGCGGATGCCGCCCGCCAAGTCGGTGCGGCTGCTGTCGGACGCGGTGCGCAGACTGCGCGAGAGCGGCTGCGAGGTGGTCGTGGGCACCTGTCCCGACCTCGGCACGATCGAGCCCGTCTATCAGCCGCTGCGCTGGATCGCGCGGCGGCTGAGCCGACAGCTGGCCGCCGCGCAGACGATCGGGGTGGTGGAGCAGGGCGGGCGCACGGTCTCGCTGGGCGATCTGCTGGGCCCGGAGTTCGCGGCGAACCCGCGGGAGCTGTTCGGCCCGGACAACTACCACCCCTCGGCGGAGGGGTACGCCACGGCCGCGATGGCCGTTCTGCCGACCCTGTGCGACTCGCTGGGCCTGTGGCCCGAGGAGGCGCCGGAGATGCTCGACGAGGGCATCCTGCCGGTCGCCACGGCGGCGGCCGAGGCGGCCGCCGAGGGCGGTACCGAGGTCACCGCGGCCCGCGGCCCCTGGGCCCGGCTGCTGCGCCGCCACCGCCCCGCCACGAAGGAGCCCGCGGCCGTGTCCGGC
>NZ_JAEEAP010000312.1 GCF_016103465.1 Streptomyces sabulosicollis
CCCCTCGCCCGGCGCCATGCTGCCGAACCCGATGAACACCGGCGGCGGACCGGCCTGGAGGAAGTCGGTCAGCTCGGCCGGGGGCCGCCAGTCCCGCGGCCGGGCGGGCCACCAGTAACCGGCGACCTCGACCCCGGGCGGCCAGTCCGCCGGACGCGGTACGACCAGCGGACTGAAGCCGTGGAAGACCGGCCGGAGGTCCGCTCCCGTCGTCCGCGCGGTGGCGGTCGGCAGCCCGAGCCGCGTGCGCAGCCCCGACACCGCGCCCGCCTGCAGCGCCCAGGCATCCGCCAGCATCCTCCGACCCGCCGCCAGGTTGCCGTCCGGCCCGAGGTCCTCGGCGTCCGTCGCACCGGCCAGCGGGAACTCCCGAGTGGCACAGGCCGGTGCGAGAAAGGCGCCGATGACGGGGACGCCGGACGCCTCACCGGCCACCCGGCTGAGCGCCGCCGGGCCGAACGCGGTGAGCACCAGGTCGGCCCCGTCCGCCACCGCCGCCGCCACCCCGTCGGCGAGCCGGTCCAGGAACGCCGCCATGGCCGCCCGCGCCTCCTCCCACGAGGCCGCCCGCGCCCTGGCGCGGATCAACTCCCGCGGATCGCCGGGCAGCGGCCGGTGGTCCAGGCCGCATCCGTCGATGAGCCCGGCGAAGGGCGGGTGCGCGGCCACGGCCACCGCATGACCGGCCTCCAGCAGCCGCCGTCCCAGGCCCGTGTACGGAGCGACGTCCCCGCGCGAACCGGCGGTCACGATCAGAATCCGCATGTGATGATCCTCCTCGGCGAGTGCCGCCCGGCGCGCACGCGGACGGCGGCGTTCGCCACGGACGCTAAGGGCTCCTGCGCGGTGGAGGTTCAAGCGACGGTGATGCGCGGCACGCAGGACGGGAACACGGACGGCACACAAGGCGGCAACTCTCGCGGCACACAGAACGGCAACACGGTGGGCGCACAAGGCGGGAACACAGTGGGCATCGGCGAGCTGGCCGCACGCACCGGACTGCCGGTAAAGACCATCCGCTACTACTCGGACATCGGGCTGCTGCCCGAGAGCGGACGTACCCCGGGCGGTCACCGCAGATACGCCGCGGACGCGCTGCCCAGGCTCCGGCTGATCCAGCGCCTCCGTGCGCTCGGCACCCCCATCGCCGCGATCGCCGCGGTCATGGCGGGGGAACGCTCGCTTGGCGAACTCGTCACCCGCGAACTGGACGTGGTCCGGGAACAGTTGCGTGAGGCCACATGGCGCCGGGAGGTGCTTCGCGCGCTGGACGACTGCCCCGCACCGGAACGGCTGCGCCGCCTCGCCCTGCTCGCCGGGGTGGGCAAGCCGGACGACGCCCACGACCGGCTGGTGCGGTACTGGCACTGGGCGCTCCCAGCAAGCCTGCCGCGCCGCCTCGCCCAGGCCGTCATCGACGGCGCGGTGCCCACGCCACCGGCCGCCCCGACCACCGCGACCGTCCTCGCCTATGCCGAGCTGCACGCCCTGGCCACCGCGGACGACCGGCGCCGCCAGCCGCAGCCCCACCAGGTGGGCGACGTGGCGTCGTTCTACGCCGGTCTCCTGGACTCCTGCGCGCTCGCCGGTGAGGCCCTGGCAGCCGACTGCCAGGACCGGCTCGCCGAAGCGCACGGCCACTTCGTGCGCGCCTACGCCCGCATCGACGGCCACGACGACACACCGGCGTTCCGCGCGTGGCTGCGCACCCGGTTCCGCCGCGGGACGCGCGCCGGTTCGTTCTCGCTGCGCTACTGGCGACAGGCCCTCGTCCTCACCGGCGAGACCCCGCCGCCAGCCGCGGCCTCCGGCCAGGGGCACCTCGCGGCGCCACTCGCCACCCTGTACCACCAGGTCGCGGGCCTCCCGCTGAGCGCGAACGCCCGGTGAGCGGCCCCGGGTGGCCGACAGCGGGTCCGGAACCCGCCACCGGCCACCCGACCGGGTCGGAGGTCAGGGGCCGACCCCGGATCAGCGGGTGAAGTGGAAGATGCCCCAGGTCACATGGCCGTTTCTGCCGCCCTCGACCCAGTTGCTCAGCCCCTTCTTCATATGGGTGAGGTAGTCGGCGCTGACCTCTTCCGCCAGGCCGTCGGCCTCCTGGCGGCGAGTCTCCTCCAGGACCCGGGCGTAGTGGGTGATCAGGTGCTCGCGGTGCTCCTGGAAGCCGCCGCCGACCTCGGTGAAGCCGAGCCGCGCCAGTTCATGGCGGTAGAACCCGGGCGACCCCATGGTCTCCAGGTGGATGCGGTCCAGGATGGGGCGGAGGGTTTCGGCGGGGCAGCCGTCGGCCGCCATGGGGTCGGTGAAGATGAGGTGGCCGCCGGGGCGCAGGACGCGGGCGGCCTCCTCCAGGGGGCGGGCCCGGTTGCCGCTGTGCAGGAACGCGTCCTGCGACCAGACGACGTCGACGCTGTTGTCCGGCAGCGGGATGGACTCGAAGGAGCCGTCCATCACCTCGATGGCCTCGGCCAGCCCGCGTTCGGCGTTCAGCGCGCGGTGGCGCTCGTTCTCCACCTCGCTGAGGTTGAGCGCGATGACGCGGCAGCCGTACGTCTCGGCCAGATAGCGCGCCGAGCCGCCGAAGCCCGCTCCGAGGTCGAGGACGACGGAGGACTCGGTCAGGCCCAGCTGCCCGGCCATCCGGGCCACGGTGCGCCTGCTGGCCTCGGCGATCGGCTCGTCGGGCCGGTCGTAGATGCCGATGTGGATGTCCTCGCCGCCCCAGACCCGCCAGTAGAAGGCGTCGGCGTCCGCGGAGTTGTAGTAGTCGCGGGCGGTGCCCACGGCTCCGGAATACTCCGCGTTCGCCGTGACCGAGCCGATCGGCCCGACCGGCTCCTCCGTCGTGCGGTATTCCTTCTCGGCGACGTGGATGAAGAAGTCGGGCTGCTCCTCCCGGTAGGTGTGCTGGAAGTCGCCGTAGGTCTCGATCCGCTGGAAGCCGACCTCCTGCATCAGCCTGCGCGTGTAGTCCTTGCGCAGCGGATACATGTTGAGGTGGTAGACGGATTCGTCGGGGAAGCTGTAGCGCATGCGCACCAGCCCCTCGTCCACGTACTCCGGTTCTACGGCGACGTCTTCTCCGCAGTAGTAGTACACATGCTTGCTGCTGTAGCCGCGATCGAGGATCGTGTCGTAGTTGCGCTGGTCGAGGATGAGGATTCCGTCGTGCGTGAGCATGGCGTAGAACTCCGCGAGCGCCTTGCGCCGGTCGCGCTCGGAGAACAGATGAGTGAAGGAGTTCCCGAGACAGACGATGGCGTCGTACTCGCCGTGGGCGTCGCGGTTGAGCCAGCGCCAGTCGGCCTGGACCACGCGGAGGATGTGGTCACCGTGCTTGAGCCCGTTGGCGAATGCCTGGGCGAGCATTTCGGCGCTGCCGTCGGCGCTCACGGTCTCGAATCCGGCCTCGAGCAGCCGGACCGAATGGAAGCCGGTCCCGGTGGCCACGTCCAGGACCTTCTTGACGCCGCGCTCCCGCAGCAGGTCGATGAAGAACGTACCCTCGCTCTCCGCCCTCCGGTCCCAGTCGATCAGCGAGTCCCACTTTTCGACGAAGCTGGGTACGTACTCCTCTGTGTAGTGATCAGTGTCCCTGACATCAACTGGATTGTCGCCAAATTTCTGTACAGGTTGCGCAGAAATAACGGAACCTCCGGTGCTGAGACAGCGGACCACGGCACCCGTGTCCGCCGGGCGCATTCCCAGATTCACGTGACGCATGCCACCGGAATGGCCGGACGCACGTTAACTTCAGAGAAACTGACCGCACCAAACGGAGATCAACCACCCAATCCTGACTTTCGGCTTCTTTCTCACCAAAATCACCAAAAGCGGATATCCCCCCGGAATTCTCCAGCACTTTCCAGCACTTTCCAGGGCCTCACAGCGCCTTCCAGGGCCCTCCTGGGCCGACGGCACCGCCGCTACGAGGCGACCGCCCGGGCGCGCTCGGTCGCGGCGATGGTCGCGGAGCCGACGACGCGGGTGTCGTCGTAGAGCACGATCGCCTGCCCCGGCGCCACGCCCCGCACCGGCTCGGTGAAGGTCACCCGCAGCTCGGATTCCCCGATCCGCTCGGCCATCACCTCGGTTTCGCCGCCATGTGCGCGCAGCTGGGCGGTGTACGTGCCCGGGCCCACCGGCGGGGCCCCGCACCAGCGCGGCTTGATGGCGGTGAGGGCGGCGACGTCGAGGGCCTCGGCGGGGCCGACCGTGACCGTGTTGTCCACCGGGGAGATGTCCAGGACGTAGCGCGGCTTGCCGTCGGGCGCCGGATGGCCGATGCGCAGCCCCTTGCGCTGCCCGATCGTGAAGCCGTACGCACCCTCGTGGGTGCCCAGCCTGTGCCCGTCCTCGTCGACGATGTCGCCCTCGGCCGTCCCCAGGTGCCGGGCCAGGAAGCCCTGGGTGTCGCCGTCGGCGATGAAGCAGATGTCATGGCTGTCGGGCTTCTTGGCCACGGCCAGGCCCCGCCGCTCCGCCTCCGCGCGGATCTCGTCCTTGGTCGTCAGGGTGTCGCCGAGGGGGAACATCGCGTGGGCGAGCTGGCGCTCGTCGAGCACGCCGAGGACGTAGGACTGGTCCTTGGCCATGTCGCTGGCGCGGTGCAGCTCGCGCGAGCCGTCCGGGCGCTCCACGATCGTGGCGTAGTGCCCGGTGCAGACGGCGTCGAAGCCGAGGGCGAGCGCCTTGTCCAGCAGCGCGGCGAACTTGATCTTCTCGTTGCAGCGCAGACACGGATTGGGGGTGCGCCCGGCCTCGTACTCGGCGATGAAGTCCTCGACCACGTCCTCACGGAACCGCTCGGCGAGGTCCCACACGTAGAAGGGGATGCCGATCACATCGGCGGCGCGCCGGGCGTCCCGCGAGTCCTCGATGGTGCAACAGCCGCGGGCGCCGGTGCGGAACGACTGCGGGTTGGCGGAGAGCGCGAGATGGACGCCGGTCACATCGTGGCCCGCCTCGGCCGCCCGCGCGGCGGCGACCGCGGAGTCCACACCGCCGGACATGGCGGCGAGGACGCGCAGCCGACGGCCGTCGCGGGGACCTGTGGGCGCACCGGGGAAGTCAGTCATAACCCGGCCAGCATAAGTCGCTCACTGTGCAGCGGCTAAATGAGCAAGCGGCGGCCGGCCATCGCCCCGCTCAGCTGGCCCGCGCCCGCTCCAGCACCCGCTGGACGAGGTCCAGGGCCTGGTCGGCGTCCTTGCCGAGGTAGATCAGATCGACGAAGGCGTGCTGGACGCCCGCCTCCCGCTCGGCCCGGACCAGGGTCGTCGCGATGTCGTCCACGGTGGCGTCGGCGCTCGGGTTGACGCGCAGGATCGCGTCGAACGCCGCCGGGTCCCGGCCCTCCCGCTCGACCGCTTCCCGCACCCCGGGCAGCCGCTCGGCCAGGGCGGCGACGGGGTCGGGCGCTCCGGACCCGGCGGGCACGACCGCGATGGGCAGCCAGCCGTCGGCGCGCCGGGCCACCCGGCGCATGGCCGCGGGCGCGAAGGCGGCGAGGTAGACGGGCGGGCGGGGGCGCGAGGCCGGTTTGAGGTCGACGTGGGAGGCGGGCACGGTCCAGTGGTCCCCGCGGTACTCGACCGGGTTCCGGGTCCACCAGGCGTCCAGGGCGTCGAGGCATTCGTCGAGGCGCCGCCCGCGCTCGGCCATGGGGACGTCCACCGCCTCGTACTCCTCGGGCGACCAGCCGGTGCCGAGCCCGACCAGGAGCCGCCCCGCGCTCAGCAGATCGATGGTGGTGAGGGAGCGGGCGAGCAGCGCGGGCGGGTACCAGGGGGCGTTGAGGACATCGGTGCCGAGCCGCACCCGCTCGGTGGCCGCGGCGGCGGTGGCCAGCACGGCGAAGGGGTCCAGCGCGGCGCGGAATTCGGGCGGGATCACATCGGTGCCCGCGTAGCCGACGGTCGGGTCCACCGGGGCGAGCAGGCGGTCCCCGACCCACAGGCTGTCCGCGCCGAGGTCCTCGGCCTGGCGCGCGAACCGCGCGATGTCCCCGGGGTGGTGGGCGAGCGGACCGAACTGGGGAAGGGCGAATCCGATGCGCATACCGTCAGCTCCTCGTCGAGCGGATGGACACATTCCAGCGGGCAGGCTCCACGGTACGGAAGCCTGGAGCCGACCCAGAGACAGTTCAACGTTCATCTACCCGGGAGGCCAGAGGGCCACGGTCCGGAACGAAGGGTTCCCGCCATGATCGCCGCGGCCGGAACCCAACGCCCTCCCCCGCGCGTTGAGCCTTCCGTGAGCGAGACCACGACCGGCGGTGGACGCCGCGTCAGCAGGCGCACCCTCCTGATCGGCGGCTCGGCGGCCGGTCTCGGCGCGGGTGTCGCGGCCTATGCCGCGCGGGACGAGCTGGCCCGGATGTGGTGGCGGCTGCCCGGGATCGACAAGCCGCGCAAGGCGGGGGCGGTCGATCAGCCGGGCGCGGAGTGGATCGCGGCCTCGGGCGCGAACTGGCGGTGGGCGGACCGGCCGGACGACTTCGCCATCGACCGGGTGGTGATCCATGTGGTCCAGGGCAGCTACGACGACGCGGTGCGGGTCTTCCGGGACCCCGGACACCGCGCCGCGGCGCACTACGTGGTGCGCCGCGACGGGCATATCGCGCAGATGGTCCGGGAGCTGGATGTCGCGTTCCACGCGGGCAACCGCTCGTACAACGAGCGCAGCATCGGCATCGAGCACGAGGGGTTCGTGAGCCGGCCGAGCTCCTTCACGGACCCGATGTACCGCGCCTCGGCACGGCTGACCGCGTCGATCTGCGAGCGGTACGACATCCCGCGGGACCGTGAGCACATCGTCGGCCATGTGGAGGTGCCGGGCACCGATCACACCGACCCCGGCCGCCACTGGGACTGGGACCGGTACATACGGCTGGTGCGAGCGGTGCGCGTGGCACGGACGGCGAAGTGACCGACCTGGCTCAGGCGGACCTGGCTCAGGCGCCGAAGACGACGGCGAGCGGACGGGCCGGGCTGTCGCTGGTGGGCCTGCTCGCCCGGCTGTCGCCGATGTAGAGCTTCTTCCCGGTGTAGATCATGGTGCAGTCCCCGTAGGTGTCCATGTCGGACTCCACGTCCTTCATGTCGTCCGGGTGGGTCTGGAGGGTCTCCAGCGCGAAGGTCTTGGGATCGACGCGCACGACCCCGCCGGCCTCGCTGTACATGGAGCCCAGATAGGCGATCAGGGAGCCGTCGTCATCGGTCTGGACAGGGATCAGCGACCGGCTCTCCGCCATCTTCGTCTTCCCGGTCTCCTTGCCGGTCTTCAGGTTCAGGCCGGTGATCCGCTCCCCCGGGCCGCCGTGGTCCACGTCCACCTCCGAGGAGAGGTAGAGGGTGCTGCTCGCCTTGTCGAGGGCGAGCTCGGTGCAGCCCTCCACGCTCGTGGCCGGGCAGTTGGGCTGGTACCCCTTGGCCAGCACGTCGATCGTGCTGAGCAGCTTGCCCCGCTTGCCGCTGTCGTCGATGGTCAGGATGTCCGTGGTGCCGGTCCCGGCGTCCGAGTCGCCGGTGTCGACGGCCACGACGAGCGGCGCGGTGGAGATCACGTGCGCGTACTCGACCTTCTCGTCCAGCTTGTAGGACGACTTCACATCGCGGGTCCTGGGGTCGACCGTCTGGACCTCCAGCCGCTCGGTGCTGGAGTCCTCGCTGTCGCAGCCCCGGATCGCGACGATCTTGTCATCGCCGCCCGCGTAGCCGTTGTCGTCGCAGTCCGCGAGGTACGCGGGCTTCCACAGCGGCTTCCCGTCGAGCGACCAGGCTCCCCCGCCGCCGGTGCCGCCCGCGGCGACGGTGCCTCCGCCGATGGTGACCTCGTCGAACTGCACCCCGGCGTTGCCCTCGCTGTCCGACCCCTCCTTCTGCCAGACCAGCTTTCCCTTTTTCAGGTCGACCAGCCCGACCTTGGTGCAGAGCGCGTCCTCCCCCGCACCGTCCCGGAACAGGACGGCGGTCAGACCGTCCTTCGTCATATGCGGTGAGGCCCAGCAGAGCTGCCCGCCGAGCGGAAGCCGCCACTTGGTCCTGGCGCCGTCGAGCGAGTAGCCGACGAGCTTGTTGACGTCGCCCTTCACAAAGGTCGAGTCCGTCACCCAGGTGCCCATGGTGTTGGTCTCCTTGCCGACCTTCGGCATGGCGACCTTGCCCAGCGTCTTCGCCTGGGCGCCCTTTGAGGACGAGCCTCCGCCCTCGCCGTCGTCATCCCCTCCACAGCCGCTCACCAGGGCGACCGTGAGGACCCCGCCCACGATCAGCTTCAGTGCGGACGTGGGGCGCCACCCCCGCGACGGCGGCCGCCGCACCCCCTGCGGCTGCGGGGACCGGTGCGGCGGCTGGTGGTGCGGTGGCAGCGAAGGCTGCGACATCGATGAACTCCTGGATTTCCCCGTGAAGAAAAACCTGTGGGCATTCCGCGCATGACAGGTTTCGTTGACGGGTAAATCCTTTCCCACGGCTCTCCGCCATTTCAAGCGGAGATTGATGTTCCGTAGGTTATGTGAAATGACCGCCAGGACAATCCGAATTCCGTGGTGATGATGAGGCGGTCCGGGCGGAGACCGGCAGGGGCCGTCAGCTGAGCCCCGCCCCGCGCGCCCGTTCCACCGCCGGGCCGATCGCGTCCGCGACGGCCTCCACATCGGCCTTGGTCGAGGTGTGGCCGAACGAGAAGCGCAGGGTGCCACGGGCCAGGTCGGGGTCGCTGCCGGTGGCCAGGACCACATGGCTGGGCTGGGCGACACCGGCCGTGCAGGCCGATCCCGTCGAGCATTCGATGCCCTGCGCGTCCAGCAGCAGGAGCAGCGAATCGCCCTCGCAGCCGGGGAAGGAGAAGTGGGCATTGGCGGGGAGCCGGCCCGCCGGGTCGGGGTCGCCGCCGAGGACCGCGTCGGGCACGGCCGTACGGACGGCGGTGATCAGAGCGTCGCGCAGGGCGCCGATCTCGCGGGCGAACTCCTCGCGGTGCCCGGTGGCGTGCGCACCGGCCACCGCGAAGGCGGCGATGGCCGGGGTGTCGAGCGTCCCGGACCGCACCTGGCGCTCCTGGCCGCCGCCGTGCAGCACGGGCACGGGCGTGTGCTCACGGCCGAGCAGCAGCGCGCCGATGCCGTAGGGGCCGCCTATCTTGTGGCCGCTGACGGTCATCGCGGCCAGCCCCGAGGCGGCGAAGTCGACCTCGATCTGGCCGAACGCCTGAACCGCGTCGGCATGCAGCGGAACGCCGAACTCGGCGGCGGTGGCGGCGAGTTCGCGGACCGGCTGAATGGTGCCGATCTCGTTGTTGGCCCACATGACGGTGGCGAGGGCGACGTCCGAGGGGTCGCGGGCGATCGCCTCGCGCAGCGCCTCGGGGTGGACCCGCCCCAGGGAGTCCACCGGCAGCCATTCGACCCGCGCGCCCTCGTGCTCGGCGAGCCAGTCGACGGCGTCCAGCACGGCGTGGTGCTCCACGGGGCTGGCGAGCACCCGGACGCGGTCCGGGTCGGCGTTCCTGCGGGACCAGTAGAGCCCCTTGACCGCGAGGTTGTCGGCCTCGGTCCCTCCGGCGGTGAAGACGACCTCGCTCGGGCGGGCGCCCAGCGAGGCGGCCAGGGATTCTCGCGACTCCTCGACGGTACGGCGGGCACGCCGGCCGGCGGCGTGCAGCGAGGAGGCGTTGCCCGTGACGGCGAGCTGGGCGGTCATCGCCTGCACCGCCTCCGGGAGCATCGGGGTGGTGGCGGCGTGGTCGAGGTAAACCATGGTGGGCTCGATTCTACGAGGCGTCGTGGGGGTGCGTACCCGGTGCGCGGGGCGCGGCGTGCGCGGGGCTTCTCGCGCCGTCTTCTCGCGTCGTCTCCTCGCGTCGTCTCGTCGCGTCGTCTCGTCGCCCCGCCTCTCCCTGTCGCCCCTTCGCATCGCCTTGCGGTAACCCCTCGACAGCGGCGGTAAGGAGTGTCTACGGTTTTACTCATGACAGGCACTGAGTGGAAGACCGACTGGAACCTGGACCGCACCTACCGCAGCGCCTCCGGCGAGGTCCGCTGGGCCGCGCTCGGCGCGCCGGACGCGCCGCCGGTCGTGCTGCTGCACGGCACGCCGTTCTCGTCGTATGTGTGGCGGGGCGTCGCCCGTGCGCTGGCCGACCGGCACCGGGTGTTCGTCTGGGACATGCCCGGCTATGGGACCTCCGAGAAGCGGACGGGCCAGGACGTCTCGCTCGCCGCGCAGGGCCGGGTCTTCGGTGAGCTGCTCGAGGAGTGGGGGCTGACCAGGGAGGGGGCGGAACCGGCCGTCGTCGCCCATGACTTCGGCGGCTGCGTCGCGCTGCGCGCACATCTGCTGCACGGAGCGAGGTTCCGTCGGCTGGCCCTGGTCGACGCCCTCGCCCTGTCCCCGTGGGGCTCCCCCACGTACCGCCTGATCGGCGCCCACCACGAGGTCTTCGGGCAGCTGTCGCCCGAGGTGCACCGGGGGCTGGTGCGTGAGTACGTCCGCTCGGGGAGCGCCTCAGGGCTCCATCCGGAGGTGCTGGAGCGGATCGTGGACGGGTGGTGCGGCGGCCCTGAGGACCAGGCCGCGTTCTACCGGCAGATCGCGCAGAACGATCGGCGCTTCACGGATGAGATCGAGGGGCGCTATGGGGAGATCCGGCTGCCGGTGCTGGTCTCGGCGTCGGTCGAACTCTGACCCTTTGACGGCGTGTCAATACTGACCCATTTGCGGATCTTCATCTGATTCTTGGCCTTGGTGATCAAGGTCAGGAGGGAAGGGGTGATCCTCGTGGAAGACTG
>NZ_JAEEAP010000313.1 GCF_016103465.1 Streptomyces sabulosicollis
CGTAGCCGGGGTGGATGGCGTCGGCGCCGGATTCGGCGGCCGCGGCCAGGACCTTGGCCTGGTCGAGATAGCTGGCCGCCGGGGTGTCACCGCCCAGCGCATAGGCTTCATCGGCCGCGCGCACATGCACAGCGTCCCGGTCCGGATCGGCGTAGACGGCAACGCTCGCGATCCCGGCATCCCGGCAGGCACGGGCAACACGGACAGCGATCTCGCCACGGTTGGCGATGAGCACCTTGCGCACGATGGCTCCCTCCTTGGAACAAGCCGAGTTTAGGTACAGGCGACACCTCGCGCCGAGAAGACCCCGGGCGTGAGCTTGACCACACGGAGCGTGAACCTCGCGTTGGACGAACGTCCGGATCCCCCGTCGCTCCACGGTACGCCCGGTTTTCCGGGCCGTGCCGCGGCCCGCGATGTGGGCAAGGTCTCCGCCGCGCCGTGCTGCGGCGCTTCGCGATTCTTTGTGGAGACCCTACGAATGCCGGGCGGAAACTTTGCCACGGCGTTCAGCTCGGCCACACCTCTTGTGGCGGCGCTTACCCATTAGTAGCGTGCTTCGGCACTGACAGAGTGGGAGGGGATCCCGGTGGCGCGCAGACCAGTGGCCGCGGTGGCGGCAGTGACACTGATGGTCGAGGCGGTCGGCATAGCGCTGCTGAACTGGATCCTCGGCCTGGTCGTGGACCGTCAGCAGATGTCCATGGGGGGCCTGGACACCGACGCGATGTCGATCGGCACCTGGGTCGCGGGCGGCCTCTTCGGCCTCTATCTGCTGGGGTGCGGGGTGGTGCTGCTGCGCACCGCCGTGCGCGACCGCGCCCCCGGCCGCCTCGCCCGCATCCTGCTCATCACCTGCGCGGTGGTGCACGGGCTGTTGGGCGCGTTCTCGGTCGGCCTGGTGGGCTGGGCGGCGTTCGCGTTCCTGATGGTGGTGCTGGGGCTGATCGTGCTGAGCCTGCTGGGGTACGAGGCGGAGCCGCCCGCCGAGCCCTCCGCGGAGGCCGCGGGCGGCGGCCACGATGCCCCCAGCCCGGCCTGATCCGGAAGGGCCCGGCCTGATCCGGCGGGGCCCGGCCCGGTCCGGAAGGCCCCGGCCCGGCCCGGTCCGATAAGGATTCCGGGGAAACCCCTAGCCGTAATTCCCTAGTCGTTCCAGAGGTCCGTGATCCGCACGTCCAGCTCGGCCAGCAGCTGGCGGAACAGCGGCAGGGACAGCCCGATCACGTTTCCGGAGTCGCCCTCGATGCCGTCGATGAACGGCGCCGAACGGCCGTCGAGCGTGAACGCGCCCGCCACGTGCAGCGGTTCGCCACTGGCGACGTACGCCGCGATCTCCTCGTCCGTCGGCTCGCCGAAGCGGACGGTGGTGGACGCGGTGGCCGAGGTGCGGCGGCCGCTCGCCGTGTCGATCACGCAGTGCCCGGTGCGCAGCACCCCGGCCCGGCCGCGCATCGACTTCCAGCGGGCGGTGGCCTCCTCGGCGTCGGCCGGTTTGCCGAGCGCCTGACCGTCGAGCTCCAGCACCGAGTCGCAGCCGATGACAAGGGAGCCGGCCGTCTCCGGGAGCCCGGCCACGGCGGTGGCCTTCGCCTCGGCCAGCACTCGGGCCAGCTCGGCGGGGGTCTCGGCGCTGAGCGCGTCCTCGTCCACCCCGCTGACGATCACCTTCGGCGCCATTCCGGCCTGCCGCAGCAGCCCGAGCCGGGCGGGCGAGGCGGACGCGAGGACGAGAGTGCGCTGCACAGTCATGCGCACCAGGGTAAGCCGCCCGCGGACGGGGGCCGCGGGCCAGGGCCACCTGCTACGGGGTGTCCGCCGGACACCCCTTGGCTAGGGCCACGTGCCGAGGATGCACATCGCCAGCAGCACGGAGACGGCCAGGACGGTGCGGGCGCGGCGGAGCATGGCCTCGGCGCGCCGCAGTTCCTCGGGCGGCTCATCGGACGGCTCGGACCACAGCATGCGTCCGATCCTGAAGCCCGTCGCGCCGGGGCGCCTGAGTACGCGTACTCAGGCGCCCCGGCGCGAAGCTGCCATTCGGCCCGCCGCGGGCGGCTCAGGCGGGCCAGTAGCTGGTGCGCCACGCCTTGGGACCCGGGTGTGGCACCCGGACGCTGGGGACGGTACGGGCCGGGTCGGACCACTCCTCCGGATCGTCCTCGGTCTGCGCAGCGGCCGTGGCGGCCGCCGCGCGTGCTTGCACCACCGCCAGAGCGGCGGCCAACTCCTCGGGGGTCGGGTTGCCCCGGACAATACGGATCATGGAAACACCCTTCGCTAGAGGGGGATGTTGCCGTGCTTCTTCGGGGGCAGCGCTTCGCGCTTGTTCCGCAGGGTCCGCAGGCCGCGGACGATGTGGCGGCGGGTCTCGGAGGGCATGATCACAGCATCCACATACCCTCGCTCGGCCGCGATATACGGATTCAGCAGGGTGTCCTCGTAGTCGGCGATCAGCTCGGTGCGGGTGGTCTCCGGATCGTCGGAGGAGGCGATGGTGCGCCGGTGGAGGATGTTGACCGCGCCCTGGGCCCCCATGACCGCGATCTGCGCGGTGGGCCAGGCCAGGTTGAGGTCGGCGCCCAGGTGCTTGGAGCCCATCACGTCGTAGGCGCCGCCGAACGCCTTGCGGGTGATGACCGTGATCAGCGGGACCGTGGCCTCCGCGTAGGCGAAGATCAGCTTGGCGCCGCGCCGGATGATGCCGTTGTACTCCTGGTCGGTGCCGGGCAGGAAGCCGGGCACGTCCACGAAGGTCAGGACGGGCACGTTGAACGCGTCGCAGGTGCGCACGAAGCGCGCGGCCTTCTCGGAGGCGTCGATGTCCAGGCAGCCGGCGAACTGCATCGGCTGGTTGGCCACGATGCCCACCGGGTGGCCCTCGACCCGGCCGAAGCCGGTGATGATGTTGGGCGCGAAGAGCGCCTGCGTCTCCAGGAACTCGTTGTCGTCCAGCACGTGCTCGATGGCCTTGTGCACGTCGTACGGCTGGTTCGCCGAGTCCGGGATGAGGGTGTCCATCTCCCGGTCCTCGTCCGAGACCTCCAGATCGGCCTCGTCGGGGAAGGCCGGGGGCTCGGAGAGGTTGTTGGAGGGGAGGTAGGACAGCAGGGCCTTGACGTACTCGATGCCGTCCTTCTCGTCCCCGGCCATGTAGTGCGCGACACCGGAGGTGGTGTTGTGGGTCCGGGCGCCGCCCAGCGCCTCGAAGCCCACGTCCTCACCGGTGACCGTCTTGATCACATCGGGTCCGGTGATGAACATGTGCGAGGTCTGGTCGACCATCACCGTGAAGTCGGTGATCGCCGGGGAGTAGACCGCCCCGCCGGCGCACGGGCCCACGACCAGGCTGATCTGCGGGATCACCCCGGAGGCGTGGGTGTTGCGGCGGAAGATCTCGCCGTACATGCCGAGCGAGACCACACCCTCCTGGATGCGGGCGCCGCCGGAGTCGTTGATGCCGATGACCGGGCAGCCGGTCTTCAGCGCGAAGTCCATGACCTTGACGATCTTCTCGCCGAACACCTCCCCGAGCGCGCCGCCGAAGACCGTGAAGTCCTGGGAGAACACGGCCACCGGGCGGCCGTCGACCGTGCCGTAGCCGGTGACCACCCCGTCCCCGTAGGGCCGGTTCTGGTCGATGCCGAAGTTGGTCGAGCGGTGCCGGGCGAACTCGTCGAGCTCGGTGAAGGACCCCTCGTCCAGGAGGAGGTCGATGCGTTCGCGGGCGGTCAGCTTGCCCTTGGCGTGCTGCTTCTCCACCGCGCGCGCGGACCCGGCATGGGTCGCTTCTTCGATGCGGCGCTGCAGGTCCGCGAGCTTCCCCGCGGTGGTGTGACGGTCTGGAATCTCGGGGGCGATCTCCGGCTCGGTGGACATCGGGATGCGGCTCCTGCTCGTCCTGGGGGTGGATACGGCGGCGTCTTCAGGGTCGGGGGAAGACGGGGAAGGGGGTCGTACGGGTCGTGATCGTGATCAGACGGGACCTGTCGGGTTTCGGTGGTTTCGGACCGTTCGGCGGCTTTGCGCTGGCTGGGCTACCGGCACGTAGCGTATCGGCGGCACCGCTTGGTGGCACTGCGTCGTTGGCCACACCTCCTGACCCTAGGCTGGCCCCCATGACGCCTTCTGACACCTCAGGGAGCCCAGGTGACGCGCGCGGACGCTGGTCCGACCTGGAGCGGCCACCGCTGAACGCCGCCGCGCTGCGCCGGGGGCTGGTGCGCCCCGGCGCGCTGTGGACCGAGCTCGAGGTGGTGCGGGCGACCGGCTCGACCAATACGGATCTGGTCACCCGGGCCCGGGCCGGGGCCCCCGAGGGCGCGGTGCTCATCGCCGAGGAGCAGACCGCGGGGCGCGGCCGGCTCGACCGCGCCTGGACGGCCCCGGCCCGGTCCGGGCTCTTCTTCTCCATCCTGCTACGCCCCGGCGACGCCGGCGTGTCCACCGAGCGCTGGGGCTGGCTGCCGCTGCTGGCCGGGGTCGCGGCCGCCGGGGCGCTCAGCCGTACGGCGGGCGTGGACACCGCGCTGAAGTGGCCGAACGACCTGCTGGTGACGATCGGCGGCGAGGAGCGGAAGTTCGGCGGGATCCTCGCCGAGCGGGCCGGGGACGCGGTGGTGATCGGCATGGGGCTGAACGTCTCGCTGCGCGCCGGTGAACTGCCCGTTCCCACCGCCGGGTCGCTGGCCCTGGCCGACGCCGTCTCCACCGACCGCGACCCGCTGCTGCGGGCCGTGCTGCGCTCGATCGCGGAGTGGTACGGGGAGTGGCGCCGCTTCGCGGGCGACCCCGGGGCGAGCGGCCTCCAGGAGACGTACGCGGCGGGCTGTGCGACGCTCGGGCGCCAAGTGCGGGCCGAGCTTCCGGGCGGCCGGGAGCGCGTCGGCGAGGCGGTCGCGATCGACGGTGACGGGCGTCTGGTTCTGGCCACGGAGGGCGGGGTTCAGGAGCCGGTCTCCGCCGGGGACATCGTGCATCTACGCTCCGTACCGAGGGAGGAATGACCCTCCCGCGCAAGAGTGAGCTACGGCACACCTGACGTATCGTGGTCGCGGTCGGTCCAGCTCGGGGCGGCTGTGGACGAGATCGGGACCAGGCCGGGAAGAGGGAACGGAAGGGCAGTGCGCAGGGATCGGACAGGGGGCGGGCGGTGACCGCCGACGACGCGGGTTCCGGCACGGCCGAGGAGCGCGAGGTGCTGGACGCCGCCGCGCCCGACGGGGCCGTACGGGACACCGGGGCGCGGGAGAGCGCCGGCGCGGAGGCCCCCGAGGAGGACCAGCCGGATCCCATCGCGCTCCGGCTGGAGCAGCTGATCCTCGGCGCCGAGCGGCGCTACACCCCCTTCCAGGCCGCCCGCAGCGCGGGCGTCTCGGTCGAGCTGGCCACCCGCTTCTGGCGGGCCATGGGCTTCGCCGACATCGGCCAGGCCAAGGCGCTGACCGAGGCCGACGTACTGGCGCTGCGGCGGCTGTCCGGCCTGGTGGAGGCCGGGCTGCTGAGCGAGCCGATGGCCATCCAGGTGGCGCGGTCCACCGGCCAGACCACCGCCCGGCTCGCCGACTGGCAGATCGACTCCTTCCTGGAGGGGCTCACCGACCCCCAGGAGACCGGGATGACCCGGACCGAGATCGCGTATCCGCTGGTCGAGCTGTTGCTGCCGGAGCTGGAGGAGTTCCTGGTCTACGTCTACCGGCGCCAGCTCGCGGCCGCGACCGGCCGGGTGGTGCAGGCGGCGGACGACGTCGAGATGGTGGACCGTCGGCTGGCCGTCGGCTTCGCGGACCTGGTGAGCTTCACCCGGCTGACCCGGCGGCTGGAGGAGGAGGAGCTCGGCGAGCTGGTCGAGGCGTTCGAGACCACGGCGGCCGACCTGGTGGCGGCGCACGGCGGGCGGCTGATCAAGACGCTGGGCGACGAGGTGCTCTACGCGGCCGACGACGCGGGCATCGCCGCCGAGATCGGGCTGCGCCTGATCGAGACGCTGACGCATGACGAGACGATGCCCGAGCTGCGGGTCGGGATCGCGTTCGGCACGGTCACGACGCGGATGGGCGATGTCTTCGGCACGACGGTGAACCTGGCCAGCCGGCTGACGTCCATAGCCCCCAAGAACGCGGTCCTGGTGGACGGCGCGTTCGCCGAGGAGCTGAGCCGCACCGGGGAGGCCCCGGTGTCGGAGGCGGAGGCCGCGGAGGCGGCCGCCGCGGCGGAGAAGGAGGGCGAGGAGCCGCCCTCGTACCGCTTCGCGCTGCAGCCGATGTGGCAGCGGCCGGTGCGTGGCCTCGGGGTCGTCGAGCCGTGGCTGCTGAGCCGTCGCGCGTGACCCCGTGCGGGGCGCGCGGTGGGGCGCGTCCGGATCGTCGTGCCGATGGGGCCGGCCGGATCGTTCCGTGGCTCAGGCCGGATCGTTCCGTGGCTCCGGCCGGCTCGGGTTCCGTGGCTCCGGCCGGATCGTGCCGGTGGCACCGGACGGATCGCTGAACGGTGCGCGGCGAGGGGCCTGTTGGGCTAGCCTACGTCCGCAAGATCCACTCGGTGGATCCCAGGTCCTGTCGTCGAAGTAGCACCGTCCGCGTCCGCCCGCGGGGTGGGTCCGGCGGTGTCCAGGAGCACGTGTGACCCAGCTTTTCGATTCGAGTGCTCAGCGTCCGGGCGCCTTACCTCCGCCGGGCTGTCCCGCCCACGGGGAGACCGGTGCCGAACCGCTCCACGCGCCCGAGTTCGGCGCGGACCCCTTCGCGGTCTACCGGCGGCTGCGCGAGGCCCACGGCCCGCTCGCGCCGGTGGAACTGGACAGAGGGGTCCCGGCCATGTTGTGCCTGGCGTACGACACGGCTCTGGAGGTCATGCGGCGCCCCGAGACCTTCTCCAAGGACCCCCGCCACTGGCGGGCCAGGAACGAGGGCCTGCTGCCGGAGACCAGCTACGCCCCGCAGGTCATCAGGCCCCGGCCGCAGGTCGACTTCGTGGACGGCGAGGAGCACCGGCGGCTGCGCGGCGCCATCGAGGACACCACCGGCCGGATCGACTCCAGTGCGCTGCGGAACTACGTCGAGCGCATCGCCGACTCGCTGATCGACCAGTTCTGCGAGGCGGGCGAGGCCGAGCTGATCGGGTCGTACTGCGCACTGGTCCCGATCATGGTGACCAGCCAGCTCTTCGGCTGCCCGCAGGAGATCATGGACCGGCTGCTGCAGGGCGTGGCGGCGTTCATCGACGGCTCCGACCCCTCCGGCGGGGACCGGACCGCGGGCGCGGCGCTGCGCGAGCTGATCGACCTCAAGCGGCGCGAGCCGGGCGCCGACATCACCTCCTGGCTGATCGCCCATCCGGCCCGGTTGACCGACGAGGAGCTGGTCGAGCAGCTGCTGCTGCTGATCGGGATGGTGACCGGGGTGGTGCCCGGCCTGATCGGCAACGCCCTGCGGGTGCTGCTCACCGACGAGCGGTTCTCGGGGGAGCTGATGGGCGGCAGCATGCTCGTCGAGGACGCCCTCGACGAGGTGCTCTGGACCGACCCGCCGCTGGCCAACATGGGGCTCTACTTCCCGGTCCACGACACCAACCTCGCCGGGAAGCGGCTGCGCGCGGGCGACGCCGTGATGATCAGCTTCGCGGCGACCAACCGGGACGCCCTGCTGCGGTCCCCGCACAAGCAGGGGAACCGGGCCCACCTGGCGTTCGGCGCGGGCGCCCACGCGTGCCCCGGCCGGTCCTCGGCCCGGCTGATCGCCTCCGTCGCGCTGGAGAAGCTGCTGGACCGGATCCCCGATCTCGTGCTCGCCGGGGAGATCGAGGAGCTGAAGTGGCTGTCCGGGATCTTCGTGCGGGGCGTGATCACGCTGCCGGTGCGGTTCGCGCCCGTCCCCAGGCCGGGGGGACGGCGCGGCGCGCCGCCCGCCGCCGGGCCGGGGGAGCCGGGACCGCAGGGGCAGCCGGGTCCACTGGGGCAGCAGGGCCCGCCGGGCCCGCGGCAGGAGATGCCGCCGGGGGCGCCCCCGGCGCCGCCCATCCCGCCGATCTCGCTGCCGTTCGCCACCGACGGGGCGTCCGCCCCTGAGCAGCCCCCGACGGGGCCGGGAGCGGACCCGGAGCGGCGGGCGGAGGACGGGCAGAAGCAGCAGTCGACCCTGCTGGGCTTCCTGAACCGGTGGCGGCGGGCCCGCTAGGGCCTGTCCGGGGGCCCACCGGTTCCGCACGCCCCGGGGAGCTGGAATGATCGCGGCAGTGTGTTCACGGTCGTTAACCGGGAGGGTGCGTGATGAGTGAGCAGCGGTACGGGGAGTGGGTCGCGGTCCGCAGGGACGGCTTCGTGGCCGAGCTGGTGCTGGACCGGCCCAAGGCCATGAACGCCGTCTCGTCGGAGATGGCGCGTTCCATCGCGGCGGCGTGCGCGGCGCTGTCCGAGGACCGCGATGTCCGGGCCGTCGTGCTGACCTCGACCCATGAGCGGGCCTTCTGCGTGGGCGCGGACCTCAAGGAGCGCAACGCGCTCTCCGACGCCGAGATGATGCGGCACCGGCCGGTCTCCCGCGCCGCCTACACCGGGGTGCTGGAGCTGCCGATGCCCGTCATCGCCGCGGTGCACGGCTATGCGCTGGGCGGCGGCTTCGAGCTGGCCCTGTCGTGCGACGTGATCGTGGCCGACCCCACCGCCGTGGTGGGGCTGCCCGAGGTGTCGGTCGGGGTGATCCCGGGCGGCGGCGGCACCCAGCTGCTGCCGCGCCGGGTGGGCGCCGCACGCGCCGCGGAGCTGATCTTCTCCGCGCGCCGGGTGGCCGCCGCCGAGGCCCATGCGCTGGGCCTGGTGGACCGGCTGACGGCGGAGGGCGAGGACCGGGCGGAGGCGCTGGAGCTGGCCCGGGGGATCGCCGCCAACTCCCCGGTCGGCGTACGGGCCGCCAAGAAGGCGCTGCGGCTGGGGCAGGGACTGGATCTGCGGGCCGGTCTGGAGGTCGAGGACGCGGCGTGGCGGACGGTGGCCTTCTCCGGGGACCGCGCGGAGGGCGTCGCCGCGTTCAACGAGAAGCGTTCGCCGAACTGGCCGGGGGAGTGACGGGCCCGGCGTGGGGCGGTAACGATCCCGGACCGGGGCCACCGGCGCCCGACCGGGGGAGTAGCGGCCCTGGAGCGGGGGAGCACCGTCCCCGGACCGGGGAGCACCAGGCCCGGAGCGGGGGAGCCAGGCCCGGAGCGGGGAGCAACCAGCCCCCGACCGCGGGAGCACGAGACCCGGAGCGGGCGGGGGAGCACCGACCCGGACCGGGGGTCACCAGCCCTGGACCGAGGATCACCAGCCCTGGACGGGGGGATGCCAAGCCCCGGGCCGGGGGAGCACCGGCCTCGGGCCGGGGGAGCACCAGCCCCGGAGCGGGGGAGCACCGACCCGCCCCGGGGGAGTGCCGGGGGAGTAGGGGAGTATCAGACCCGGACCGGGGAAGTTGACCGGATCCGGGGAGTGGCCCCGGCCCGGGGGAGCGAAGCGGCCACCGGGGGTGACCGTTCGCTCGGATACCCGGGGTGAACGGCCCGCAGCGGATTGTTCTCGACGTTCTTACGCTGGAGAGCAGAGCGAACGATGCATGGCCGTGAGGAATGCGAGGCCGTCGTGACGGACAACGGGGAGATCGGCGGACGGCCCGGCGGGGTCGACGGACGATTGCGGGCCGTCGTACGGCTCGCTCAGGAGATGGCGGCGGCGCACACCCCGCAGGAGTCGGTGGGCGCGGCGGCCGAGGCGGCCCGCCGCGCCCTCGACGGCGACTTCGCGGCGGTCTCGGTGTGGGAGCGCGAACGGGGCCGGCTGCGGGTCCTGGTCAACGTGGGCGAGCTGATGGCGGGCGAGGAGCGGCTGCCGGAGGACGAGTCGTACCCGGTGCACGACTTCCCGGAGATCGCCGAGTTCCTGCATGAGCACTGGGCCGCGGGCGGGGAGCCGCACGCCTGGGTCGAGACCGCCGACGGCCTGGGCTCCGGCTCCGGCTCGGCCCCGCCCGGCGGCAGCTGGGGGAGGGTGGCCGCGCTGCGGCGGCGCGGCCGCGGCAGCTGTGTGGTGGCCCCGATCGTGCTGCACGGGCGGGCGTGGGGCGAGCTGTATGTGGCCCGGGTGGCCGGGCGGCCCGTCTTCGACCGCGACGACGCCGACTTCGCGACCGTGCTGGCCTCGGTGACCGCCGCCGGGCTGGCCCAGACCGAGCGCCTGGAGGAGGCCCGCCGCCTCGCCTTCACCGATCCGCTGACCGGCCTCGGCAACCGCCGGGCGGTGGACATACGGCTGGACGAGGCGCTGGAGGCGTACCACGCGGACGGCACGGTGGTGAGCCTGGTGGTATGCGACCTCAACGGCCTCAAACGGGTGAACGACACGCTCGGTCACGCGGTCGGCGATCGCTTGCTGGAACGATTCGGCTCATTGCTGTCCATATGCGGCGCGATGCTGCCCGGGGCGCTGGTGGCCCGGCTGGGCGGCGATGAGTTCTGCCTGCTGGGGGTCGGGCCCCCGGCGGACGAGGTGGTCCGGGTGGCCGATGAGCTGTGCCGTCGGGCCGCGGAGCTGGAGCTGGGCGAGGGGGTGGCCTGCGGGATCGCCTCCACCGGCGATCCGATCGGCCCCGTGCCGTCGGCCCGCCGCCTCTTCCGCCTGGCGGACGCGGCGCAGTACCGCGCGAAGGCGGCCCGCTCGCCGAAGCCGGTCGTGGCGGGCCGCGAGGGCGGCACCGAGGACCCGGTGATCCGCCTCGCCGACACCTCTCCCGCCC
>NZ_JAEEAP010000314.1 GCF_016103465.1 Streptomyces sabulosicollis
CGCCCCGCCCGGTCGTTCTCAGCCCCGCCGTCACCGGGCCCGGGTACGCCGCAGCCGGAACGCGACCGCCAGCACGATCAGCGCCGTCCCGCCCAGCACGAAGATCACCGCTCCCGACGGCACCGACCGCACGTCCGCCGTGAACGTCATCGGCGCGCCCCAGGGCCTGCCGTCGGTGGTGGTGTAGAGCTGGGCGGTCAGCCGCACCGGCCCGTTCGCGTACGCCTCCACCCGGATCCGCACCGTACGGCTCACCGCGCGTGACGCCTGGACCGGCATCGCGCGGTCCCGGGCGTTCAGCCGCTCGGGACGGCTGGAGAGGACCCGCAGCTCCACCCCGGTGAGGTCCTGCTGGAGACCGTTGTCGACGGTGACCGGGATGGTCGCCGAACCGCCGGTCACCACGACCGTGGACTTCGGCACCAGCCGCACCGACGCGATGGAGGCGGTCAGATAGCGGGACACCCCCCGCTGGTACGAGACCGCGCCCGCCGGGTCGGCGCGCCAGGCGGTCGCGACGGACCGGGCCAGCGCGGCCCGTACGGAGGCGGCGGTGGCCCGCGCGTCCGACAGCACCTTGGCCAGGGCGCGCATCCGCCGCCGGTCCCGGGCCACCGCCGCGAGCCGGGCGGGCGGCAGCTCGGAGGCGTGGCGCGCGAGCGGATAGCCGTCGAAGCCCCGCAGCCGCCCCGCCGCGGGCCTGCGCAGCGCGGCCGCGAACCCGGCCGGCTCCAGCCAGCCCGCCTTACGGCCCTCGGCCACCACCGTGAGCAGCACCCGGGCCACCGCGAGCGGCATCCGGCGCGGGGGCACCATCACCAGCTCGCGGCGGGCGTACGGCAGCTCCCGCGCGGCCGTCAGGGTCTCGGCGAGCAGCCGCTGGCGCAAGCGCAGCCGGGCGGGCGCGCCGGAGGCACCCGTGGCCGGGTGGCTCGCGAAGAGCAGGGAGGCGATCGCCGCGTCGTAGCGCAGCGCGGTCGTGCCGCCCTCGAGCGAGACGGCGCCGTCATCGGTGGCCCCTTCGGAGACCAGCTCACCGGCGGAGGCCACCCCGGCGCCCGAGGCGAGCACCGTGTCCAGGCCGAGCCCCTTGGCGTACCGGGCGATCCCGTCGTCCAGCTCGCCGCCCGCGGGCCAGCCCACATCGGCCCGCGCGTGGACGCCCAGCGCCCGGTCCACCACGCTCCGGCCGGTGCGCGAGGCCCGGCGCAGCAGCCCGGCGAGCGGGGCGCCGCCGCCGCGGGCGAGCGAGGCCAGATCCGGGTCCGCGTACGGCAGCGCGATCACCTCCCGGCCCCGGACCGCCGCGCGGAGCGCGGCCAGCCAGTCCGCCGCCGCCTCGCCGCCCTCCCCCTCGGTGGCCTGCCGCGGATCGGTGTCACCCGGCGTACGGGCCACCCGGTACCCGGCGGCCATGGCCCGCGCCTGGACGATGAGGTCCGGATCGAGGACCCACGTGACCGGTTGCCCCTTGCCCATCTCCACCAACCGCCGCAGCCGCCCGCCCGGCCCGAAGGCGGCGGTCAGCTGGTCGTCGCGGAAGACCGGCAGCACGCTCTCCTCGGTGCGCAGGGTCAGCGCCTCCATCCGCGGGGTGTCCAGCACCGGCCACAGCACGGTGGTGCGCAGCGGCTCCAGCCGGGCGGCGTCGGGATACGCGGACAGATGGGTGCGGGTCAGCCCCAGCACCCTCCCGGCGCCGGCGCCGTCCGCGCGGGCGACGTGCACGGTGAGCGCGTACGCCCCGGCGCCGTCCAGCTCCAGGTCGGGGACGGGCACGGTGAGCCGGAAGCCGCGCTCGGCGCCGGTCGCCAGCGGGGCGAGACGGGCCGTGCGGTCGGCCACCTCGGTGCCGTCGGCGCGGGTCAGGGGCGTAGGACGGGCGGCGGCGGCGAGCCCGCCCCGGGTGTCGATCGCCCCGGAGGCCCCGATCCGCACCCCGACCCGCACGGCCCCGACCCGCCGCCCGGAGGTATTGGTGACCCGCCCGCTGATCCTCAGCTCACCGCCCTGACGGATCACGGCAGGGGTGAGCGAGACCAGCTCGACGGACACGGGGTACCGCCGGGACGGGGCGTGAGGTGTACCCGCCCCATGGGCCCCGCGGCCGTCCGCCGCCCCGGCGGGCGCCGGCGGGATGGAGGTGATCGCGACCAGGATCGTGGTGACGGTCGCGACGACCGCCCGCCGGTACGTCCTGCCGCGCCCCACGACCACCACCTCGACGCCCGTGCCTGCCGTCCGCCCGCGCCGCACGGGACCGACGCGGTGTCACCAGCCCACCACGCCGGGGACGGTGACGCACGCCCAGGGCCGCCGCCCCGGGGAGCCCCGCCGGGCCGCCCCGGGGCGGCCTCAGCAGACCGCGGAAGTCGGCCGCGAGACGATCGACGGCAGCTCAGGGCATTCCCGGCGGAGCGCCGAGGCGTCACACCCGCACGGTGTCCGGCCTGCGGGGCCGTGCGTCCATCGCGGTGCGGAGCGAGGCGAAGTCCTCCACGCAGCGGCCGGTGCCGATGGCCACGCAGTCCAGCGGGTCGTCGGCCACCAGCACCGGGATGTTCAGCTCGCGCCCCAGCCGTACGTCCAGGCCGCGCAGCAGGGCCCCGCCGCCGGTCAGCACGATGCCGCGGTCCATGATGTCGCCCGCCAGCTCCGGCGGGGTCTCGTCGAGCGTGGCCCGCACCGCCGCGACGATGCTGTCCACCGGCTCGGCGAGGGCGTGCCGCACCTCGTCCGAGGTCAGTTCGAGCACTCTGGGCAGCCCGGTCGCCTGGTCCCGGCCGCGGATGGTGCAGCGGTCCGGCGGCAGCAGCGCCTGGGTGTCCTCGTTGTCCTCGCTCTGGCCCGGGATGAACACCTCGACATTCCGCTCGGGCCGCCGGACGGACTCCGAGACCCGCGGTACGGACAGCGGCCCGGTCGGCGAGGCGGATCCGATGGAGACCTTGATCTCCTCGGCGGTCCGCTCACCGATCGCCAGCGCGTACTGCTTCTTCACATAGGAGCTGATCGCGACGTCCATCGCGTCGCCCGCGGTCCGCACCGACCGCGCGGTGACGATGCCGCCCAGCGAGACCACGGCGACCTCCGTCGTACCGCCGCCGATGTCGACGACCATGCAGCCGGTCGGCTCGCTCACCGGCAGCCCCGCGCCGATCGCCGCCGCGATGGGCTCCTCGACCAGATGCACCTGACGCGCCCCGGCCCGGGTGGCGGCCTCCATCACCGCGCGCCGCTCAACGCCGGTGATCCCGGAGGGCACACAGACCACCACACGGGGACGGGCGAGCCGGCGGCTGCCCATGACCTTCTTGATGAAGCACCGCAGCATGCGCTCGGCGATCTCGAAATCGGCGATCACGCCATCGCGCAGCGGCCGCACGGCGACGATGTTCGTCGGCGTCCGCCCCATGGTCTCCTTGGCCGCCGAACCCACCGACAGCACACTGCCGTCGACTGTGTTCACGGCCACAACCGACGGCTCGTTGAGCACGATGCCCCTGCCCCGGACGTACACCAGTGTGTTGGCGGTGCCGAGGTCGATACCCATGTCACGCCCATTGAACGACTTGTTCTGCGCCATAAGTTGACATTATTGCTTATGCCGGATTCTGTCCCGGCACTGATGTCATTCGCACCACCGTGCGGCCATGCCACTGCTACCTTGCGGTCATGATCGTGTCCGTTTCCGCCGCGGCTCAGGCGCCACGACCGGCCCGTGGCCTCGCGGCGGGCATCGCGGCGGCCCTGCTCGGAGCCCTGGTCTTCGGCTTCATCCAGGGCAAAATCGGCCACCGCGGCCAGGAGGTCGGCTACTGGGCGCTGTGCATCGGGCTGTTGACCGGCGCCGCGCTGGGCAAGCTGGGCGGCCGCGCGCCGCTGCTGGCGCTCATCGGCATACCGCTGGCCGTGGTCAGCGTCTCGCTGGCGCAACTGATCGGCGTCGCGGTACTGATGGGAGACGAGAGCTCCTGGCCCACCACGGACACCATGATCGAGCACTTCGGGCCGGTAGTGGACTACTGGCGCGATCACATCCTGGGGCGCAACGACATCACCTTCTACGCCGTGGCCGGAGCGGAAAGTTACCTCGTCGCGAAGCGCATCACCGAATAGCGACGACGAATCACCATATGCCGGGCCAACGTGTCTCCGTCCGGTCCCAGCCATGTCACGGACACCCGACACGACTTGTCTGATTGTCATGCCCGCCTGTTAGTTTTATGGCTCGAAAGTTTCCTTCCGCGTTCCCAGCCCGCAGCCGCTCATCAGCTCAGCTGTCCCCGGAACGCGGTCTCAACACCTTCATCCCCGGGGGAATTCCATGAGCCAGAACTGGCAGCAGCCACAGCAGCCAGGCGGGTACCCGCAGCAGCAGGGCGGCTATCCGCAGCAGCCCGCCCCGCCCCAGCAGGCCGGCGGGTACGGCTCCGCACAGCAGCCCGGCTACGGCTACCCGCAGGCCCAGCCCCAGCAGCCCCAGCCGCAGTACGGCGGCGGCTTCCCGCCGCCCGCGCCGCCGGCCGGCCGTCCGGGCAACCCGATGCTGGCGGTGGGCGCCGCCCTCGTGGCCACCATCGTCGGCGCGTTCCTCTACGCGTTCCTGCTCAGCGCTATGGCGGACACGGACAAGACCCCGCCGGAGGTCACGCAGTTCGCCTACGCCGGTGTGGTCGTCGGCGCGCTCATCGGTCTGGCCGTCGCCAAGCTGGGCGGCCGCAACACCGGGCTGTGGGTGGTGGGCGCGGTGCTGGCCCTGGCCGCGGTGTTCCTCGGTGAGCTCTACGGCTACGCCATGATCCTGCACGATGTGATGAGCAACTACGCCGACAAGATCGGTGGCGGCGCCAGCAGCCAGGTGCTCTCCTCGAACGAGATCTTCTTCGACCACTTCAGCGACCTGTGGAAGTCGTGGAAGGAAGACTCCGACGCGCTGACCTACATCTTCATGGCGCTCGCGCCGGTGGCCGCGGTCAGCACCGCCTACCGGATCAGCAACCGCTGAGCCCGGACGCGACACGGCAAGGGGAGGGCCCCGACCGCGAGGCGGTCGGGGCCCTCCCCTTTGCGCGTCTGTTGCCGAACCGGTTGCCGAACCGGCTTGTGAAGAACGCTCAGCGCTTGTCGCGGGCCGACGGGGCCACCGTGACCTCGACCCGCTGGAACTCCTTGAGCTCCGAGTAGCCGGTGGTGGCCATCGCGCGGCGCAGCGCGCCGAAGAAGTTCATCGAGCCGTCGGGGGTGTGCGAGGGGCCGAGCAGGATCTCCTCGGTGGAACCCACCGTGCCCAGGTTCATCCGCTTGCCGCGCGGCACCTCGTCGTGCACGGCCTCCATGCCCCAGTGGTGACCGCGGCCCGGTGCGTCCGTGGCCCGGGCCAGCGGGGAGCCCATCATCACCGCGTCCGCGCCGCAGGCGACGGCCTTCGGCAGATCGCCGCTCCAGCCGACGCCGCCATCGGCGATCACATGCACATAGCGGCCGCCGGACTCGTCCATGTAGTCCCGGCGGGCGGCGGCGACATCGGCGACCGCCGTGGCCATCGGCACCTGGATGCCCAGCACATTGCGGGTGGTGTGCGCGGCGCCGCCGCCGAAGCCCACCAGCACACCGGCCGCGCCGGTGCGCATCAGGTGCAGCGCGGCCGTGTAGGTGGCGCAGCCGCCCACGATCACCGGAACGTCCAGCTCATAGATGAACTGCTTGAGGTTGAGCGGCTCGGCGGCGCCGGAGACGTGCTCGGCGGAGACCGTGGTGCCGCGGATCACGAAGATGTCGACCCCCGCGTCCACCACGGCCTTGGAGAACTGCGCCGTGCGCTGCGGGGACAGGGCGGCGGCGGTCACCACGCCCGCGTCCCGCACCTCCTTCAGGCGCTGGCCGATCAGCTCCTCCTTGATCGGCTCCGCGTAGATCTCCTGCATCCGGGTGGTCGCGGTGCGCTCGTCCAGCTCGGAGATCTCCGCCAGCAGCGGCTCAGGGTCCTCGTAACGGGTCCAGAGACCCTCGAGGTTGAGCACCCCGAGGCCACCGAGCTCACCGATGCGGATCGCGGTGCGGGGCGAGACCACCGAGTCCATCGGCGCGGCCAGGAACGGCAGCTCGAAGCGGTAGGCGTCGATCTGCCAGGCGATCGAGACCTCCTTCGGGTCCCGGGTGCGACGACTCGGCACAACGGCGATGTCGTCGAACGCGTACGCCCTGCGGCCGCGCTTACCTCGCCCGATCTCGATCTCAGTCACGTGGGTGCCTTTCCCTGTTCACGAACAGCCGTCCCAGTATCCCTGCCCGCGCCGTCGCGAGGTCGCCCGGGTGAACGACACGGACGACGCGGACGACGAGGGCAGCTCGGACGGCGCGGACAGCCGGATCAACGGCCGGAGTAGTTCGGCGCCTCGGTGGTCATCTGGATGTCATGGGGGTGGCTCTCCTTGAGGCCCGCCGCCGTGATCCGCACGAAGCGGCCCTTCTCCTTCAGCTCCGCCACATTGGCCGAGCCGACATAGCCCATCGACGCCCGCAGACCGCCCACCAGCTGATGCGCGACCGAGGCCAGCGGACCGCGGTAGGGCACCTGGCCCTCGATGCCCTCGGGGACCAGCTTGTCCTCGGAGAGGACGTTGTCCTGGAAGTAGCGGTCCTTGGAGTACGAGCGGGCCTGGCCGCGGGTCTGCATCGCGCCCAGGGAGCCCATGCCCCGGTAGGACTTGAACTGCTTGCCGTTGATGAAGACCATCTCGCCCGGCGACTCCTCGCAGCCGGCCAGCAGGCTGCCCAGCATCACCGTGTCGGCACCGGCCGCGATCGCCTTGGCGATGTCGCCCGAGTACTGCAGGCCGCCGTCGCCGATCAGCGGCACCCCGGCCGCGTGGCAGGCCCGGGCGGCCTCGTAGATCGCCGTCACCTGCGGCACGCCGATACCCGCGACCACGCGCGTGGTGCAGATCGAGCCCGGGCCGACGCCGACCTTGACCCCGTCCACCCCCGCGTCGATCAGCGCCTGGGCGCCGTCCCTGGTGGCGACATTGCCGCCCACCACATCGACCGCGATATTCGACTTGATCTTGGCGATCATGTCGAGGATGCCCCGGCTGTGACCGTGCGCACTGTCCACGACCAGGAAGTCGGCCCCGGCCTCGACCAGTGCCTGGGCCCGCTCGTACGACTCGTCGCCGACACCGACGGCGGCACCGACGACCAGCCGGCCGCCCGCGTCCTTCGCCGCGTGGGGGTACTGCTCGGCCTTCACGAAGTCCTTGACCGTGATCAGGCCCTTGAGCACGCCCGCGTCGTCGACCAGCGGCAGCTTCTCGATCTTGTGGCGGCGCAGCAGCTGCATCGCGTCCTCGCCGGAGATCCCCACCTTGCCGGTGACCAGCGGCATCGGGGTCATGACCTCGCGGACCTGACGGCCCCGGTCGACCTCGAAGGCCATGTCACGGTTGGTGACGATGCCGAGCAGCTTGCCCACGGCGTCCGTGACCGGCACACCGCTGATGCGGAACTTCGCGCACAGCGCGTCCGCCTCGTGCAGGGTGGCGTCCGGCCGGACCGTGATCGGGTCGGTGACCATGCCGGACTCCGACCGCTTGACCAGGTCGACCTGGTTGGCCTGGTCCTCGATGGACAGATTGCGATGCAGCACGCCCACGCCGCCCTGGCGGGCCATGGCGATGGCCATCCGGGACTCGGTCACCTTGTCCATGGCGGCGGACAGCAGCGGCACGTTCACCCGGACGTTGCGGGAGACCCTGGACGAGGTGTCGACCGCGTTCGGCAGCACCTCGGAGGCGCCCGGCAGCAGCAGCACATCGTCGTACGTCAACCCGAGCATGGCGAACTTCTCAGGCACTCCGTCGACGTTGTCAGTCATGACACCCTTCCAATGGTCTTGCCCCAGCGCGGACTCCCATGCTAACGGGCTCCCCGAGTGCCTCATTCCGCCCTGTGGATAACTTCTCAGCGAGGTACTGAACGCTGAAGGCACAACAAGATAACGAGCCGGCCAGGACCCCGGTGGGCCCGGGGCTCACTGCTCGGCGAGCGCCCGCAGCCGGCTCAGCGCCCGGTGCTGGGCGACCCGCACGGCTCCGGGGGACATCCCGAGCATCTGGCCGGTCTCCTCCGCCGTCAGCCCGACCGCGACCCTCAGCAGCACCAGCTCGCGCTGGTTCTCCGGAAGGTTGGCCAGGAGCTTCTTGGCCCACTCCGCGTCGCTGCTGAGCAGCGCCCGCTCCTCGGGACCCAGCGAATCGTCCGGCTGCTCCGGCATCTCGTCCGAGGGGACGGCCGTGGAGCCCGGGTGGCGCATGGCGGCCCGCTGCAGATCGGCGACCTTGTGGGAGGCGATGGCCACGACGAACGCCTCGAAGGGCTTTCCGGTGTCGCGGTAGCGCGGCAGCGCGCACAGCACCGCGAGACAGACCTCCTGCGCCAGGTCGTCCACGAAGTGGCGGGCGTCACCCGGAAGTCGGGACAGCCTCGTGCGGCAGTAGCGCAGGGCGAGCGGATGGACCAGGGCCAGCAGATCGTGGGTGGCCTGCTCGTCCCCCTCGACTGCGCGCCCGACGAGGGCGCCGATCGTCCCCGTACTCCCAGGAGCGCCCTTGGGGGCCCCTGGGCTCTCGTCGTCGCGCGGCATCCATCCATGGTGCCTCGGGCCCGGTGGCTCCGTGGCACCGCGTCCGTAGTTGTGCGCTGAAGCGTTATGAGCAGGTGCGCCGGCTGTCGTCACGTCCTGCGCTCTCCCCTCACGCCCGACCGACTCGTCCCCGAGGAACTCCACACCCTCAAGGATGCGGCATAGCGCGGGGAACTGATACAGGCCACCACCACAGCCCTCGCCGCGCACGCTCTCGCCCCGCCCGCCACCCGGCGGGCGGGGACCGTCGCGCCCCCGCTGCGCAGCACGTCAGAACGGTCGTGGCCGGATCAGCGGACCAGACCCCAGCGGAACCCGAGGGCCACCGCATGGGCCCGGTCGGAGGCGCCGAGCTTCTTGAACAACCGGCGCGCGTGCGTCTTGACCGTGTCCTCGGACAGGAACAGCTCGCGGCCGATCTCCGCGTTGGACCGGCCGTGGCTCATGCCCTCGAGCACCTGGATCTCCCGCGCGGTGAGCGTGGGCGCCGCGCCCATCTCGGCCGAGCGCAGCCGGCGCGGGGCCAGCCGCCAGGTGGGGTCGGCGAGCGCCTGTGTCACGGTGGCGCGCAGCTCGGCGCGCGAGGCGTCCTTGTGCAGATAGCCACGGGCGCCGGCGGCCACGGCCAGCGCCACCCCGTCGAGGTCCTCGGCGACCGTGAGCATGATGATCCGGGCGCCGGGGTCGGCGGAGAGCAGCCGCCGCACGGTCTCGACCCCGCCGAGACCGGGCATCCGTACGTCCATCAGAATCAGATCCGAGCGGTCGGCGCCCCAGCGGCGGAGGACTTCCTCGCCGTTGGCCGCCGTCGTCACACGCTCGACGCCGGGCACGGTCGCCACCGCGCGGCGCAGCGCCTCTCGGGCAAGCGGGGAGTCGTCGCAGACGAGGACGGATGTCATGGCCGCCCTCCGCAGCTGATGCGCGTCACCTTGAGCCTCCAGGCTGGTACATATCGTCACCTGAGCGATTGACAGCCCCGGATGTCTGTCCGAGAGCTTTACCCATCAACCGCCTCCGCACTCTCAACGACGGTCACCCGAAAGAGTTACGGGGTTTGGCGGCCACCTTCGACACTCTACGTGAGGGCGCGGACACGGAGCAGCTTCGTCGCGCCGGTCGCGTCCTGCGCGCCTCCCCCATAGGGCAGTCCCCGAGACAGTCCCTTCGGTGGCATTTGGCGACCTTGCTTCCAATTTGCGGGTCTGTGTGGCTAGATTCGCAATGAGTCATATTTACATCTACTTACACCGTAGGTGTACGACCCAGGACACAGCGTCCGCAGCCGATCAGCTTCGAGGAGATAAGGCAATGGCAGATTTCTCCCGTCTTCCCGGCCCGAATGCCGACCTGTGGGACTGGCAGCTCCTGGCCGCGTGTCGCGGGGTCGACAGCTCGCTCTTCTTCCACCCGGAGGGGGAGCGCGGCGCTGCCCGCAGCGCACGCGAGATGTCCGCGAAAGAGGTGTGCATGCGCTGCCCGGTACGGGCGCAGTGCGCGGCCCACGCCCTTGCCGTGCGCGAGCCCTACGGAGTGTGGGGCGGGCTGACCGAAGACGAGCGCGAGGAGCTCATGGGGCGGGCGCGGCACCGCGCGGTCGCCAGTACCGGGGCCCCGGGGTCCTGATCACGGCCTGCGTCCCGGCCAACTGAAGAAACGTTCCTCCTGTCGTCACCCGCCGCCATCCGCCGCATGCGGGGACGGCCCGCGGGGCGGCGCGCACGCCGCTCATCCGCGGGCGGCCCGCTCCAGCCGGTCCAGCGTCGCCGCCACCGCCGGAACGCGGGCGAGGTCGGGCAGGGTCAGCGCCACCACTTCCCGGCGCACCGCCGGTTCCACCTCCAGCGTCGTGGCGCCCTTGGTCCGCACCGACTCCAGCGCCAGCCCGGGCAGCACCGCGACCCCAAGACCGGCCCCGACCAGGCCGATGACCGTCGGATAGTCGTCCGTCGCGAAGTCGATCCGCGGGGTGAAGCCCGCGGACTCGCACACCTCCACCAGATGCCCCCGGCAGCGCGGGCACCCCGCGATCCACGGCTCCCCGGCCAGCTCGGCGATCCCCACCGCCCCGGCGCCCGCCAGCCTGTGCCCCTC
>NZ_JAEEAP010000315.1 GCF_016103465.1 Streptomyces sabulosicollis
AGATGTATATAAGAGACAGGGAGGCCGCCAAGTGGCTGGCCGGTCACCGGCACCCGGGCCAGCGGGAGCTGCGCACCCTGGACAGCCTCGCCGCCACCGTGGACGGCCATCCGCTCTCCCGCCGTCCCCAGTGCGCCGGCTGCGGCGATCCGGCGCTGGTCGCGACCCGGATACGGGCGCCCCTGTCGCTGCCCTCACCACGGGCGCCACTGGCCGACGCCGACACCAGCAGTGACGCCGACACCAGCACCAGCACCAGCACCAGCACCGACGCCAGCACCGGCACCGCTGTCGACGCCGAACCCGACACCTCCCCGCGCGGGATCATGGAGCGCTACGGACATCTGGTGGACCCCGTCACCGGGTTGGTCACCGAGATCCGGCGCGATCCGCGCGGCCCCGCCCTCCTCAACTGCTTCCACGCCCGGCACCCTTCGTACGCCGGAGCGGGCCCCCACGGCGGCCTGGACGCCGTAAGGGCCGGGCTGCGGGCGGCCGCCCACGGTAAGGGCCGCACCGCCGACCAGGCGCGGGCGAGCGCGCTGTGCGAGGCCCTGGAGCACTACAGCGGCCACTTCCAGGGGGACGAGCCGCGTCAGCGCGCCCGTTACCGCGATCTCCACCCGGATGACGCGGTGCACCCGGACACCGTCCAGCTCTTCGACCCGCGCCAGTTCCGGGACCCCGCCCTCCCCCCGCGCCACCGGATCCACGACCCGTTCGACGAGGGCGCGGAGCTGGACTGGACCCCGGTGTGGTCGCTCACCGCCGAGCGCCACCGGCTGCTGCCCACCGCGCTGCTGTACTACGGCGCCCCGCAGCCTCCGGGCCGCCGCTGCTGCCGGGCGGACTCCAACGGCACGGCGGCGGGCGGCACCCTGGCCGACGCCGTGGTACGGGGCTTCCTGGAACTGGTGGAGCGGGACGCGGTCGCCCTGTGGTGGTACAACCGCACCCGCCAGCCCGCCGTGGCCCTGGACGCCTTCGACGACCCGTGGCTGGCCGACGTGCGCGCCGCCCACCGGAGCGTGCGGCGCGAGGTGTGGGCCCTGGACCTCACCACGGACTTCGGCATCCCGGTGGTCGCCGCGCTCTCCCGGCGGCTCGACAAGCCCGCCGAGGACATCACCTTCGGCTTCGGTGCCCACTTCGACCGGCACACCGCCCTGTGCCACGCCTTCGCCGAGCTGAACCAGATGCTTCCGGCGGTGGTCGAGGCCCGCGCCGACGGCGGGGGTTACGGCGCCGCCGAGCCCGAGGCGCTGCGCTGGTTCCGTACCGCGACCCTCGCCGAGCACCCGTATCTGGCCCCCGATCCGGCCGCCTTACCGCCCCCGGGGATATCCGGCCCCACGGAGCGCCCGGAGCCCCCGGAGCCCCCGCGGTCCCCGGAGGGTGGCGCGCTGGCCGCGGTAAGGGAGTTGGTGCGCGGGCGCGGGATGGAACTGCTGGTGCTGGACCAGACCCGGCCGGATGTGGGACTGCCGGTGGCCAAGGTGCTGGTGCCCGGAATGCGGCCGCACTGGGCCCGGTTCGCGCCCGGCCGACTCTTCGACGCCCCCGTGGCGCTCGGCCGGCTACCGGGGCCCACGCCCTATGCGGACCTCAACCCCATTCCGTTTTTCCTGTGATCCCCCGTGATATCCGGTAACTCTGCGTACACCATGAGCCTTCCACAGGGCCTCTCCACCCCGGGTGAAGATCGGATACTCTCGGGCAAGCCACCCAATCCGGCCCGACCATCCGGAGGACGAGTGCAGGGGAGCCTCTTGCCCGACGATGCCGGGAACCATCCACCGCGCCACCAGGACGATCTGGCGCCGCGTCTGGCCGTGGTCATCACGGTCCTCGTGCTGGTGGGGTACTTCGCCGTGGCCGTCACCTATGTGGTCGACGGCAACCGTTCGGGCAGGTCGGTCGACGCGGCGATGCTCGGGCTGGCGCTGCTGCCGATGACCGTGCTGCTCTGTCTCCAGCTGCTGCACTCCTTCCCCGGCCTCGCGCCCCGGCTCAGCGGTGCGCGGCGCTGGACGCTGGCGCTCCAGGCGGTGCTGACCTTCGCCCCCTTCGCCGTCTTCAAACACGCCTGGCTGGGCATGCCGGGCTTCCTGGCCGGCTCCTCGCTGCTGGTGCTCGTCCCGGCGCTGGCCTGGCCCGCGTTCGCGGCCATCCTGCTGTGCACGGACGTGCTGCTGTTCCAGGTGGGCTTCGGCTGGGGCCAGGTCGCGTACACCACGGTCTCCACGGCGCTGACCGGACTGGTGGTCTTCGGGCTTTCGCGGCTGTCCGGGCTGGTCGCCGAGGTGTCCCGGTCGCGGGCGGAGCTGGCCCGGCTGGCGGTCGCCCAGGAGCGGCTGCGGTTCTCCCGGGACGTGCACGACCTGCTCGGCTACAGCCTGTCCACGATCACCCTCAAATGCGAGCTGGTGCACCGGCTGGTGCCCCGGCAGAACGCCCGCGCCCAGCAGGAGCTCTCGGAGATCCTGCAGACCTCCCGTCAGGCCCTGGCCGACGTAAGGGCGGTGGCCAGCGGCTATCGCAAGATGTCGCTGTCGGCCGAGGCGGCCACGGCCCGCTCGATGCTGGCCGCCGCGGGCATCAGCGCCACGGCCGAGATCGACTGCGGCCCGCTGCCGGACTTGGTGGACACGGTGCTGGCGAGCGTGTTGCGCGAGGGGCTGACCAATGTGCTGCGCCACAGCAAGGCGGACCACTGCGCGATCGAGGCGCGGCGCAGCGGGCACCGGGTGTCGCTGACCCTCGTCAACGACGGGGTGGGCCGGCCGTCCACGATCCTGCGCGCCGACAGCACGGACGGCGGCAGCGGCATCGGCAACCTCCGGGTGCGGGTGGAGAACCTGGGCGGGCGGCTGCGCGCGGGCGTGCGGTCGGACGGCTGGTTCGAGTTACGGGCGGAGCTGGACGTGTCCGTGGACGCGCCGCCGCGAAGCGGCCGGGAGTACGGCCCGGGGCCGACCGTGACGGCGTGAGGCGCGCCCTGACGGCGGGACGGGGTCCTTACGGCGCGGACGGGTGCCTAATGGCGTGAACGGGGTCCTTACGGCGTGACGGGCCCCTGATCGCATCACCGGGCGCTGACGGCCTGAGCCAGTACGCGGGGACGCCGCCCTGACCAGTACGCGGGGACGCCGCCTTACAGCCAGCCCGCCTCGCGGGCGATCCGGATGGCGTCCACCCGGTTGCGGGCGTCCAGCTTGGTCACGGCGGACGTCAGATAGTTGCGCACCGTGCCCACCGACAGAAACAGCTTGGCCGCGATCTGCGCGGAGTCCTCCCCCTTGGCGGCGAACCGCAGAACCTCCAGCTCCCGTGGCGTCAGCGGCTGCGGACCGTCGTCCAGGGCGGCCAGCGCGATCTGTGGATCGATCACCCGCTCACCCTTGGCCACGGCGCGGATGGCGTCGCTCAGCTTCTCCGGGCTGCTGTCCTTCAGCAGAAAGCCGGAGACATGGGCGGCCAGCGCCCGGCGCAGGTTTCCGGGGCGGCCGAGGCTGGTGAGCATCATGGTGCGGCATTCGGGGACGGCGGTGCTCAACTCGGCCGCGGCGGTGAGCCCGTCCACGCCCGGCAGATCGATGTCGAGCACGGCGACGTCCGGGCGGAGTTCACGGGCGCGCGGCAGGATTTCGGCGCCGTTGGAGAATTCGGCCACGACCTCGATGTCCGGTTCGAATTCCAGTAGGGCGACCAGTGCCTTGCGCAACATATGCATGTCTTCCGCGATCAGCACCCTGACCATGCCGCCCCCTGCTTTCCCTGCCCGTCCTCACCCCGCATGGCGATTATTCCCCCGCGCTCTCGGTCATTCCATCGATTCGCCGACGAATACGCCCGTCGAACGCCTATCCCGTAGCGCGAACGCGACCGCGCGCCCCTTTTCACGCCGCACCACCCCGGCAGGGCTCACCGACGCCCGGTCCGAACTCGGCGTGCAGCGCGCGCACTTCACCCCGCAGATAGCGCTCGCGCAGCAGGGCGCGCCGCACCTTGGCGGTTCCCGCCCCGCGCACGGTGCCGGGGCGCACCAGCAGCAGCGCGCCGGTCTCGACACCGAACTCCTCCGCGATCAGGGCGCGGATCCGGGCCGCCAGCCGGGGCAGCCCGGTGCGCGCCCCGCCCGCCGTACGGACGACCTCCTGGACGACCACGAGCGTCCCCGCACCGGGTCCGGCGCAGAACACCCGGGCCGACCCCAGCGCCTTCGCGCAGCCCAGCAGTTCGCGCTCCACGTCCTGGGGGTGCAGGGTGTGGCCGTCCACCAGCAACGCGTCGCGGACCCGGCCGGTCATCCGGAGCTGGCCGTTGACCGTAAGGCCGAGATCGCCGGTGCGCAGAAAGCCGCCGGGCCCCTCGGCGACGCGGGCGGCGAACAGCAGCGCGGTGTCCGGCGGGCCGCCCCAGTGGCCGGTGGCGACGGCGGGCCCGCGCACCCAGATCTCCCCGTGCGCCCCGTCCGGCAGCCGGCGCCCGGTCAGCGGGTCCACGACGGCGACGTCCGCGCCCGGCACCGGTCCGCGTCCCGTGGCCAGCGGCACCGGCGCCCCCTCGGCCGGGACGTACCCGGCCACCAGGGTGCCGGGGCGCAGGCCCAGCGGGGCGCAGCGGTGGGGGAAGGCGGCCATGGTCCCGGCCGAGACCGGCTCCCCCGCGTTCAGCGCGGTCCGCCAGCGGGAGAGGTCGAGCCCGGCCGGTGGCTCGTCGCCCAGGAGGGCCGCGCAGCGGGCGTGGAGGATGTCGGGGGCGATGGTTTCGGTGATGCCGTGGCGGCTGATGGCGCGCAGCCAGCCGAGCGGATCGGTGCGGAACGGCTCCCCCGGAAGTGTCACGGCGGTGGCGCCCAGCCATAAGGAGTGCAGCACCTGCCCGATCAGCCCGGGGGTGTGGCCGCGGGGCAGCCAGCCGCCGATCCGGGAGTGGCGGTCGGTGCCGAGCGTCCGCCGCAGCCCGGCCATGGCCGCCGTAAGGTTGCCATGCGTCAGCAGGGCGCCGCGGGGGGCGGTGGCGGGCCCGGAGTCGTAGGCGAGCAGCGCGAGGCTGTCGGCGGTGGTGCGGACGGGCTGCCGGGGCGCGTCGGCGCACGCGTCGGGGCGGAGTCCGTCGACGGCGAGGCAGGTCAGACCGGCGCGGCCGCCCCGGGAGAGCCGGCGGGAGGTCTCGGTGGCGTGGGCGGTCTCGGTGAGGACGAGGTGCACGGCGGCGTCCCGGACGATCGAGGCGGTGCGCTCGGCATCGGTCCGGGAGGCGGACGGCGCGGGCACGGGCACCGCGACGGCCCCCGCGTACAGACAGCCGAGCAGCGCCACCGCGGCGCACGGGCCGTGGTCCATGGCGAGCAGCACCCGGCGGCCGGCGGCGTCCCGGGCGCGCAGCCAGGCGGCCACGGCGTCGGCGCGGGTGTCGAGCGCGGCGTAGGACACGCGGTGTTCGGTGCCGTCGGCGGCGGGGTGGGCGAGCGCGGTGCCGTCGGGGTGCCTGAGGGCCCGCTCCTTGAGGGCCTCGGCCAGATTCGCGTGTCGCGGCATTCTCAACTCCCGGGCGCCCGACGTCCAAAAGGGGCCCACAGTCTCGAAGCGGCACCTCGAAGCCGGCTTGATCAACGGTGAGGGAGCGCGCCCCGGTCGTCGGCGGGCCCTCCTCACCGATCCGACCTGGTCCGATGCTCCGCCTCGACGCGGCTCCGTCATCAGCGCGCGCGGCGGTTGACCCGGACGGTCCAGCCCCCGTCGGCGGTGCGGCCCGCCACCGTGATCCGTACGGCGTCCTCCTTGACCGACATGCTGTCCCCGACGCCGAGCGGGGCGTCGGCGAGTTCGGGGTAGACCGACTCGTTCCAGCAGGCGGAGGTGGTGGGGTGGCCGTCCAGCACCTGGACCGGCCCGTCGCCCGACGCCTTGTCGTTGCGCACGCGGTAGACCAGCACGCCCTCGGTGCAGGTGCCCGCGTCATTGCCGTGGCCGCCGCGCGCCTCGATGGCCAGCGCGGTGGTGGGGCCGGTGCGGACCACGACCAGCCGGGTGCGGGTGTCGGCGCCGGACCGGCCGCGCTCCATGGGGGCGGCGAGGGGCTGGAGGGTGTACCGGCGCGGTCCGGTGGCGCGGTCGCAGGCCACCTGGCGCGCGCCCAGCCAGCCGAGCTTCCACTTGTGCCAGCCGAACGGATCGGGTGCCATGCCGAACTGGCTTCCCATCAGGTCCCAGTCGCCGACGTAGGTGTCCCATTCGGCGTTGCCGTCGGTGTCCTTCGGCCGGTGGTAGAGGTCGGGCAGGTCGAAGACGTGCCCGGTCTCATGGGCCAGCACATTGCGGTCCGGCGGATGGTGCTCGAAAACGGTGACCAGACGACGCAGATCGACACCGTCCGCGCGCAGTGGCTTTTCGAAGTTGACCACTTTCGTCGCGTCGGCGTCCACACCGGGGGCGTCGGGGTCGGCGACCAGATAGACGAGGTCAAAGCGGGCGAAGTCGAGGTGCGGATCGGCGGCCGCGATGGCGTCGCGCAGATAGGCCGCGCGGCGCTGGGCGTTCCAGTCGCGCTGTATGGCGTACGCGGTGGAGCGCTGGGGCATGGTGATCCAGCGCCGCAGCGGATGCACCCGCAAGCCGAACTTCCCGTAGGAGGCCCGTTCGAAGAAGTCGGGGGTCGCGGGGATGTGGTCGGCGGCCAGCCGGGCGGGGGTCACCCGGGGCCGGGCGTCCGGGAAGGACAGGAAGACCATCGCCGCGTCGAGGTGGCGCACCGGGCGCGGGTAGCGGGAGTTCCAGGTGTCCAGGCCCTCCGAGTGGTGGGCGTCGGTGCGTTCCAGGTCACAGGGGCCGCCGGGGCCGGCCGCGACGGCGGGGCCCGCCACCACGGTGGTCGCGATCAGCGCGCTCAACGAGGTGAGCAGGGCTCCGGTCCGACGCAGCCGAGGCTGCCGGTGCACCCCCTCGGGTACCTGAGGACGCACCATGTCGACCTCCCGGGCGTAGTCGGAACACCCACTCCACCCTGAGGTGAATTGGCGGGGTACGCCCTGTTGGGTTGGGCTGGTCGAGTGAAGAGGCCGCGATCCGGGTACGTAACAGACGGTCACAATCGGTCAGAGCGGCTGTTGGCCCGCGCAGAGTCGAACAGATACGACCAAACACATTGTCAAGGCGGCGGTGAGCGCGATGACATCGATGGAACGCCCGGAGTACGAGCCCCTATGATCGGCACATTTCCAGCGGGGAATCCCCCTTCAGGCAGGCACTTACGGTCGGCCGGGCACCCGGTGTGAGACATGCACAAGATGTGTACGAACAACTTGGACACAACAGACGCCACGCGGGAGCGAGCGGTGAGCGGAACCCCCGACGGGCAGGGACGCGCCCCGGGCGCGACGCTGCCGACGATCACAGAGCGTGATGCCATGCCGAGCGCCCTTCCGGTCGCGGAGGACCCCGGCGCACCTCGTCCGGCCCCCGGCGCGCCGTCGGTCCTGGGCGCGCCCCCGGCCCCCGGCGCGCCCCCGGGCGCGGGACACCCGACGGGGCATACCACCGGGCACCCGACCGGGCACCCGAGCGGACCCACCACCGGACCTGCCACCGGGCACACCGCCGGACCCGCGACCGGACCCGCGACCGGCCTCGCGAGCGGCCCCGCGCCCGGCGACTACCGCGCCGCCTTCAATGTGGCGCGCCTCGCCATGGCCGTCGTCGACCGCGAGGGCAGGGTGCTCGACGCCAACCCCGCGCTCGGCGCCCTGCTCGGCACCGATCCGGCCCTGCTGACCACCCGCAGCGCGGCGGACCTGGCCGATCTGCGCGAGGATCCGCGCACCTGGCGGGAGTACCGGGATGTCCTGGGCGGCCGTACCGCGCGGCTGCGCCGCACTCGGCGGCTGCGGCGCGCCGACGGCCACGCCCTGTGGGCCGAGATCACGATCGAGCCCGCGCCGGACAGCTGCAGTCTGCTGCTGTCGATGGCCGACATCAGCGACCAGCGGGATCTCCAGGGGCGGCTGCGCCATCTGCAGATGCACGACCCGGTGACCCGGCTGCCCAACCGCAGCCTCTTCTTCGAGCGGATGACCTCGGCGCTGGAGGCGGCCACCTACGACCGCGAGGGCACCGGCCGGATCGGGCTGTGCTATCTCGACCTGGACGGCTTCAAGGCGGTCAACGACACCCTCGGCCACCGGGTCGGCGACCGGCTGCTCGGCGCGGTCGCCCAGCGGCTCACCGACTGCGCGGCGCCCGGCGGCCATCTGGTGGCGCGGCTCGGCGGGGACGAGTTCGCCCTGCTGGTCCGCAACTCCACCGGCACCGAGCAGCTGTGCGACCTCGCCCGGACGGTGCTGGCCGCCCTGCAGGAACCGTTCGACGTGGGCGGGCAGCGGCTGTCGGTGTCGGCGAGCATCGGCGTGGTGGAGCGGCCCGCGGCCGGCACCCACACCACCTGGCTGATGCAGGCCGCGGACACCACGCTGTACTGGGCGAAGGAGGACGGCAAGGCGCGCTGGACCCTCTTCGATCCCGAGCGCAACGCCCATCGGATGACCCGTCAGGCGCTGTCCAGCACCCTGCGCCCGGCGGTCGAGCGGGAGGAGTTCGTGCTCGACTACCAGCCGCTGGTGGGGCTGGGCGACGGGGTGGTCCGGGGGGTGGAGGCGCTGGTGCGCTGGGACCACCCGCAGTTCGGGCGGCTGTCGCCGAACCGGTTCATCCCGCTGGCCGAGGAGAACGGCGCGATCGTGCCGCTGGGCCGGTGGGTGCTGCGGACCGCCTGCCGCCAGGCCCGTGCCTGGCAGCTGGCCGAACCGCCGCATCCGCTGGTGGTCAGCGTGAACGTGGCGGTCCGCCAGGTGTGGGACTCCGATCTGGTGGCCGATGTCGGCGCGATCCTGGCGGAGACCGGGCTGCCGCCGCGTCTGCTGCAGCTGGAGCTGACCGAGTCGGCGGTGATGGGGTCCACGGGGCGGCCGCTGCAGGCGCTGCAGCAGCTCAGCGACATGGGAGTGGCCATCGCGATCGACGACTTCGGGACGGGCTACTCCAACCTCGCCTACCTCAGCCGGCTGCCGGTCTCCACGCTCAAGCTGGACGGCTCGTTCGTCCAGGGGTTCCGGGCGGAGGAGCATCCGAATCCGGCCGACGAGACCATCGTCGAGGCGCTGGTGCAGCTCGCGCACCGGCTGGGCCTCACGGTGACGGCCGAATGCGTGGAGAGCGCCGAGCAGGCGGAGCGGCTGAGGCGGATCGGCTGCGATACGGGGCAGGGGTGGTTCTACTCCCGTCCGGTGCCGCCGGACCGCATCCAGGCGATGATCACCTGCCCGGCGCCGGGCTAGGGCCGGAAGGCCCTACGCCTCCGTCTGCGCCGTCGGCAGATCGTAGGCGTCGGCGATCAGCTCGTACGAGCGCAGACGGGCGTCACGGCCGTGGGCATTGGCCGTGATCTTGATTTCGTCCGCTCCGGTGCGCTTGATCAGCCCGTCGAGCCCCTCGCGGACCTGGTCCGGGGTGCCGTACTCGACATTGGCCAGCCAGCTGTTGATGAAGTCGCGCTCAATCTCGTTGAACTCGTGCCGCTCGGCCTCCTCCGGCGTCGGCACCAGGCCGGGGCGCCCGGTACGCAGCCGGACCATGGCCAGGGCGCCGGTGAGCACCTGACGGTGGGCCTCCTTCTCGTCCTCGGCGGCGAAGGCCGAGACGCCGATCGAGGCGTACGGCCGGTCCAGCACGGCGGACGGCCGGAAGGTCTCCCGGTACAGGTCGAGCGCGGGGACGGTGTTGGCCGCGGAGAAGTGGTGGGCGAAGGAGAACGGCAGGCCGAGCATCCCGGCGAGCCGGGCGCTGAACCCGCTGGAGCCCAGCAGCCAGATCGAGGGCCGGTCGGCGGACTGGACCCCGCCGGGCACGGTGCCCTGCACCGGCCCCGGCACCGCGTGGATACGGGCGTAGCGGTGGCCGTCGGGGAAGTCGTCGTCGAGGAAGCGGGTCAGCTCGGCGAGCTGCTGGGGGAAGTCGTCGGCGCCCTCGCGCAGCCGGTCGGTGCGGCGCAGCGCGGCGGCCGTGGCGCCGTCGGTGCCGGGGGCACGGCCGAGACCGAGGTCCACCCGGCCGGGGGCGAGCGCCTCCAGGGTGCCGAACTGCTCGGCGATGACCAGCGGGGCGTGGTTGGGGAGCATCACCCCGCCGGAGCCCAGCCGGATCCGCTCGGTGTGCGCGGCGAGATGGGCCAGGATCACCGCCGGGGAGGAGCTGGCGACCCCGGGCATGGAGTGGTGCTCGGCGACCCAGAACCGCTGGAAGCCCCGGCGCTCGGCGAGCCGGGCGAGCTCGGTGGTGGTCCGCAGCGCCTCGGCGGCCGTCACCCCGCTGCCGACGGTCGCGAGGTCCAGCACCGACAGGGGCACCGGTGCGCTGCCGAGGGGCCGGGCCCGGATGGGGTCGCGCTGGTCGTCTCGCCGGTCCTGCTCATCGGCCACGGTGGCCCGCCTCCCTGGTCGCACTGCGGTGCGCGTATGTGGTGTGCGTCCGCGGCTCCGCGCCGCCACGCCTCTACGTCTACCGGGGACATTCAACCGGAGAAAGGCTCCGCTTTATTCCCGGCCCGGGCACGGGCCCCGCC
>NZ_JAEEAP010000316.1 GCF_016103465.1 Streptomyces sabulosicollis
GAGGGGCGGGGTGGGGAACGAAGGCCAGTCGCTGCCGCACCCCTTGACACCGCATCAGCACCCCCATACCTTCCACGCAACCGCTTCCGAGAATTATCGGGCTACTTCCGGAAGGCACACGATGCGCATACCTCGGTCAAGGTCCACCCTTCGTGCGTCCACCCTGGCGGCGGCCGTGCTGCTGGTCGGAACGGCACTCGCCGGCTGCGGCAGCGGCGGGCCCGGGGGGTCGGACGACGACTCCCTCGACGTCTGGGTCTACCAGGACGCCTCGACCAAGGTGCAGCGGGAGGTCGTCGAGCGGTTCAACAAGACCTCCGACATCAAGGTGAAGCTCACCCAGGTGCCCGGTGAGGGCTACTCGGACAAGATGCGCACCTCCATGGGCACGCCCAACGCCCCGGACGTCTTCTTCAACTGGGGCGGCGGCAGCATCAGCGACTTCGTCAAGAAGGACATGCTGCTCGACCTCGACCCGGCGATGGCCAAGGACCCGGAGCTGAAGAAGGCGTTCATCCCCACGATCCTGGACGCGGGCGCGGTCGACGGGAAGCACTACGGGATCCCCATGCGCGGGATGCAGCCGGTGATCCTCTTCTACAACAAGGACGTCTTCGCGGACGCCGGGGCCCGGCCCCCGAAGTCCTGGGACGATCTGCTGAAGCTCATCGACACGTTCAAGGACAAGGGCGTCACCCCGTTCGCGCTGGCCGGCACCGACGCCTGGACCGAGCTGATGTGGGTGGAGTACCTGGTGGACCGCTACGGCGGGGCCGGGGTGTTCCAGAAGATCCAGGGTCAGGGCATGGCTGCGTGGGACGACCCGGCGGTGCTCAAGGCCGCGCAGACCGTCAGGGACCTGGTCGGCCGGGGCGCGTTCGGCAAGAACTACAAGTCGGTCAACTACACCGCCGACGGGGCCTCCACGCTCTTCGCCAAGGGCAAGGCGGCCATGCACCTGATGGGCAGCTGGGAGTACGCCAACCAGAAGGCCAACCAGCCCGCGTTCGCCAAGTCGGGGCTGGGCTGGACCACCTTCCCGGCGGTCCCCGGCGGCAGCGGTGACCCCAAGAGCGTCGTCGGCAACCCGACCAACTACTGGTCGGTCAACGCCAAGGTGAAGGGCGACCAGCGGACGGCCGCGCTCGAGTTCGTGAAGTTCGCGGCGGAGCAGGACTACTCCAAGGACCTCATCGCCAACGGGGACGTCCCCACCACCTCCGACGCCACCTCCCTGCTCGGCGAGCACGAGAACCCCGACTACGCGCGGTTCCAGTACGACATGGTCAAGCAGGCCCCCGACTTCACGCTCTCCTGGGATCAAGCGCTGCCCGCCAAGTACACTCCGCCGCTGCACACCGCCGTGCAGAAGCTGTTCAACGGGCAGCTCAGCCCGGCCGGGTTCGTCGACGCCCTGAAGGGCATGTGATGGCCTTCAGGGCATCGGCGACCCGCGAGCGGCGCCCGGCGCGCGAGCCACGCCAAAGCGTCGGCCGGGCCGGGGTCGGCCGGCCCGGCGTCGTCTGGGCCCTTCCCGGCGCGCTGTTCTTCGTCTTCTTCGCGGTGGCGCCGATGGTCCTGGTCGGCGCCCTCGCCTTCACCGACTGGGACGGCATCGGCACCCCGAGCTGGACCGGGATGAGCAACTGGTCCCGGCTGTGGGACGACCCGGAGACCCATCAGGCCATCTGGCTCAGCCTGGTGCTCACCGTGCTGACCTGGGTGTTCCAGACCCCGCTCGCGCTGCTGCTGGGGGTGTGGGCGGCCGGGCGGCAGCGCAACCGGGCCGTGCTGTCGGCGATCTTCTTCCTGCCGCTGCTGGGCTCCTCGGTGGCGCTCGCGCTGGTCTGGAAGTCGCTGCTGGACCCCAACTTCGGTCTGATCGCCGACATCGGGCCCGCCCTGGGCTTCGCGGACGGCGATCTGCTCGGCAGCTCCAAGGGCGCCTTCGGGGCGGTCCTCTTCGTCACCGCCTGGCAGTTCATTCCGCTGCACACGCTGATCTACCAGGGCGGCGCCCGCGCCATCCCGCGCTCGCTCTACGACGCGGCGGCGATCGACGGCGCCGGGACCGTGCGGCAGTTCTTCTCGATCACCCTGCCCCAGCTGCGCAACACCATCGTCACCTCCTCGGTGATCATGGTGGTGGGCGCGCTGACCTTCTTCGACACCGTCCTGATCCTCACCAAGGGCGGACCGGGCACGGACACCACGATCGTGCCGTATCTGATGTACAAGAACGGCTTCCAGGCGTTCGACCTCGGCTACGCCAGCGCGGTCGCCACCATCCTCGTCGTCGTCGCCACCACCGTCTCGCTGCTGCTGGTGCGGCTCACCGGCTTCGCCGCGATGCGCAGCACCCGGGAGGGGATGTGACCGACGTCCTGCACGACCACCCGAACCGCCCCCTGAACGGCGTCCGTACGCCGAACAAGACCCCGGCGGCCCCTCGCCCCCGCCTCCGCCGCCGGGGTCTGCCCCGCTGGAACTACCCGGCCGGGCTGGGCTCGCTGATCTGGCTCGGCATCGTCGGACTGCCGCTGTACGTCCTGGTGGCCGCCACCTTCCAGACCCGCGACGGCTATATCGACGACGGTCCGCTGGCCCTGCCCGACCATCCCACGCTCGCCAACTACCGGCGGGTGCTGCGTTCCGACTTCCTCTCCTACCTCCTCAACACCGCGCTGGTCACGGCCGTGTGCGCGGCGATCGTGATCACCCTGTCGGTGGCCGTCGGCTACACCGTCGTCCGCGCCCGCGGCCGCGCCTCCCGCCGGATCTTCCAGATCTTCCTGCTGGGTCTGGCGATCCCCTCCCAGGCGGTGGTGATCCCGGTCTACCTGGTCATCACCAAGCTCCATCTCTACGACACCCTGCTCGCGGTGATCCTGCCGACGGCCGCGTTCTCCCTGCCGGTCAGCGTGCTGATCCTGGTCGGCACGATGCGCGACATCGACGAGGAGCTGTACGAGTCGATGGCGCTGGACGGGGCGAGCCCGACCCGGGTGCTGCTCCAGCTCGTGGTGCCGCTGTCGCGGTCCGGGATCTCCACGGTCGGGGTGATGTCGGCCCTGCACGCCTGGAACGGCTTCCTCTTCCCGCTGCTGCTCACCCAGTCCAAGAGCAACCGGGTGCTGACCCTGGGGCTGTACGACTACGTGGGCGAGTTCCGGGTGGACACCCCGGCGCTGCTCACCGCCGTGGTGCTCTCCATCGTCCCGATCTTCCTGGTCTATCTCTTCGCCCGCCGTCAGCTGATCAGTGGACTGATGGGCGTGGGCGGCAAATAGGCCGCCCACGCGCTCCACGCAAGCCGTTCTCCCACCTCGACAAGGAGCTTCATGCCTCAGCCCTGGCAGGACACCTCCCTCTCCGCCGAGGACCGCGCGGCGGCCCTGCTCTCCTCCATGACGCTGGAGGAGAAGCTCGCCCAACTGGTGGGCGTATGGCCGGGATCCGAGGCCGAGGAGGGCGAGGACGTCGCGCCGCTCCAGCACGAGGTGTCCGAGGCCGTGGACCTCGACGGCCTCCTCCCCCACGGCATCGGCCAGCTGACCCGCCCCTTCGGCACCTCCCCCGTCGAACCGGCCGAGGGTGCCGCCGCGCTGGCCGGCCTCCAGGCCCGGATCGCCGCCGGGAACCGCTTCGGGATCCCGGCGCTGGCCCATGAGGAGTGTCTGACCGGCTTCTTCGCCTGGCGCGCCACCGTCTTCCCCACCCCGCTCGCCTGGGGCGCGTCGTTCGACCCGGCGCTGGTGGGGCGGGCGGCCGGGCTGATCGGCGGTTCGCTGCGGTCGGCCGGCATCCACCAGGGGCTGGCCCCGGTGCTGGACGTGGTGCGGGACACCCGCTGGGGCCGTACGGAGGAGTCCATCGGCGAGGACCCCTACCTGGTCGCGACCATCGGCACCGCGTACGTCCGCGGCCTGGAGTCCGCCGGGATCGTCGCCACCCTCAAGCACTTCGCGGGCTACGCCGCCTCCCGGGGCGGCCGCAACCACGCACCCGTCTCCATCGGGCCCCGGGAACTCGCCGATGTCGTCCTGCCGCCCTTCGAGCTGGCGGTGCGGGACGGGGGCGCGCGGTCGGTCATGCACTCCTACAACGACATCGACGGTGTGCCCTCGGCCGCCAACCCGTGGCTGCTGACCGAACTGCTCCGCGACACCTGGGGCTTCACCGGCACCGTCGTCGCCGACTACTTCGGGGTGTCCTTCCTGGAGCTCGCCCACCGGGTGGCCGACACCCGGGGCGGCGCGGCCGGGCTCGCCCTGGCGGCGGGGGTGGACGTGGAGCTGCCCGCGGTGCGCTGCTTCGGCACCCCGCTGCGGGACGCGGTACGGGCCGGGGAGGTGGACGAGGCGCTGGTGGACCGGGCGGCGCTGCGGGTGCTGCGGCAGAAGTGCGAGCTGGGGCTGCTGGACCCGGACTGGTCGCCGATGCCGTCGGGGACGGTGGGGGCGGACCCCGCGGAACCCGTCGATCTCGACCTCGATCCGCCGGAGATGCGGGCCGTCGCGCGGGAGCTGGCCGAGGAGTCGGTGGTGCTGCTCGCCGACGACGGCGATGTGCTGCCGCTCGCTCCGGACGCCCGGATCGCGGTGGTCGGTCCGCTCGCCGACGACCCGGCCGCCATGCTCGGCTGCTACACCTTCCCCCGCCACGTCGGGGTGGAGCATCCCGGACTGCCCCTGGGCGTCGAGGTGCCGACCCTCCTCGCCGCGCTGCGCGCCGAACTGCCCGGTGCGCGGATCACCCATGCCGAGGGGTGTGCCGCGCCCGGCCCGGCCGCGTCCACCGGGGACGCGGGGGGAGCCGCCTCGGCCGGTGCGGCGGCGCTCACCGCCGAGAGCCGACTGGCGCAGGCGGCCAGGACGGCGGCGGACGCGGATGTGTGCGTCGCGGTGCTGGGCGACCGCTCGGGGCTGTTCGGCCGGGGCACCTCGGGCGAGGGCTGCGACGCCGCCGACCTCGAACTCCCCGGTGAGCAGGGTGCGCTGCTGGACACCCTGGTGGCCACCGGCACCCCGGTGGTGCTGGTGCTGTTCACCGGCCGGCCGTACGCCCTCGGCCGCTGGTCGCGCCTGCTGGCCGCCGCCGTGCAGGCGTTCTTCCCCGGTGAGGAGGGCGGCCCGGCGGTCGCCGGCGTGCTGGGCGGCCGCGTCAACCCCTCGGGCCGGCTTCCGGTGAGCGTTCCGTACGCGTCCGGCGGCCAGCCCTGGACGTACGCACAGCCGCCGCTCGGGCTGCGGGGCGATGCCAGCTCGATCGACCCGACCCCGCTGTTCCCCTTCGGCCACGGGCTGTCCTACACCTCGTTCGCCTGGGAGCGCCCGGAGGCCGACGCCACCGATGTGCCGACCGACGGGGAGACCACGGTCCGGCTGACCGTGCGCAACACCGGTGACCGGGCCGGGACGGAGGTCGTGCAGCTCTACCTCCACGATCCGGTGGCCCGTATCGCCCGGCCGGTGTCCCGGCTGATCGGCTACGCGCGGGTGCCGCTGCGGCCGGGCGAGTCCGCCGAGGTCCACTTCACCTTCCATGCCGACCTCGCCTCGTATCCGCTGGGCGCCGATGGCACGAGGGTGGTGGAACCGGGCGCCCTGGAGCTGCGGCTGGCCTCCTCCAGCGCCGACTCCGACGTACGGCACACCGTGCCGCTGACGCTGTCCGGGCCCGAGCGCACGGTGGACCACCGGCGGCGGATGGTGTGCGAGGTGCGGGTGAAGTAGCGCGGTCCAAAGGGGTCCGGGGCCGGTTCAGGGCCACGAGGCGGAGGGCCGGTTCAGACCGGCCCCTCGCCCTTCTCCACCAGCGACCAGGCGTGCGCGAACAGTTCCGGCAGGGTGCGGGTGGGCAGCGGCAGCGGGTTCTCCAGCCGCCGGTTGAAGGAGCGGCGCAGCCCGATCAGCTCCGCCTTCCACGCCTCCATGGGCTGGTACGGCTTCTTGGCGTGGATCCACTCGCCGGGCAGGAAGACCTGGCGGCCGGCCCGGGGGCGCTTGTCCTCGATGACGAGGCCGCGCTCGACCAGCGCGGCGGCCGCCTTCTGGTGCCGGGCGGTCTTCCAGCCGTTCCAGGTGCGGACGTTACGGTCGGTCGGCGCGGGCAGGGCCAGCAGCTGGAGGTGGAGCGCCGCCGCGTCCTCGTCGAGGCCGAGCGCGTCGGCGACCCGCGCCACCAGGTGGGGCGCGGACGCCGCCGGGTTCGACTCGTACGCCCCGACCGGCAGCGGGGCGCTCTCGACCCGCTGGGCGATGCGCGCGCAGACCGGGCCGCGCAGCCACTCGACCAGGGGGAGGTCCTCCCGGCCGAAGCCGGACGTGAGGGCCGCCAGGGCCTGGGAGCGCTCGTCGTCGCCGTAGAACGCGGGGCGGAAGTGCACCCTGGGCGGGGAGCGGTAGCCCCTGCGGTCGACCGTGCCGTCCGTGATGACGGTGAGCCCGTCGTCGATGCTCGCCACGTCCAGCCGCTCGGGGCCCGCGTACGGCCGGAACCCGAACCGCTCCTGGAGTTCGGCGACCGTGCGCCCCGAACCGGCGGCGGGGTGCCCGGCGCGCAGCAGCAGCCCCGGGTGGTCCAGGCGCTTGAGGAGCAGCCGCACCAGGCCGGGCAGCCCCTCGCGGACCGGATCACCGGCGGGCAGCTCGGCGTAGACCCAGGCCAGGTGCGGCACCAGGGAGTGCAGGCGGTCCTCGAACCGCACGATGTCCCACCGGGCGTCGGTGAGCAGCGGGCCGTGCTCGCTGTTCTTGATCCAGGTGTCGAGGGGTGCGCCGAGCCCGGGCTCGGCGGCGGGGTCGGTGAACGCCGCGCAGAACTCGGCCGCCGAGAGGCGGAGCAGCCCCAGCTCCACGACCGCCTTGAGGGTGCGCTCGGGCACCACGGCCCGCTGGCCGCGCCGCGCCTGCCACGCCTCGGCGAGCCGCTCCGCCACCCCGCGCATCCCGTCCGGCTCCCACAGCCGGGCCGGGTCCTCGGGCAGCACGTCCGCGAGCAGCTCCAGCCGCTCCAGCGCGGTCAGCCGGGCCAGTTCGGACGCGCCGTCCTCGGCCTCGGCCACCTTCAGCCGCAGCGTCGCCCGCTCGTCGGCGTCCAGGAACGGCACGTACATCCGCTCCAGGAGCCCGGCGAGCGCGAGGGACGCGGCGGGGCGCCCCATGCCCGTGCGCTCCCGCAGCAGGGCCACGGCCTCCCGGTCCCACGGGGCCGGGCCCCGCTCGCGGACCAGCGCCACCAGCCGCCGCAGCTGCTCCGGGCTCCCCCAGCCGCGCGGCACGTCCCGCGCCTCCTCGATCTTCCCCAGGCCCGGCGGCTCCGCGTCCCCCGTCCGCAACTCGACGAACCGGCGCCGCCCCTCGCGGCTCCACCCGACGCTGACGGCCGCCCCGCGCCCGTCGCGCACCGCGAGCCGCTCGGTGACCACGATCCCGGTGCGCAGCCGGGCGGCCGGATCGGCGAACGGGGTCTCCGCCCACATCTCCAGCAGCGCCAGCAGCCGCTCCCGCCGCTCGGGGCGCGTGGACGCGACGGCGGCCCGGAGGGCCACGCCCCCGATCCGCCCGATGAACCGCACCCAGGACCCTTCCCCGGCGATCCCGGGCCCGTCCTCCCCCTCGGGGCCGGGCGGGTCCCACGCCCCGGTCAGGAACCGGCCGGTCCGCTCCATGCAGGCCAGCGTCCCGGTCCGCCACATCCCCGTGCCCTCGATGAGCCCGCCCAGCGCGGGCACCACGCGCTGGTCATCCACCGCCGTCCAGGCACCGGTCGTCATCGGACCTCCCCCGTCGCATACGCCATGGGGGAGATCATCGCTCATGCGTCCGACAGCGGCCCTCCGGCGCGGGAAGGGGTGGGGAGGGGGCAGCCCTCCGCAGGCGTCACGATCCGCCGGACGCCTCCTCGGGGATGAGATGGCGGGCGAGAACGACAGGGGCCTGGAAATCGCTTGATGAATTAGTTGCGCCAGATCAAGTGTTTTGGAGAGGGGTACCCGAAGGGACGGGATCGAGTGCGGCGTTGGGCCACCGAAACACCTCTGGACGTGGCCCGGCATCGCACTGACCGGGATCCTGCCCCACCGCCCGCAGCCCGGCGGAACCCCGGCCGCCGAGCACGGAGGCCGCCACCCGCCTGGCCACCAGCGGCCGGTGGACGGCGATGGCACCGCGCCCCCGCCCTCCTGCCCCGCTGCTCAATTGCGCCGAAGGCGCGAGACGGCGCCGCACCCGACCGAGCCGAGCAGCCCCGGGCTCGTCCAGTCGCCGAACTCGCCGTCTCGGGCGGCGTTCACGAACGCCTGCCAGGCGGACGGCTCGAAGAGCGGCGCCCCACGCTCGCGGTCCTTGGTGGCACGGACAGCCTGACGGCCGACGGGGAGGTCGCGGTGTTCGGCAGCTGATCCTGTGGCAGAGCCGCGCCAGCGGCGGGACCTGCGCTGTGACGTTGAGTCGATCCGCTTCCCGCACGCCTCGCACCTTCGGCGCCCCGCCCTTAGGCTGTCGCCCGACGCCGGGGCTACCGGCGCGTAGCGCAGGCCGCGACAGACGCGACAGACCGCGAAGGAGCGCGTGATGAAGGGCTGGACCGCGAGCGACATCCCCGATCAGGCCGGCCGTACCGCCGTCGTGACCGGCGCCAACAGCGGGCTCGGCTTCGTCACCGCCCGGGAGTTGGCACGGCGCGGCGCGCGGGTGGTGCTCGCGTGCCGCAGCGAGGCGCGCGGGGCCGAGGCCGCGGAGCGGATCCGGGCGCAGGCGCCGGGCGCCCGGGTGGAGGTCGCCCCGCTGGACCTCGCGGACCTGACGTCCGTACGGGCCTTCGCGGCCGAGCACAAGGGCGACCGACTCGATCTGCTGATCAACAACGCGGGCGTGATGGCCCTTCCGCACCGCAGGACCGCCGATGGCTTCGAGACGCAGTTCGGCGTCAACCACCTGGGGCACTTCGCGCTGACCGGACTGCTGCTGCCGAAGCTGCTGGAGGCGGGCCCGGGGGCGCGGGTGGTCACCGTCTCCAGCTTTATGCACATGCTGGGGACGGTCGACCCGCGCGACCTGAACATGGAGCGGGGGTACCGGCGTTGGGTCGCCTACGCCCGCTCCAAGTCCGCCAATCTCCTCTTCACCCACGAGCTCGCCCACCGGCTGCGCGCGGCGGGCGCCCGTCTGGTGGCGGCCGCCGCGCACCCGGGCTACGCCGCGACCAACCTGATGTCCGCCGCGCCGAAGATGGAGGGCCACCGGGCGAAGGAGCGCTTCATGGAGATCGGCAACCGCTACTTCGCCCAGAGCCCGGAGCAGGGCACGCTCCCCGTGCTGTACGCGGCGACCGGCCCGGACGTCCGCCAGGACGACTTCTTCGGCCCGCCGCTCCAGGGGCTGTGGCGCGGCTCCCCCGTCCGTTCGGCCCGCGCGAAGTGGACGCTCAGCGACACGGCGGGCCGGGGGCTGTGGGCCGCGTCCGAGCGGCTGACGGGGGTGCGGTACGAGGCGCTCACGGGCTGAGTCAGCCGGTTTCGCCACCGCGGCCTCGCTGCGGCGGCACCTGGCGGCGGAGGCGGGGACGCCCCGTCGGTGTACCGGCGCACCTTCCGTGCCTCGGGCCGATCGTGACCGCCACGGCGCCGGGGCATCGGGTACTGTGTCCCCACCCGTACGCACCGAGGAGGTGAGACCCATCAACGCCAGTTCAGGCCGGGTGCTCGCCCTTGACGGCCGCGCGGTCGCCGCGACGTACGCGGCATAGCCGACCGCCGGGAGCGCCCTGAGACCTCCCGAAAGGCTTGCCAGGCTCCCATGTCGGCTTCACCTTCCCCTTCACCTTCACCTGTCACCTTTTCCGCCGTCGTCACCAGGCTCCGCGCCGCCGGGTGCGTGTTCGCCGAGGACGAGGCGCGGCTGATCCTTTCCGCGGGCCGCGTTCCGGCCGGCATCGACGCCATGGTGGACCGGCGCGCCGCCGGGCTGCCCCTGGAACACGTGCTCGGCTGGGCGGACTTCCGGGGGCTCCGGATATCCATCGACGCCGGGGTCTTCGTGCCGCGCCGGCGCACCGAGTTCCTGATCGAGCGGGCCGTGCCGCTGGCCCGGTCCGGGGCCGTCGTGGTCGATCTGTGCTGCGGCTCGGGCGCGCTGGGCGCGGCGCTCGCGGCGGCCCTGGGCGAGGTGGAGCTGTACGCGGCCGATATCGACCCGGTCGCGGTGCGCTGCGCACGGCGCAACCTCGCGGCGGCGGGCGGCACGGTGTACGAGGGCGATCTCTACGGACCGCTGCCCGCCGCGCTGCGCGGCCGCGTGGACATCCTGCTGGCCAACGTCCCGTACGTGCCCACCGAGGAGGTCGGGCTGCTGCCGCCGGAGGCCCGGGTACACGAGGCCCGGGTGGCACTGGACGGCGGCGCGGACGGGCTGGACGTCCTGCGCCGGGTCACCGCCGAGGCGGGCGGATGGCTGGCCCCGGGCGGCTCACTGCGCTTCGAGACGAGCGGACGGCAGGCGCCCTCGGCGATGACCATCGTGGCCAACGGGGGCCTGGAGCCCCGGCTGGCCGAATGCGACGAGCTGGACGCCACGGTCATCATCGCCACCAGGCCATCGGCCTCTCAGCCGGTGCCCGACGGCCCGTGACGCCTGCGGCGGGCTGCTCCCCTCCCCGC
>NZ_JAEEAP010000317.1 GCF_016103465.1 Streptomyces sabulosicollis
CCCCAGACGGAGCCCACCCCGCCCACCGACGCGGACCTCCACGCCGTACGGGAGCAGCTGAACCGCGTGCCCCGGGGTCTGCGTGCGGTTCAGCACCGCTGCCCCTGCGGCAACCCGGACGTCGTGGAGACCGCGCCGCGGCTCGAGGACGGTACGCCCTTCCCCACCCTCTACTACCTGACCTGTCCGCGCGCCGCGTCCGCGATCGGCACGCTGGAGGCCGAGGGCGTGATGAAGGAGATGACGGCCCGGCTGGGCACCGACCCCGAGCTGGCCGCCGCCTACCGCGCCGCCCACGAGGACTACATCGCGCGCCGCGACGCCATCGAGGTGCTCCGGGGCTTCCCCAGCGCGGGCGGGATGCCGGACCGGGTGAAGTGCCTGCACGTGCTGGTGGCCCACTCCCTCGCGGCCGGACCCGGGGTCAATCCGCTCGGGGACGAGGCGCTGGCGATGCTGCCGGAGTGGTGGCGCAAGGGCCCGTGTGTGAGCCCCCGCGGGACCGAGGACACCGGCCGGGAGGAGGACGCATGACCCGCGTCGCCGCCGTGGACTGCGGCACCAACTCGATCCGGCTCCTGGTGGCCGACGCCGATCCGGCCACCGGGGAGCTGAGCGAGCTCGACCGCCGGATGCGGATCGTCCGGCTGGGCCAGGGCGTGGACCGCACGGGCCGGCTCGCCCCCGAGGCGCTGGAGCGCACCTTCGCCGCCTGCCGCGAGTACGCGGAGGTCATCCGTGAGCTGGGCGCCGAGCGCGTCCGCTTCGTGGCCACCTCGGCCTCCCGCGACGCCGAGAACCGGGGGGAGTTCGTGCGCGGGGTCGTGGAGATCCTGGGCGTCGAGCCCGAGGTGATCACCGGGGACCAGGAGGCGGAGTTCTCCTTCACCGGGGCCACCAAGGAGCTCGCCGGCCATCCCCACGTGGCCGGGCCGTACCTGGTGGTGGACATCGGCGGCGGTTCGACGGAGTTCGTCGAGGGCGGCGAGGCGGTGCGGGCGGCCCGCAGCGTGGACATCGGCTGCGTCCGGCTGACCGAGCGCCATCTGGTGGTGGACGGCCGGATCACCGACCCCCCGACGGAGGATCAGATCGCGGCCGTCAAGGCCGATGTGGAGCAGGCGCTGGAGCTCGCCGAGCGCACCGTGCCGCTCACCCGCGCCTGCCGTCCCGCCGACGGCCACGCGCTGGTCGGGCTGGCCGGTTCGGTCACCACCGTGGCCGGGATCGCGCTGGGCCTGGCGGAGTACGACTCCTCCGCGATCCACCACTCCCGGATCACCGTCGACCAGGTCCGCGAGATCACCGGGAAGCTGCTCGGCTCCACCCACGCCGAGCGGGCGGAGATCCCGGTGATGCATCCGGGGCGGGTCGACGTGATCGGCGCGGGGGCGCTCATCCTGCTTTCGATCATGGAACGGACCGGCGCCGAGGAGGTCGTGGTGAGCGAACATGACATCCTCGACGGGATCGCCTGGAGCATCGCCTGAGCGGGCGGGATAACGTATGAGCGGCCGCGGAAGGCCCGGTGGGGGCCCTCCGCGAGCCGCCTCCGAGAAAGTTCGTGAAACTCTTCACATGAAAAAGACGCCTGGTGGCCGCCCGATGCGGCGCTCCAAGGCGGTTTCCGCGGCCGGACCCCGCGACTGACCGGATCGTGACGTGGCGGGGTGCGGTTCCACACCCCCGTGCGGGCGCCGTGGTCTACTCCCGCGTTCAATGACAAGCCCTGCTCATCAGGGGTGGGAACGTGCCGATCCGGCCACTGGTTCCCCTCCGCCGGTATGGCATCCGTCACGGGGGCGGCGGAGTGTAGCAGATGCCTCCACCATGCTTGTGAAGGGGCTCACGAGGTGCCCCCCATGGGGTGCTGGATACTCGAAACATGAGCACCACGGAGCGTCCCAGGATCCTCGTTGTAGGCGGTGGGTACGTTGGCCTGTACGCGGCGCGCCGCATCCTGAAGAAGATGCGGTACGGCGAGGCGACCGTCACGGTCGTCGACCCCCGCTCGTACATGACGTACCAGCCCTTCCTCCCCGAAGCTGCGGCCGGCAGCATCTCCCCGCGCCACGTCGTGGTCCCGCTGCGGCGCGTGCTCCCCAAGGCGGAGGTCCTCACCGGCCGAGTGTCGACCATCGACCAGGACCGCAAGGTAGCCGTCATCCAGCCGCTCGTCGGCGAGACGTACGAGCTGCCCTTCGACTACCTGGTCGTCGCCCTCGGCGCGGTCTCCCGCACCTTCCCGATCCCCGGTCTCGCGGAGAACGGCATCGGCATGAAGGGCATAGAGGAGGCCATCGGCCTGCGCAACCACGTCCTCGAGCAGCTCGACAAGGCCGACTCCACCACGGATGAGGAGATCCGCCGCAAGGCGCTCACCTTCGTCTTCGTCGGCGGTGGCTTCGCCGGCGCGGAGACCATCGGCGAGGTCGAGGACATGGCCCGTGACGCGGCCAAGTACTACCCGAACGTGAAGCGCGAGGACATGCGCTTCGTCCTCGTCGACGCCGCCGACAAGATCCTCCCCGAGGTCGGCCCGAAGCTGGGCAAGTGGGGTCTTGAGCACCTGCAGAAGCGCGGTGTCGAGGTCTACCTCGAGACCTCGATGAACTCCTGCGTCGACGGCCATGTCGTCCTCAAGAACGGCCTCGAGGTCGACTCCAACACCATCGTGTGGACCGCCGGTGTCAAGCCCAACCCGGCGCTGGCCCGGTTCGGCCTCCCGCTCGGCCCGCGCGGCCACGTGGACACCGCCCCGACCCTCCAGGTCCAGGGCACCGACTACATCTGGGCCGCCGGTGACAACGCCCAGGTCCCGGACCTCGCCACCGGCGAGGGCGCCTGGTGCCCGCCGAACGCCCAGCACGCGCTGCGCCAGGCCAAGGTCCTCGGCGACAATGTGATCTCCGGTATGCGGGGCTTCCCGCAGAAGGACTACAAGCACGCCAACAAGGGCGCCGTCGCGGGCCTGGGCCTCCACAAGGGCGTCGCGATGATCGTCTTCGGCAAGATGAAGATCAAGCTGAAGGGCCGCCTGGCCTGGTACATGCACCGTGGCTACCACGGCATGGCCATGCCGACCTTCAACCGCAAGATCCGGGTGCTCGCCGACTGGACGCTGGGGATGTTCCTCAAGCGCGAGGTCGTCTCGCTCGGCGCCATCGAGAACCCCCGCGAGGAGTTCTACGAGGCCGCCTCCCCGGTCAGCGCCGCCGCCGCGGCCAAGCCGTCGGCCCCGGCCGAGAAGGCCAAGGCGTCCTGACCCGACGGTCCTGACCCGCACAACCCGACGCCGAGGGCGTCCGCCATCCGTGGGGCGGACGCCCTTACGTCTGCCCTCCGGTGCCCTCCGATGGCCCGCTTTTGAAGCTGTTTTGCCGATTCCAGACGTGTCGGCGGGACTGTACGGCGGGTTCCATGGTGTTTACGTGGTGAGTGAATCTTCCTGACTCGCCATCACGGAGGTGCGTAATGTCCGACGCCGCTGGGCGGATCGCCACCCTGGCCGAGGAGGTGCTGGGAGCCCCCCTCCCGATCCGCGTCCGCGCCTGGGACCACAGCGAGACCGGTCCGCCCGGCGCCCCGACCCTGGTCATCCGGCGCCGCCGGGCGCTGCGCAGGGTCCTGTGGCGACCGGGCGAGCTGGGCCTGGCCCGCGCCTGGGTCGCCGGGGACCTCGACGTCGAGGGCGATCTGTACGACGCCCTGGACCGGCTGTCCGGGCTGCTGTGGGAGCGGGGCCCCGCCACCGCGCCGCGGTCCCGGCTGCTCACCGGCCTCCAGGCGGTGCGCGACCCCGCGCTGCGCGCCGCGGCCCGGGAGATGATCGCGCTCGCCGGGCCGGGGCTGCCGCCGCCCCCGCCGCGCGAGGAGGCCAGGACCACCTTCGGCCCGCTGCACTCCCTGCGCCGCGACAAGAAGGCCATCAGCCACCACTACGACGTCGGCAACGACTTCTACGAGCTGGTGCTCGGCCCCTCCATGGTCTACTCCTGCGCCTACTGGGACGGACCGGACGCCACGCTGGAGGAGGCCCAGCGCGCCAAGCTGGACCTGGTCTGCCGCAAGCTCGCCCTGAAGCCCGGCCAGCGGCTGCTGGACGTGGGGTGCGGCTGGGGCTCGATGGCGCTGCACGCGGCGCGCGAGTACGGGGTGCGCGCGGTCGGCGTCACGCTCTCCGAGGAGCAGGCGGCGTACGCCCGTAAGCGCGTCGCGGACGCCGGGCTCACCGACCAGGTGGAGATCCGGGTCCAGGACTACCGCGAGGTGCCGGACGGGCCCTACGACGCCATCTCCTCGATCGGCATGGCCGAGCACGTGGGCGCCGTGCGCTACGCCGAGTACACCGCCATCCTGCACCGGCTGCTGCGGCCCGGCGGGCGGCTGCTCAACCACCAGATCGCCCGGCGCCCCCAGCCGGACGAAGAGGCGTACCACGTGGACGAGTTCATCGACCGCTACGTCTTCCCCGACGGTGAGCTCGCCCCGGTCGGCCGGACCGTCACCCAGCTGGAGGAGGCGGGCTTCGAGGTGCGCGACGTGGAGGCCATCCGCGAGCACTACGCGCTCACGCTGCGCCGCTGGGTCGCCAACCTGGAGCGGTCCTGGACCCAGTCCGTGCGGCTGACCTCCCCGGGCCGGGCCCGGGTCTGGCGGCTCTACATGGCGGCCTCCGCCCTCTCCTTCGAGCGCAACCGGATCGGGGTCAACCAGATCCTCGCCGTCCGCACCCCGGAGGACGGGGCCTCGGGGCTTCCGCTGCGCACCCGGGACTGGCGCGGCTGACGACGGCCGGGAACGGCTGGAACGCCGACGTCCCCGCCCGCCCCTCTCGGGGGCGGACGGGGACGTCCCGGGTCCGGTCCGCCGCCAGCCGGCCGGTCGGCGGCCGGTCGGCTACTCGGCCTTGATGGCGGCCAGCATGTTGAGCTTGGAGGCCCGCCGGGCCGGCCACAGTGCCGCGATGACGCCCACGAAGGCGGCCATCAGCAGGAACAGACCCATCCGGCCCCACGGCAGCACCAGTTCGTAGGTCGGCAGCTCGACGGCGACCAGCTCACCGGCCGCCCAGCCGAAGAAGACACCGAGGCCGAGGCCGAGCACCCCGCCGAAGAGCGAGATGACCAGCGACTCCAGCCGCACCATCCGCTTGATGCCGCGCCGGTCCAGGCCGATCGCCCGCAGCATGCCGATCTCCTTGGACCGCTCGAAGACCGACATCGCCAGGGTGTTGATGACCCCGAGCACCGCGACGATCACGGCCATGGCGAGCAGTCCGTAGAGCATGTTCAGCATCAGGGTGAAGATCTTGGCGATCTCGTCGGAGAGGTCCTGCTTGTTCTGGATCTTTATCGCCGGGTTCTCGCCGAGCGTCTTCTTCAGCAGGTCCTTGTTGCTCTCCGTGGCGCCGCCCTTGGTCTTCAGCATCACCTGGAAGTCGGCGACCGTGGACATGTGCGGGGTGACCGTGGCGCTGTCGAGCATGACGCCGCGGATCATCTGGTTGCCCTCGTAGACACCGCCCACGGTCAGCTTGCCGCTGCGGCCGTCCTCGAAGGTCACCGGGACGGCCGAGCCGACCTTCCAGTGGTGCTCGTCGGCGATCTTGTCGTCGATGAGCACCTTGGTGCCCCCGAGCGCGGCGAACGAGCCCTCGGTGAAGTCCACGTTCACCAGGTCCTTGATCGCCTTGGGGTCGACGCCGGTCAGGGTGTCGTTGTCGCCCGCGACCCGGGCCGGGGAGGAGCGCAGCGGGCTGATCGCGGTGACCTCGGGCAGCTTCGCCAGGCTCTTGGAGACCTCGGGCGACAGCGGGCGCGAGCTGTCCCCGCCCATGCTGACCACGTAGTCGGACTTCAGCCCGTCGGCGGCCATCTTGTTGATCCCCTGCTGGATGCTGCCCGCGATCACCGTCATACCGGTGATCAGGGTGAGGCCGACCATCAGGGCGGAGGCGGTGGCGGCGGTACGGCGCGGGTTGCGCACCGCGTTCTGCCGGGCCAGCTTGCCGGGCATCCCGAAGATCCGCAGCACCGGGCCGGCGGCCGCGATCAGCGGCCGGGACAGCAGCGGGGTGAGCACGAAGATGCCGATCACCAGGACGGCGGCGCCGAAGGCCATCGGGCCCTTGCCGTCACCGCCCATGCCCGCACCGGCGACCACCAGGGCGATACCGGCCGCGGCGAGGATCGTGCCGATGGTGTTGCGCACCACCAGACCGCGGGTGGTCGGCGTGGCGTGCACGCTGTTCATCGCGGCGACCGGCGGGATCTTGGCGGCGCGGCGGCCGGGCAGCCAGGCGGAGAGCACGGTCACCACGACGCCCACGAGCACCGAGACCAGTACGGTGGTCGGCGCGACGATCAGCGGGCCGTCCGGGACGTTGGCCCCGGTGGAGTTGAGCACCGAGCGCAGCACGGCGCCGATGCCGATACCGGCGGCGAGGCCCACCACGGCCGCGACGGCGCCCACGACGGTGGCCTCGATCAGCACCGAGCGGGTCACCTGGCGGCGGGTCGCACCCACCGCGCGCATCAGGGCGAGCTCCCTGGTGCGCTGGGCGACCAGCATGGAGAAGGTGTTGACGATGATGAAGATGCCGACGAAGAGCGCGATCCCGGCGAACACCAGCATCATCGTCTGCATGCTGCTCATGCCCTGCTCGATCGCCTCGGCCTGGTCCTTGGCGAGCTTCTTGCCGGTGGTGGCCTTGGCCTGCTCGGGCAGGACCTTGTCGATCGCGGACTTCAGCGTCGCCTGGGAGGTGCCCGCGCGGGCCTTCACGTCGATCTCGTCGAACTGACCGGGCTTGCCGAACAGCTTCTGGGCGGTGGCCGTGTCGTACAGCGCGAGGGTGCCGCCCGCCGCGACGTTGCCGTCGTCGGTGGTGAAGACGCCGACGACCTTCTCGGTGCGCACCGGGCCGTCGACGGACACCCGGATGGAGTCCCCGGCCTTGTAGTGGCCGCGCTCGGCGGTCCTGGAGTCGAGCGCGATCTCGCCCGCGGTCCGGGGAGCGCGGCCCTCGGTCATGTCGTACCGGGGGTCCTTGCCGCCCGAGCCCGGGTAGTAGTTGCCGGCGCGGTTGGAGAAGCCGCCGCCGAGCAGGTCGCCCTTCTTGTCGGCGAGGGCGGAGTAGCCCTGCACCACACCGTAGGCCGAGGCGGCGCCGGGCGACTTGGCCGCCTGGTCCAGCAGCCGCTGGCTCAGCCGGGGCGCGTCACCGGGGTTGGCGGAGTCGTCGTCCTTCTTGTCGGGCGTGATGGCGACATCGACGCCCTTGAAGCCCTTCTGGGAGCTCTTCTGGTAGGCGTCGGAGATGGTGTTGGTGAAGACCAGGGTGCCGGCGACGAAGGCCACGCCGAGCATCACGGCGAGCACGGTCATCAGCAACCGGGCCTTGTGCGCAAGCACATTGCGCAGGGCTGTACGGAGCATGAGGTGTCAGTCCTGGAGGGGTGAAGTGGGGGAGTGCGAGGCGGCGTATCCGGACGGGCGCGCGCCCCGCGTCAGCTCGTGCGGCCCTTGGCGTCGAAGCGCTTCATACGGTCCAGCACCGAATCGGCGGTGGGGTTGCGCAGCTCGTCCACGATCCGCCCGTCGGCGAGGAAGACCACCCGGTCGGAGTAGGACGCGGCGACCGGGTCATGGGTCACCATCACGATCGTCTGGCCCAGCTCCCGCACCGAGTTGCGGAGGAAGCCCAGGACCTCGGCGCCGGAGCGGGAGTCCAGGTTGCCGGTCGGCTCGTCGGCGAAGATGATCTCCGGCTGGCCGGCCAGGGCGCGGGCCACCGCGACGCGCTGCTGCTGACCACCCGACAGCTGGTTGGGGCGGTGCTTGAGCCGCCCGGCCAGCCCGACCGTGGCCACCACCTGGTCCAGCCACGCCTGGTCGGCCTTGCGGCCCGCGATGTCCATGGGGAGGGTGATGTTCTCCAGCGCGTTCAGCGTCGGCAGCAGGTTGAACGCCTGGAAGATGAAGCCGATCTTGTCGCGGCGCAGCTGGGTGAGCTTCTTGTCCTTGAGCGTGGTCAGTTCGACGTCGCCGATCCGGGCCGAGCCGCTGGAGATGGTGTCGAGACCCGCCATGCAGTGCATCAGTGTGGACTTGCCCGAGCCGGAGGGGCCCATGATCGCGGTGAACTCCGCCTGGCGGAACTCGACGGAGACCGAGTCCAGGGCGATGACCTGGGTCTCACCCTCGCCGTAGACCTTGCTCAGGTCCGTGGCGCGGGCGGCCGCCGCGGCGGAGTGGGCGGTGGTTTTGACGCCGAGGGGCATGGTGGTCACGGTGAATGACTCCTGTCGTGCTCTGCGGGAGTGGGCGGGACGTCACTCCATGGTTCCGGTTGTGAAGGGGGACGGGATCAGCCCGTGCTCCGGTTCTCGTGGGGGTCTCGCGATGTAGGGGCCGGGGGCGGAGTCCTCCTTGAGGAGGAGAGAACGCCCCGTCCGGGGCGTCGAGATTGCGTCAATCCCCAGTTAATGGGGGTTCAGGGCATATCGGCAGGTCCAATGGGCGTCGGCATCTTCGGGTACCCCGCCCCGATGCTGATGCACCCTCAGTTGCCAATAAAATAAGACAACCTCGGTCCGCGGATTCACTGTGCGGGGGCATGTCCCCGGATAGGCTCGTGCTGCTCTCTTCCAGGGGAGGGCCGTATGCGCACCGTACGGCCCAGGGGGAACCGCTGCCCGGATGGTGGAATGCAGACACGGCGAGCTTAAACCTCGCTGCCCCTCGCGGGCGTACCGGTTCAAGTCCGGTTCCGGGCACCTTCACATCCGGTGGGCGCACTCAGCGTGTGTGGATGGTCGCCCCGTGTGCGTGCGCGGGGTCCCGCAGGGGCCTCGCGCGGCTTCTTCCTGCGTGAAAAGATCCTCCTTGGGCACTAGGGTGCTTTCTTTGCTTACCCATTACTCTTGAGTCAAGGTCGCGCCCGGCGGCCACGGAGGAGTGAGATGAGGAGCAGCAACCCGGTCTTCTCGCGACGGGGGTTCAGCCGCAGCGGCGGCTACGCCGGTTTCGGCGCGGCGCCGCAGGCCGGGAGCCCCGCCGCCGGTCAGGCCAACCCGTACGCCGGTGGTAACCCGTACGCGCAGACACAGGCGCCCACGAACCCCTATGCGGCGGGCGACCAGCAGAATCTGACCCCCGAGCAGCTGCAGCAGATGTACGGCGCGCCGCCGGCGGGCCCGCTGCAGACCGGCCGGATGACGATGGACGACGTCGTCATGCGCACCGGTATGACCCTCGGCACCGTCATCGTCGCGGCCGCGGTCGCGTGGATCGCGCAGCTTCCGGTGGGCGTGGGCTTCGGCGCCGCGCTCGTGGCGCTGGTGCTCGGTCTCGTCCAGTCGTTCAAGCGCACGGCCTCGCCCGCGCTGATCATGGGTTACGCCCTGTTCGAGGGCCTTTTCCTCGGCGTCATCAGCCAGGTGTACAACGAGCGCTGGTCCGGCATCCCGATGCAGGCCGTGCTCGGCACGATGGCCGTGTTCGTCGGTGTGCTCGTCGCGTACAAGACCCGGCTGATCCGGGTCAACGCGCGATTCCAGCGCTTCGTGCTCGCCGCCGCCATCGGCTTCATTCTCCTGATGGCGGTCAACCTGCTGTTCGCCGCCTTCGGCGGCGGGGACGGCCTCGGCTTCCGCAGCGGCGGCCTCGGCATCGTCTTCGGCCTCGTCGGCGTCGTGCTCGGCGCGGCGTTCCTGGCGATGGACTTCAAGCAGGTCGAGGACGGCGTCCGGTACGGCGCTCCGCGCGAGGAGTCCTGGCTGGCCGCCTTCGGGCTGACGCTCTCGCTGGTGTGGATCTACCTGGAGCTGCTCCGGCTGATCTCGATCTTCAGGGACTAGCGTCCCCGGTCGCGCGGCACAGCAGCCAGCGCGTAGAAGGGCCCGCGGAGGCGATGACCTCCGCGGGCCCTTCTTCCTGTGCGGCTTAAGCCGCCCCGTTCGGTGGGTCTGTCATACACGCTTCTGCCTCCGGGCAGCGGCTACAGCAGCTTGCGTGCCGCACGCCTCAAGTCGTGTTCATGGATGATGGCCTTCGCGTGGCCGTAGGCGAGCTGGTGCTCACCCCGCAGCCAGCTGACCTTCTCCTCGAAGCGGAAGAAAGCGGGGCCCTCGTCGACCGTGCGCAGCCAGTCGGCGACTTCACGGCCCGTGCACTGGGGGATGCGGGAGAGTAGGTTCCGGTGAGTCTCGTCGGAGAAGATTTGGGACATCGGCGCCTCCGGACGCTTCCATGCCGGCCCCCGGGTCCATGGCCCGGGTTTCCTTCAGCTCACCGTGCCTGAGTGTTCGCCCGTTGGCAACAGTCCCTCAGTGGCGCATACGCTCGGGGCGTGGATGATGTCACCTCCCTGCTCGCCGCCGTCGACCGGCTCGCCGACCGGTTGCGTGCCCTTCCGCAGTCCCGGCTGCGCGCGGGCGCGGCGGCCGAAGGACTGGCCCTGGCGAGGGAATTGTCGGTGCGCGCCCAGCGGATCGAGGAGCCGGGGACCCCGCCGCGGATCATGCCGGACGCGGGGCTGTTCGTGGTCGCGGACCAGGTGGCGGTGGCCGGACATGACTTGGTGCACGCGCTGGAGCGTGCGCCGGGCGGCTCCGGGGGCGGGGGC
>NZ_JAEEAP010000318.1 GCF_016103465.1 Streptomyces sabulosicollis
AGATGTGTATAAGAAACAGCGATGAGCCGGGCCCTACGTTCTTCGAGCGGTAGCGGTGGGATTTGAACCCACGGAGGAGTTGCCCCCTCACGCGCTTTCGAGGCGCGCTCCTTCGGCCGCTCGGACACGCTACCGAGGCAGAGCCTAGCGGACGGGGGGCCGGGAACCGAAATCGGTTCCGGGACCGGCCCGCGAGGCAGGGCTCAGGGCTTGCGGAAGAAGGCGGTCAGGGGGGCCGCGCACGCCTCCGCCAGGACGCCCCCGATGACCTCGGGGCGGTGGTTGAGGCGGCGGTCGCGGACGACGTCCCAGAGGGAGCCGACCGCGCCGGCCTTCTGGTCCACGGCCCCGTAGACCAGCCGGTCCAGGCGGGACAGGACGATCGCGCCGGCGCACATCGTGCACGGCTCGAGGGTGACCACCAGGGTGCAGCCGGTCAGCCGCCAGCCGCCGAGGTGGCGGGCGGCGGCTCGGAGGGCGAGGACCTCGGCGTGGGCCGTGGGGTCGCCGTGGGCCTCGCGCTCGTTGCGGCCGCGGCCGAGTACCGAGCCGTCGGGGCCCAGCACGACGGCGCCGACCGGCACGTCTCCCGTCTCGGGTGCCCGTACCGCCTCCTCCAGCGCCAGGCGCATCGGTTCGCGCCAGGGGTCGCGCAGGGGGTCGGGGTCGGGGCCGGGCAGGAGGCCGGTCAGCGGATCGGTCATGACATCAGTGTGGCGGCGGTCAGCGCACCGCCTCCAACCCCTCCATGCTGCACCCCAGCATCTCGGCGATCGATTCGAGGGCGTCCCCGTCGAGGGCCTTCAGCTCCTTCTCGTCCATGCCGAGGTCGGCCAGGATGTCGGCGTCGCCGAGCGGGCCGATCGGGACCGGGGCGTCGTCGGCGTCCTCGTCGTCCCGGTCCGGTTCGCCGTCCTCGGTGCCGTCCAGGTCGACCAGGCTGTCCAGATCGTCGTCGGGGTCCCGGCCGAGCAGCTCGTCGGTGAGCATCGAGCCGTACGAGGTGCGGGCGGCCGCTGCCGCGTCCGATACGTAGATGTGCGGGTCGTCCTCGCCGTCCACGCGGACGACGCCGAACCACGCGTCTTCGTGCTCGATGAAGGCCAATACCGTGTCGTCGTCCTTGGCGGCCAGACGGGCCAGCTCGATCAAGTCCGTCAGGGTTTCCACGTCATCGAGCTCTGTGTCGCTCGCTTCCCACCCTTCTGCGGTGCGCGCGAGCAATGCGGCGAAGTACACCGTGACTCTCCCACTGGTCATAGGCGTGCCGGGGGCGGGCGGGACAGTGTCCCGCCCCAATCGGAATCGTGGCAGAAACCGTCGCTTCGCGAGAGGTCTTCCACGCTGCGTCGTGCACCAGTCCAAAGAGATGTGGCTCACGCGGACGGAATCGAAACGCGCGGAAACCGTCTCCGGCGGTTGGGCGGAAGCCCACCAGGGCTCACCAGGAGAACGTCCGCATGTGTATCGCGCGGCGCATCCGGGCCGCGCGGGCCTGCCGGGGACGCACCTGGTTCCGCACCGCCCGGGCCTCGTTCAGCGCGCGCAGGAAGCGGTCGCGACGGCGGCGGCGGCGGTCCGCGGAGGTTTCCATCGCGGTCGCGTCGGCCATGGTCACATCACTCCTCGGGGCCGAGGGATCGCCCGGTGGGAGCCCGGGCGCTGTTGCCCACTTTCCCCCGAAACGGCGGTTTGATGCCAGAACGGCGGCAGACGGTCGAGCGCGGGGAGGCGCACGGAGGGCGTCACCGGCGGGAGCCGGGCTCCGGGGCTCGGTTAGTGTCGTTGCCATGCGGATCCACGTCGTCGACCACCCGCTGGTGGCGCACAAACTCACCACGCTGCGCGACAAGCGCACCGACTCCCCCACCTTCCGGCGGCTCGCCGACGAGCTGGTGACCCTGCTCGCGTACGAGGCCACACGCGATGTGCGCACCGAGCAGGTCGACATCGAGACCCCGGTGACGGCCACGACCGGGGTACGGCTGTCCCATCCGCGCCCCATGGTCGTGCCGATCCTGCGGGCCGGTCTCGGGATGCTCGACGGCATGGTGCGGCTGCTGCCCACCGCCGAGGTCGGCTTCCTGGGCATGATCCGTGACGAGGAGACGCTCCAGGCGTCCACCTACGCCACCCGGATGCCCGAGGACCTCTCCGGCCGTCAGGTCTACGTCCTGGACCCGATGCTCGCCACTGGTGGGACGCTGGTCGCGGCGATCAGGGAGCTGATATCGCGGGGCGCCGACGACGTGACCGCGCTGTGTCTGCTGGCGGCGCCCCAGGGCGTCGAGCTCATGGAGCGCGAGCTGGCCGGGGCGCCGGTGACGGTGGTCACCTCGTCCGTCGACGAGCGGCTCAACGAGCAGGGGTACATCGTGCCCGGGCTCGGCGACGCCGGTGACCGGATGTACGGGACCGCGGGCTGAGCCCACCTGACGTATCAGCGGCAGGGCGATCCGGAGGGCGCGGGCGCGGGCTTGGCCAGGGCGGCCAGCGCCTTGTCGGCGTCCTTCTGCTTGACCAGGTCCTTGAAACCGTTGCCGATGATCAGGTCGATGTCCTTGCCGTCGCGCGCGTCGTTCTTGGTCTGGGCGCCGGCGAGCTGGGTGCCGAGCACATTGAAGGCCCCGTCGCCGGCGCCGGGCGCGCCGAGCAGTACCCCGGGGGCCTTGACCTTCTTGTCGTACTGGGCCGGGGCGTTGCCCACCTTCCCGATCTTGAAGCCGCGCTTCTCCAGCTCCTTGGCGGTGTCCTTGGCGAGGCCGGAGCGCGTGGTCGCGTTGAAGACGTTGACCGTGATCTGGGAGGGCTTCGGCGGCTTCCCGCCCGTACGGCCGTGCTGACCGCCCTGGCCGCTGTCGGACCGGCCCGACTTGGCGTTTCCGTCGGGGCGCTTGTCGCCCTGCGGGCAGTCCCCGGTGCCGTGCGCCGCGCGGACCTTCTGGCCGTCGCCGTCGCCGTCGCCGGAGAAGACGTCGATGAGCTGAAGCGTTCCCCACCCGACCAGGCCCAGCGCCAGCACCGAGCCGAAGGCGCCGAACAACAGCCGCCGGCGGCTCCGGGGCCGGCTCATCCGCGGGTAGCGATCGCCCGTAATGCGGTACTTTCCGCCCATGCCGGGAGGGGTCAGCATGCTCATGTGCGCAGCGTAGTGCCGCCACGTGGCGATGCCTACTAAATGATCAATGGTTGGTGCTCAGACCAACCCGAAAGGGTCAACAGAGATCGGAAGTCGATCAACGGTGATCGGTCGCCGGGGGCGGGGTGCGGTCAGCCCTCGAGCTCCAGGACGCGTGCGTGCAGCACCTGGCGCTGCTGGAGGGCGGCGCGCACCGCCCGGTGCAGCCCGTCCTCCAGATAGAGGTCGCCCTGCCATTTCACGACATGGGCGAAGAGGTCCCCGTAGAACGTCGAGTCCTCCGCGAGCAGCGTCTCCAGGTCGAGCTGCTGCTTCGTCGTGACCAACTGGTCAAGACGTACCGGGCGTGGGGCGACATCCGCCCACTGGCGGGTGCTTTCCCGGCCGTGGTCGGGATAGGGCCGACCGTTTCCGATGCGCTTGAAGATCACACGGAAAGCCTACCGGGCAAGCCCCTCCCGGCGCAGCCAAGGCGCCCGAGTGCCGGGCCGGAGCCGCGCCCCGCCGCACTCGGAAAAATGGAAAAAATACGCGAAAGGGGCTAGGCGCACATGGGGGTCCGGAGTAACGTAAATAACAGCCTGCGGGGCGAGCGAGGGAGCTCGACCGGAGAGGCGCTCAAGACAGAGGACGTCAGTCCTCCGAAAGAGCGTCTCCTAGATGGCCGGGCTGAGAGGCTCGAAGGTCGGGGAGACCGGAGAGCGACCTCCAACACCTGATACGGACAATGCCGCCGAAGGGAGCCCACCTCGCAGGTTTCGTGCTGCCCGCGCACCATGGCCTCATGGCTGTCCCTCAGCGCCCGCCGGGCCCGCACGGTGCGCCGGAGCCGCGTCGCGCGCGTTCACCGGAGCCGCGGCGCTGTCTGGTCACCGGGGCCACCGGCTACATCGGCGGCAGGCTGGTGCCCGAGCTGCTGGCCGCGGGGCACCGGGTGCGGTGTGTCGCCCGCTCGCCCGGGAAGCTGCGCGACCAGCCCTGGGCCGGGCGGGTGGAGACCGTACGCGGGGATGTGACGGACGAGGAGTCCGTGGGCGCCGCCATGGAGGGTGTGGACGTCGCGTACTACCTGGTCCACGCGCTGGGCACCGGCCCCCGCTTCGAGGAGACCGACCGCCGCGCCGCCCGGATCTTCGGCGAGCGGGCCCGGGCCGCCGGGGTGCGCCGGATCGTCTATCTCGGCGGGCTGACCCCGGAGGGCGTCCCCGAGCGCGCGCTCTCGCCCCATCTGCGGTCCCGGGCCGAGGTGGGCCGGGTGTTGCTGGACTCCGGGGTGCCGACGGCCGTTCTGCGGGCCGGGGTGATCATCGGCTCGGGCTCGGCCTCCTTCGAGATGCTGCGCTATCTCACCGAGCGGCTGCCGGTGATGGTGACGCCCCGCTGGGTGCGCACCCGCACCCAGCCCATCGCCGTCCGCGATGTGCTGCGGCTGCTGGTGGGCTGTGCCACGCTGCCGGACGAGGTGCACCGCGCCTTCGACATCGGCGGCCCCGACGTCCTCACCTACCGCGCCATGATGCGGCGGTACGCGCACGTGACCGGGTTGCGGCGCCGGCTCATCGCGCCGGTGCCGGTGCTCACCCCCGGGCTGTCCAGTCTCTGGGTCGGCCTGGTCACCCCCGTGCCCGGCGCCATCGCCCGCCCGCTGGTGGAGTCGCTGCGCCATGAAGTGGTGTGCGCCGAACGGGACATCACCCGCTATGTGCCGGACCCGCCGGGCGGGCCGCTCGGCGTGGACCGGGCGCTGGAGCTGGCCCTGCGGCGGATCCGCGACGCGGAGGTGGCCACCCGCTGGTCGTCCGCCGCCACCCCCGGCGCGCCCAGCGATCCGCTGCCCACCGACCCCGACTGGGCGGGCGGCAGCCTCTACCAGGACCACCGCGAGCGCGCGGTGGACGCCTCGCCGGGGGATGTCTGGCGGGTGGTGGAGGGGATCGGCGGTGAGAACGGGTGGTACTCGCTGCCGCTCGCCTGGGCACTGCGCGGCTGGATCGACACCCTGGCGGGCGGCGTCGGGCTGCGCCGGGGGCGCCGGGACGCGGCGCGGCTCAGAGTGGGGGACAGCCTCGACTTCTGGCGGGTGGAGGAGGTCCTGCCGCCCCGGCTGCTGCGGCTGCGCGCCGAGATGCGGCTGCCGGGCCTGGCCTGGCTGGAGATGGTGGTCGACCGGGACCCGCGGGGCGGGACGGTGTACCGGCAGCGGGCCCTGTTCCATCCGCGTGGCCTCGCCGGTCACCTCTACTGGTGGTCGGTCGCGCCGTTCCACGCGCTCGTCTTCGGCGGTATGGCCCGGAACATCGCCGCCCGGGCCGAGAGGGGCGAGGCCGGGACGGGCAGGGGCGGGACGGACGCGGCCGGGACGAGCAGCGCGTCCGCGTTCCGCGCGCGGTGAACCCCGCCGGTCCGGGGAGGCTGCACCTCGCTGTCGGCTCCGCCGGTCCGGGGAGGCTGCACCTCGCTGTCGGCTGCGCCGGTCCGGGGCGCCCGGGCCCCGTGGTCGGCCCTGCCCGTCCGGCGCGTCGCCTGGAGGACCCCGTCGTCACCGGGACCCGTTCGGTGATCCGTTCGGCGCGCCTTTCGGCCGCAGCCCCTCGAAGGCGAGCGGCAGATGCCGTGGCCCGCGCAGCACCGCGTTGCGCCGGTAGGTCGGCGGGTCCTCCAGGAGCCGGGGCCCGTCCAGCCGACGGGCCAGCTCGGTCAGCGCGATCTGCGCCTCCAGCCGGGCCAGCGGGGCGCCGAAACAGCTGTGGATGCCGCTGCCGAAGCCCAGGTGCTGGTTGTCCCTGCGCTGGGGATCGAACCGGTCGGGGTCGGGGAAGCGCTGTGGATCGCGGTTGCCCGAGGCCAGCAGCAGCCATACGGACGCCCCCCGGGGGATGGTCACGCCCGCGATGTCGATCTCCGAGAGCGGGGTGCGCTGGGGGAGCAGCTGCACCGGCGGATCGAACCGCAGCAACTCCTCCACCAGCGGGACGACCAGATGGGGGTCCTTGCGCAGCCGGGCGAGCACATCGGGGTTGCGCAGCAGGGTCAGCATCCCGTTGGTGATCAGGTTGACGGTGGTCTCGTGCCCCGCCACCAGCAGCAGCGCCGCGGTGCTCAGCAGCTCCACCCGGCTCATCCGCCCCTCCGGGCCCCCCCCGCTGACCAGGGCCGAGAGCATGTCGTCGCCGGGTGCGCGGCGGCGCTTCTCGATCAGCTCCGACAGGTACGTCGCCAGTTCCGTACGGGCCTGCCGGGTGATCCGCCGCCGCTCGGCGGCGTCCGCCTCCGGGTCGGGGTCCAGACCGGCGGCGAGGGTGTCGGCCCAGGCGTGGAAGCGCGGCTCGTCCTCCCGCTCCACCCCGAGCAGTCGGCAGATCACGGTCACCGGGAAGGGGTAGGAGAAGTGGTCGACGAGATCGATCCGGTCCCGCCCCTCGAAGCCGTCGATCAGCTCGCCGACGATACGGCCGAGTTCGCCGCGCATCTCGTGGAGTCGGCGCGGGGTGTGCGGCGGGCCGAAGGGCGCCGTCGCGAGCCGGCGCAGCCGGTCGTGCTCGGGCGGGTCCAGCCGCAGGAAGCTGGGCGGCAGCCCCGTGTCGTCCTCCTCGATCAGCTCCTGGGCGGCCCGGGGGTCCAGGTTGCGCGCGTCCGAGCTGAGCCGGGGGTCGTGCAGCAGACCGTGGATCTCCCAGTAGGTGGAGACGATGTACGGGCCCTCCTCGTCGTGGGCCACGGGCGTCTTGCGCAGCTCGGCGTAGATCGGGTACGGGTCGGCACGATGGGCGTAGTCGGTGATCTGCCGTACGAGCGAGCCCTGCGTCTGCGTCATGGCTGAGTGCGTTCCTTCGTCGGGGTCGTCCCCCTGCTCAGCATCGGCGAGGTGGTCCGGGCCCGCGCGTACAGTCAGGCCAAAGGGGCGAACGCGCGGCGTGGCCTGGGCGAACGCGCGGCGTGGCCCGGGCGACGGGGACGGCGGCCCGGCGCTCGCTACGATGTAGCGCCGCGCGCCGGGCGCGTGCGGTGGGGAAGGAGACCGTGTGACGGACCACGACCGGACCGGTGGGCCCGGCTGGCCCCGCCGCCCCCGTCGGCGTGGCCAGGGCGAGCTGGAGGCGCAGGTGCTCGCCGCGCTGCGCCGGGCGCCGGGGCCGGTGACCGCCGCATGGGTGCAGGAGCGGATCGAGGGCGAGCTCGCCTACACCACGGTCATGACCATCCTGTCCCGGCTGCACGCCAAACAGGCCGTGACCCGTGAACGCGCGGGCCGCTCCTTCGTCTGGCGGGCCGCGTCGGACGAGGCGGGCCTCGCGGCGCTGCGGATGCGCCGGGTGCTGGACGGCCAGGACGACCGCGAGGCGGTCCTGGCCAGCTTTGTGACCGGGCTGACCCAGGACGACGAGCGGCTGCTGCGCGACCTGCTGAGCGATGTGGCGGAGGAGCCGGAGAGCTGACCGATGGGCGTCTTCGTCTTCCTCCCGCTGGTTCTGCCCCTGACGGCGCTGCCGATCGCCCGGCTCGCCGAGCAACACCTCCATCCGCGCACCGCCACCCGGCTGCTGACGCTCGTCGGCACCGTCCTCGCGGTGTGCTCCACGCTGTGCCTGGGGCTGCTGATGGTCGTCGGCACCGCGCAGCTGCCGGGCAACCCGCTGCCGGACAGCTGGTCGGACCCGGAGGTGCGGGCGGCGGTGCCCTTTGACGTGGTGGCCGGGAAGGCGGCGATCGTCGCGCTGGTGGCGGTGGCCGTCTCCTGCACGGCCACCTGTCTGCGCCACGGCCGGGTACGGCGGGACGCCCGGCTCGCGCTCGCCGGGCTGCCGGAGTCGCCGGTCGCGGTGCTGCCGGACGACAGGGCGTACGCGTACGCCCTGCCCGGGACCTCGGGGCGGACCGGGAAACCGGGCCGGATCGTCGTCTCCACCGGGATGCTGGACAGCCTCAGCGCCCTCGAGCGGCGGGCCCTGATCGCGCATGAGCGCGCCCATCTGACCGCCCACCACCACCGCTATCTGCTGGCCGCACAGCTCGCGGCGCGGGCCAACCCGCTGCTGCGGCCGCTGCGGGCCGCGGTGGACTACTGCGCCGAGCGCTGGGCGGACGAGGAGGCGGCCCAGGAGGTCGGCGACCGCCGGGTGACGGCGCGGGCGGTCGGCAAGGCCGCCCTGGTCTCCCGGGGGGCGCCGGGCCCGGCGCTCGCCGGGTTCGCCGCGCCGGGGCCGGTGCCGCGCAGGGTCGCGGCGCTGCTGGGACCGGTGCCGCCGTCCCGGCACTGGCCGCCGACGTGGACGGCGGCGGGGCTGGCCGTGTGGATCGCGGCGGTGGGCACCGCCGCGTCCGCGCTGTCCTCGGCGAACGCGGCGGTTGCCCTGGTCCTCGTCCTGCACGCCGCGACCCCGCTGTAGGCCGCGACGGCCCTCACGGCTTGCGGGGCCGCCTTATGGCTTGCGGGGCCTCCTTACGGCGGTTGCGCCTCGCCTTACAGGTCGAACTCGGCCGGCGGGAGCTCCAGCGTGTAGCACGCCTCGCGGACCATGGCCTGCTCGGTCTTGTCGAAGTCGCCGTCCGCGCCACCGATGACGATGCCGATCTGGATCACGGCGCGTGCCTCGGCGGGCTTCTTCTTGGCCTTGGCGACCTCCTGCATCACGCTCACCTTGCCGAAGGCGAAGTCCGTGGTGAGCTTGTTGACGTAGTCGTTGAAGCGGCGCTGCAGATCGTCGGCCGGGAAGTTCTGCAGCACCTCGTTGGTGGCGATCAGCTGGGCGACGCGCTGCCGCTCGGACGGGTCGACCGAGCCGTCCGCCGCCGCGACCAGGGCACACATCGCCATGCTCGCGTCGCGGAACGCGCCGCTCTTCAAGTCGTTCTTCTTCGCGACGAGCTGAGTCTGCATCGTCTGGGCGGACTCCCTGATGCGGTCCCACAGGGCCATGGCCACTCACACTCCATAAGGTCGTTAGGATCTACAGTTGTGTAGAAGTTAGCAGGCGGGGTCGGTCAAGACCGGGCGGATCGGCCCCTCTTCGTCACTCTGTGAACTGACCGGAGAGGTAAAGAAGTTCCCAAGTTGAGGAGGTGACGGATGCGCTGGGCTGGTCGTAAACCCTTGTACGCGAGAGCTGAGCCTTTTGGGGCGAGGTCTCGCGAGCGCCACTATGGTGCGTGGAATGTTCCACTCCGCAACCCTCCGCCGAAACTTGGAAAGAGGCAGGATTTCCCCCGCAGGTTCCCCGGGAGGGCGTATGTGATGAACATCTCGTCATTACTGCCGCCACTGCCCGCGCGGCGCGCACCGGCATCCCCGCCCCCCGAGGCGGTACCGGACGCGTCCCCCGCGCCGAAACGACGTGACGCGTTCTTCGACAACGCCAAATACCTGGCGATCGTGCTGGTCGCGATGGGGCATGCGTGGGAGCCCCTGCGGGGCGGCAGCAGAGCGGCGTCCGCGCTCTATATGACCGTCTACACGTTCCATATGCCGGCGTTCGTTCTCATCTCCGGGTACTTCTCGCGGAATTTCGATCTCCGGCCGGACCGGCTCAAGCGTCTGATCACGGGTGTCGCCGTCCCGTACGTTCTCTTCGAGGTCGCGTACACCTTCTTCAAGCGGTGGGCGGACGGCGATCCGTCCTATCCGATCAGCCTGCTCGACCCCTGGTACTTGACCTGGTTCCTGATCGCGCTCTTCGTCTGGCGGCTGACCACGCCGCTGTGGCGGATCGCGCGGTGGCCGGTGGCGCTGGCCCTCACCATCGCCGCGCTCGCCGCCTGTTCACCGAACATCGGTGACGACCTCGATCTGCAGCGGGTACTGCAGTTCCTGCCCTTCTTCGTGCTCGGGCTGCATATGCGGCCGGAGCACTTCCGGATGATGCGGCGGCGCGAGGTCAGATGGCTGTCCGTGCCGGTGGTCGCGGCCGCCGTGGTCTTCGCCTACTGGGCCGTGCCGCGGATGAACCCGGCGTGGTTCTACCGCCGGGACAGCGCGCAGGAGCTCGGTGCGCCGTGGTGGGCCGGGGCGGTGATGACGTTCGCCCTCTTCGGCTGCTCCATGGTGCTCACCGTGTGCTTCCTCGCCTGGGTGCCCCGGCGCCGGACGTGGTTCACGGTGCTCGGCGCCGGGACGCTGTACGGCTATCTGCTGCACGGCTTCCTCGCCAAGGGCTCCCGTTTCTGGGACTGGTACGACCACCCTTGGCCGCACCGGCCCCTGGGGGAGATCGCGGTGACGGCGGTGGCGGCGGCCGTGGTGACCGCCCTGTGCTCGCCGCCCGTGCAGAGGGCGTTCCGGTTCGCGATGGAGCCGCGGATGGAATGGGCCTTCCGGTCGGGCGGAGGGTCGGCTGGAAGGTCGGGCGGACGGTCGGACGGCGGGTCGGGCGGACGGTCGGGCGGCGGGGTCGCCGATGGGG
>NZ_JAEEAP010000319.1 GCF_016103465.1 Streptomyces sabulosicollis
GGGTGCGGGAGGAGCTCGGGGCGCTGGCGGCCGCGCGGCGTGCGGAGGCCCGGGCGGCGGCCGTGGTCGACGAGATCGCCGCGCTCGACCGGGAGGCCCGTGCCGACGACGAGGCGATCGAGGAGGCCGCCGAGTGGCTCACCGGGTGGGAGGAGACCCGCCGGGCGCATCAGCGGCGGGTCGAAGCGGCGCAGGAGGCCGTCACCCGGGCCGAGCAGCTCGGCGGGCGGATCGAGCCCGCCGAGCGGCGGCTGGAGGCCGCCCGGCGGCGGGACCGGCTCGCCGGGCAGGAGGAGCGGGCGCGGGAGGAACTGCTGCGGGCGCGGGAAGGGGCCGCCGCCGCGAAGCAGAACTGGCTCGACCTCAAAGAGGCCCGGCTGCGCGGTATCGCCGCCGAGCTGGCGGCCGGGCTGTGCGCGGGGGAGCCCTGCGCGGTGTGCGGGGCGACCGAGCACCCGAGCCCGGCCCGGCCCGGGGCCGGGCATGTGGACCCTACGGCGGAGGAGGCCGCGCTGGCGGACCACCAGCGCGCCGAGGAGGTCCGGGAGGAGGCCGAGCGCGCGCGGAACGCGCTGCGGGAGGCCCGCGCGGGCGCGGAGGCCACGGCGGAGGGCGAGGACGCGGCCGAACTCGACCGGGCCCTGGCCGAGTTGCGGGCCGCGTACGCCGAGGCCCGTGACGCCGCGGCCGACGCGCACGCCGCCCGCGAGGCCCTGGACCGGGCCGAGGGCGAGTACGCGCGCCGTACCGCCCAGCGGCAGGAGGCCGAGCGGCGGGCGGCCGCCCGCACCTCCCGCCGCGAGGCCCTGGCCGGGGAGCGGGCCGCGCTGCTGGCCGAGCTGGAGCAGGCGCGCGGCGCGGACGCCACCGTCGCGCGGCGCGCGGCGCGGCTCGAGCGGCAGGCGGGGCTGCTGGCCCACGCCGCAGAGGCGGCGCGGGCCGCAGAGGCGGCGGCGCACCGGCTGAAGGAGGCCGACGCCCGGCTCGCCGACGCCGCGTACCGGGCCGGGTTCGAGACCCCGGAGCAGGCCGCCGAGGCCGTCCTGCCCCCGGACCGGCAGCGCGAGGCGCGCCGCCGTCTCGACGCCTGGCAGTCGGAGTCGGCGGCGGTCGCGGCCGAGTTGTCCGACCCGGGGGTGCTCGCCGCCGCGCAGGCGCCGCCCGCCGACCCGGCGGCGGCCCAGACGGCGGCCGACGCGGCCACCCGCGCGCTGCGTGAGGTCTCGGCCGCGGACGCCGCGGCCCGCACCCGCTGCGAGGAGCTCGACGCGCTCTCCGCGCAGGCGGTCGCCGACGCCCGCCGGCTCGCCCCGCTGCGCGCGGAGCACGACCGCATCGCCCGCCTCGCCTCGCTCGCGGCAGGCACCTCGGCGGACAACGAGCGCAGGATGCGGCTGGAGGCGTATGTGCTGGCGGCCCGGCTGGAGCAGGTCGCGGCGGCGGCGAGCGTACGGCTGCGCCACATGTCCTCCGGGCGCTACACCCTGGTGCACTCCGACGCCCGCTCCGGCGGCCGCGGCCGCTCCGGTCTCGGACTGCACGTCATCGACGCCTGGACGGGCAGCGAACGCGACACCGCCACCCTCTCCGGCGGCGAGACCTTCTCCGCCTCGCTCGCCCTCGCGCTGGGCCTGGCCGATGTGGTCACCGACGAGGCGGGCGGGGTCCGCCTCGACACCCTCTTCATCGACGAGGGGTTCGGCAGCCTCGACGAGCAGACCCTGGACGAGGTCATGGACGTGCTGGACTCGCTGCGCGAACGCGACCGTACGGTCGGCATCGTCAGCCATGTCGCCGATCTGCGCCGGCGGATCCCCGCCCAGCTGGAGGTCGTCAAGGGCCGCCAGGGCTCGGCCGTACGGCATCGGAGGGCCGCCGTGCACTAGGGGGTCAGGGTGTGTCCGGCGGGTCGTGACGCCCGCGCCCGGCTGCTCCCGTCACGACGTCTCGCCGAGTCCCACCGCGCACGCTTCGAGCAGGCTCGTCAGCCGCGGGGCGAAGTCCAGCGCGACATGCCCCCACCGCGGCACCTGCTCGTAGAGCGCCGCGAGCGTGGGCGTGGGATGGGAGACCTGCCAGAGGCCGGCCGCCAGCATGATCGCCGCCGCCAGCAAGCCCGCGATCTGCTCGACCGTCATCGTGCTCGCGTGATCGAGGGTGGCGGCGATCTCGTCGTGCGCGGCGAAGGAGTTGGTCTTGTACCGGCGGGCCCGCTCGATGTCGACGTCGCCTTCGAGGTACAGCGTGACGTGCGTCAGCAGGTCGCAGAACACCGGTAGCGCGACCAGGGTCCCGCTGACCACCGCCGCCGTCTCCGCGGGCCCCAGGCCCGCGCGGTCCCCGACCGCGCCCTTGACCGCGTCACGCCACTGGCCCCAGCCCCGCTCGGCCAGCTCCAGCAGCAGTTCCTCCTTGCTGGCGTAGTACCGCCGCACACCGGTGCGGTGCAGACCGGCCCGCTCGGTGACCGCCGCCAGGGTGACGTACCGGACGCCGCCGCGTTCCCGGGCGAGCGCCTCCGCCGCCTTCAGCAGGTCGTCCGCACGGCGTGCCTTGTCCTCGGCCGATCGAGCTCGTTGATGCACTCCAGCACCTTAACGCACGCGGGGATGCGTTATCCCGGCCCATCGTGGTAGCGTCGATTTAACGCATCATGGGGTGCGTTAATTCGAGAGGAATCACCATGAAGGCCGTACAGGTCACCCGGTTCGGCGAACCGGGCGTGCTCGCCCTCGCCGATCTGCCCGATCCCGCGCCCGGCCCCGGCCAGGTCGCGATCGACGTCACCCACGCCGCCGTCGGCCTCATCGACGTCTACCTCCGGCAGGGGCTGTACGAAGGGCGCGAAGGGCTGCCGCGACCGCCGTACGTTCCCGGCCTGGAGGTGGCCGGCACGGTGCGCGCGCTCGGCGAGGGCGTGACCGGGTTCGCCCTCGGGGAGAAGGTGGTGGCGCTCTCCTCCGGCGACGGACAGGGAGGGTACGCGTCCGTGTTCCTCGCCGATCGGGCCCATGTCGTCTCGACGGAGGGCCACGCCATCGACCCCGCCCACGCCGTGGCCGTGATCCCCAACGCGCTCATGGCCCATGTCGCGCTCACCAGCGCCATCCGCATGTCCGCGGGCGAACGCGTCCTCGTCCACGGCGCACTGGGCGCGCTGGCGGCCGCCTTCCCCGGCATCGCCCGCCACCTCGGCGCCTCGCGGGTGGTCGGCACGGTCCGCACCGAGCGGATGGCAGCGGCGGCGGCCACCAAGCTGCCGTACGACACGATCGTCGACTCCGCGCGGCTGCCGGACGCCCTCGAGGGCGAGACGTTCGACGTCATCGTCGACCCCGTCGGCGGTCTCGTGCGCACCCGGAGCCTGGACCTGCTCGCGCCGTCCGGCCGCCTCCTGCTGGTCGGCAACGCCAGCGGCGACTGGAGCGACGGCGGCCTCGACGGCAACCGCCTCTGGTACGGCAACTTCACCGTCACCGGGTTCAACGCCGGCGGCTACCTCCCGGCCCACCCCGAGACCTTCGCACCGGCCGCCCGGGCCGCGCTGAAGGCGGTCGCCGACGGCCTCGCCGACGTCGAGATCGAAACACTCCCGCTGGCGGACGCCGCCACCGCGCACCAGCGCCTGGAGGACCACTCGGCGGGCGGCCGCGTCGTCCTCACCGCATGAGGGCCGCGCTCACCGCCTGAGGGCCGCGGCCCTCAGCGGGCCGCCGCGCCCTCGGGCGGGAGCTCCGCGGGGTACGGCTCACCGAAGTCGGCCGAGCGGCTGACCTTCTCCCAGGCCGCCGCCTCGGCGAGCTGGTGATGGGAGTAGTCCCGCGCCATGGTCGCCGCGTTCACGCCCAGCGGGAGATGGCCCGGGACCTCACCGCGGTGGACGGTCCGCACGATGATCTCGGCGGCGCGCCGGGGGTCCCCGGCCGCCCCGTCCGCGCTCTGCCGCACCCGCCGGTTCATCTCCCCGACGGTCGCGTCATAGGCGTCGGGGATCGGGTGGACCGTCATGGAGGAACCGGCCCAGTCGGTGGCGAAGCCGCTCGGTTCGACGACCATGACGCGCACGCCGAGCGGCGCGGTCTCCGCGGCGAGGACCCGGCTGAAGCCGTCGACCGCGAACTTGGCCGCCTGGTAGGAGGCGATGCCCGGCGATCCGCCGACCCGCCCGCCGATCGAGGAGATCTGCACGACGGTGCCGCTTCCCTGCTGCCGCAGGGTGGGGAGCGCGGCCTTGGTGACGTGGTAGACGCCCCAGAAGTTGGTCTCGAACTGGGCGCGGAAGTCCTCGTCGTCCGAGGTCTCGATGGGCGACACGTTCGCGTATCCCGCGTTGTTCACGACCACGTCGACGCGCCCGAAGCGGGCGAGCGCCGCCTCGACGGCCTCCCGCGCCGCCTCGGGGCGGGTGACGTCCAGCGCGAGGGGAAGGATGCGGTCGCCGTACTCCTGATACGCCTCCGCGAGCGCCTCGGGGCGGCGGGCGGTGGCGACGACGCGATCACCGGCCTCGAGGGCGGCGGTGACCAGGGCGCGCCCGAGACCGCGCGATGAACCGGTGATGAACCAGACCTGTGAACTCTTGACCTGTGCACTCATACCTTTAGTACAACACCGTTCTCTTATTTACGCAACACCGTTCCGTTAAGGGTTCCTATGATGTCCGGCATGACGACGCCTGCCTTCCAACGTGCGCGCAGTGCCCGGGCCAAGCAGGCGCGGGAAGAGGCGATCCTGGACGCGGCCCGCGCGCTCGGCCGCGAGCGCGGGGTCCGGGACGTCACCCTGACCGACATCGCCGGGGCCGTGGGGATGCACAAGTCGGCCCTGCTGCGCTACTTCGAGACGCGGGAGCAGATCTTCCTCAGGCTCACCGCGGAGGGCTGGCGGCAGTGGTCCGCCGAGCTGCGCGGCGATCTCGAACGCAGGACGCACGCCACGGCCCCGGAGGTCGCCGAGATCGTCGCCGCCACGCTGGCCGCCCGGCCGATGTTCTGCGACCTGCTGGCACAGGCGCCCATGAACCTCGAGCGCAATGTGTCGATCGACTCGGTGCGCGACTTCAAACTGGTGACGCTCGGGGAGATCGAGCGGATCGGCGAGGAGCTGCGCCGGCTGCTCGGACTGACCGAGCCACAGACCGTCGACCTCGTCGCCACCGCGACCAGCCTGGCCGGGGCGCTCTGGCAGATGGCCACCCCCGGCCCGCGCCTGCGGGAGCTCTACGAAACCGACCCCCGCCTCGGCCACGCGATCGTCGAGGTGGAACCCCGCCTGCGCCGCGTCCTCACGGCCTTCCTGACCGGCCTCGACGCCCAGTCCGCGGGCACGGCCCCGAACAACACCTAGCGACACCCCGCGGCGGCCGATCCGCCCGTCAGGGCCCGCGTGACGTGGTCGACGAGGCGGGGCAGCCAGTCGGCCCGTGCGTTGCCGAGGAGGTGATCGCCGTGTGGGACGGACAGGTAGTCACCGTGCGGCGCCAGACCGGCCAGGGCCTCGCCGTTCGTCACGCCCGGTATGACGTCCTGGCCCCCGTCCACGACCAGCAGCGGGGCCGCGATGCGCGGTGCCAGGGCGGCGAGGTCCACGTGATGGGCGAAGTCTCGGGCCGCGTCGGCCCCTCCGGCACGCCGGGCCATGATCTCCCGCACCGGCGGGGGCAGTTCCCCCCAGTCGAGGCGATAGGGGCCGCTGACGGTCGCGACCGCTGCCACGCGCGGCTCCAGCGCCGCGGCCCTGGCCGCGAAGTAGCCGCCGAGGCTCAGGCCCACGAGCCCGACGCGTTCGACGCCGAGGCCGTCGACGACCCGGCCGACGACCTGCTCGTAGTCCGGTCTCAGAGCCGTCGTGGCCGTGAGCACGCCCTGCCCGGGGCCGTCCATCGCGAACACCGCCAGGCCCCTGGCCAGCAAGGCGGATGCCAGATCGAGGAACTCCTCCTTGGCGGAGTCCAGACCGGGGACGATGACCACGGTGCCCGGAGCGTCGGACGGGCCGCGCAGCCAGCCGGTGAATCCCTCGCCGCTCACACGCCGCGCACCGGGCTCCAGCACGGAGAACGCCCGGCCCAGGGCCCGGTCGGCCGCGACGGCGGCACGCTGTGCCTCCGCGTCGTGCGCGAGCGTGGCGAGGTGGAACCACCGGGCCGCCATCAGGAGATGCTCCCCGGCCGAGACCGACGAGCCCGCCCGCTCCGCGCGCTCCAGATAGGCGTATCCGGTGTGCAGGAAGGACGGGGCCCAGTCGGCGACATCGGCGAGGCCATCGGTGACGCGGCGGTATTCGTGCGGGTCGACTCCCGCGCCGGTGGCGCGTGTCCACTGCGCGGCGACGAACTCGCGGGCGTTCATTCCGTTCCTCCCGTCATGAGGACCGCCTTGCCGCGGATCCGGCGCTCCCGCAGGTCGACCAGCGTCTCGGCGGTCTCCGTCCAGGGGGCGATCCGGCCGATCTCCGGGTGCAGCCGCTCCTGTGCCACCAGGCGCAGCAGGGTCGCGAGATCGGAGCCGTAGGGGGCGCCCGCGTAGTGGAAGTGCTGGATCGTCACGCGCTCCGGCCCGCTCAGCAGCCGGAAGAAGTCGAGGGTCACCGGGGTACGGCTCGCCTGGCCGAACCAGACGAGCGTGCCGCCGGGGCGCACCTTCGAGAGGGCGACCGGGAGGTTCGGCCCGCCGGTGGACTCCAGGACGACGTCGAACGGTCCTCGAGCCGCGGTGACCTGGTGCACCACCTCCGCGCCCAGCTCCGCGAGCCGCTCGCCGCGCACCGGCGTGGCCGTCACCACGGTCACCTCGGCGCCGGCCCCGACGGCCAACTCGGTGACAAAGTGGCCGACCCCGCCCGAGGCACCGGTCACCAGCACCCGCCCGCCGGCCAGGGAACCGCATGTACGCAGCAGCCGCAGGGCGGTGATCCCGGCCAACGGCAGGGCCGCCGCCCGTACGCTGTCGACACTGTCCGGGAGCACCGCGAGGGAGTGGGTGGGCACGGGCGCGTACTCGGCCCAGCCGCCCTGCGCCGGATGCCCGACCACGCGGGAGCCGGTGCCGGGGCCGGAGCCGTCGGCCGCCGCCCGCACGACGAGGCCGGCGATGTCCTTGCCGGGCAGCAGCCCCGGCCGGGGGTCTTCGAGGAGGAACGTCTCGCCCCGGTTCGGAGCGAACGCCTCGACCTTGATCAGCGCCTCATCGGGCCCCGGGACGAGCTGGGAGACCTCGGCGAAGGCGACAGGACGCGCCGTGTCCCCCGTGGGAATCAGTCTTCGCATACCGGGAATGCAATGTCCACGGCCGCCCCGTGGTCCAACAACGCCCGCACACGGCCGACAACTCTTGGTTGTCACCTATGGTGGCAGCCATGGATCTCGACGTGGCGCAGGTACGTGCCTTCGTGCGCGCCGCCGAGGAACTGCACTTCGGGCGGGCCGCGGGGACACTCGCCATCTCCCAGCAGGCGCTGTCCAAGAGGATCGCGCGGCTGGAATCCCTGCTCGGCACCGTGTTGTTCCAGCGCGGCGGCAACGGAATACGCCTCACCGAGGCCGGCCGGCGCTTCCTCCCGCCAGCCCGGCAGACCCTGGCCGCCGCCGACGCAGCGGTCGCGGCCGCGGTCGGGGAGGACCGTCCGCTGCGCGTCGACGTCTGGGGGCACCTCTACGCGCCGATGCGGACACTGGCCCAGGTCGCCGGGCGGGCCGGGGAACTCGTGCTGGGGCACGGGCGGGATCTGCCATCGGTGACGGCGGCGCTGCTGCACGGGGACATCGACGCGGCCTTCGGCCGGGTTCACCCCCCGCTGCGCGCCGGGCTGGCGCACCGCCTCGTCCGCCTCGAACCGGTGGACGCCGTACTGAGCTCGGACCATCCCCTCGCAGCCCAACCAGCCCTGCGACCGGACCAGTTGAGCGGCAGCGTGCTCTGGGCGCCCGGTGCGCTGGACCGGCTCGACTTCCTCCACCAGTTCGCCGACCGATTCGCCATCGAAGACACCGCCACCGGCGTCAACCTGGGGCTCTCCCCCTTCCTCGAAGAGGTGGCCGGCGATCCGCGACTCTTCTCGCTGCTGCCCGCCGACGTGCCCCTACCGCACATCCCCGGACTGTGCTCCGTCCCGCTGGTCGACCCCACGCCGCTGTACGCCTGGTCGCTTCTGTGGCGCACCGGCAACGAGCACGCGGGCCTGAACGGCCTCACCGCCGCCTGCGCCGCGCAGGCGAGGCACCGTCGATGGCTGGAGTACGACCCGGCGCACGACTGGCTGCCCGAACCGCCCGCCACCGGCTCCCCCGCCTCGGTGAGCCGCACCGTCTGACGCGACGCCGAACTGCCGGGGCGGCGGGCCGCGCGGGCACTGCGCCGATCCTGGAGATCCGAGCCTCAGCCGCGCAGCTCCGCCTCCACGAAGCGCCGCAGGTGGCGGCGGGCGTCGGACACGCTCAGGGCCGGGACCTGGCGGAGGCGGCGCAGGGCGAGGCCGTCCGCCAGGGCGGAGAAGCGGAGGGCGAAGTCGGCCGGGTCGTCGCAGTGGAAGTCCCCGTCGGCCCGGCCCCGTTCGACCAGGGCGCGGATCTCGCCGTGCCAGTTCTCGTACCGCTCGGCCTGGCCACGGGCGAAGGTCTGGTCCCGTTCGCCCGCGTTCCAGTAGGCGAACCACATCCGCCAGTGCCGGTCCGTGTCCTCCGTGAAGAGCGCGTCGATGAGCAGCCGCAGCCCCTCCGCGCCGCTGGTGGCCCGTCCGGCGGCCTCGCTCAGCGCGGCGTAGTAGCGCTCGATATGCAGGACCATCGCCTCGGAGAGGACTTCCTGCACGCTCTCGAAGTGGTACGTGACCGTGCCGACCGACACCCCCGCCGCGGCCGCCACCTCGCGCACCCCCACCGCCTTGGTGCCGCGCTCCGCGATGAGCGGCACCGCGGCCTCCACGATCAGGCGCCGGCGCACCTCGGTGGGCTGCCGGGTGCGGGCGGAGGCGGCGACGGCGCGGCGCGGCGGGCGGCGCTCGGAGCGGGACGTCACGCGGACGTCCTCGGCGTGGTGCGGTGCCATGCGCGCGTGGCCACTGTCTCTCCGTTCGCCCGTGCCTCGATGCTGCTGTCCATGATGAATTCCTCCGCCGTGGCCCGCAGTTCCATGGCGGTGACGACCTCCGCGGCCCAGTCCCCGCGCCGCAGCCGGATGGTCCACCGAGAGCTTGCCACGGCCGACAGCGGATCGCCGGAGCGGATGCGGTAGGTCTCGCGGGCGCTCTCCTCGTAGCGCAGTCCGTCCGGATAGGTCCGCGAGCCACCGTAGTTGGGGTCCACCTCCAGCACCCACTCCCCCGTGGCGACGTCATGGGTGACGGTGCGTTCGGGGCGGGGTTCGGCGGGCGGGTCGACGGTCACGGGGAGCGGCGGGGCCTGCTCGGGCTCCTCGAAGACGATGGGCGGGCGGCCCGCGTCGGCGCCCGGGTCCCGTACGGGCAGCAGCAGCGCGCTCTCGCCGGGCCGTACGGTCAGTTGGCCCCGCTCGCCGTGCGGCCAGACCCACGGCCAGTACGCGTCGGAGACGGCGACCCTGATGCGGTGGCCGGGCGGGAAGGAGTACCCCGTGGCGTTCAGCTCGAACTCCACGTCCTCGTACGTCCCCGGCCGCCACTCCACCGCCTTGTCCCGTCCCTTCCGGGACAGCAGGTTGAGCACTCCGCGGGTGACCAGGGTGGAGGAGCCGTCGGGGGCCACATCGCAGACCCGGGCGATCACATGGGCGCGCGGGGTGGCGCTGTCCAGCCGCAGCCGTACGCGGGGGCGGCCCAGGACCTCCACCCGCCCGTGCAGCGGCGCCGAGTCGAAGCAGACCGAACGGCCGTCCTCCGCGCGCTGGTCGGGCGGCAGGTCGGTGGCGTTGCCGAAGGGGAAGAAACGGCCCGCGTCCAGCCCGGTGTGCAGCGGCGAGCGCACGATCACCGGCTCGTCGGCGGGGCCGCCGAGGGGGCGCTCGTCCCAGCTGACGGACGGCGACGGCCAGCTGTCCTCGCCGACCCAGCGGCCGGGCATGGCCGGGTAGGAGGTGGCGGGCGGCACGGGGTCGTTGATCCAGGCGCGGAGTGGTGGCTCGTCCAGCACTCCGGTCGGCTCGTCCTTGAGCCAGTGGTCCCACCAGCGCAGGGTCTCCTGCAGGAAGCCGATCGCCGGGCCCGGGGGCAGCCCCCGGTCCGGGTACTGGTGCGACCACGGGCCGATCAGCCCGCGTACGGGCGCGTCGAGGTGTTCCAGCAGGCGCAGCACGGTGTCCCGGTACGGATCGGCCCAGCCGCCGACCGCGAGCACGGCGGCCTCGATCGCGCCGTAGTCCTCGCAGACGCTGCCGTGCCGCCAGTAGTCGTCCCGCTCCTGGTGGGCGAGCCAGGTGTGCAGATACGGCTCGAGCGCGTCGAGCCGCTCCCGCCACATGGGCTGGCTCTTATACACATCTCCGAGCCCACGAGACACTCGCTAATATCGTATGCCGTCTTCTGCTTGAAAAAAAAAAAAATATATCACCAGATCGGAACGA
>NZ_JAEEAP010000031.1 GCF_016103465.1 Streptomyces sabulosicollis
GAAAATCCACCCCAAAACCACGCCAAGTCCCCCTCAATCCACCCCCGAACAGCACGAAGACCCCACGACGAATGCGCCGGGGGTCAGCCATGGGGTAAAGTGTCCGACGATGCGGCGCCAGAGATCGGGCGCCTCTCGCGGGTGTAGTTTAATGGTAGAACATGAGCTTCCCAAGCTCAGAGCGCGGGTTCGATTCCCGTCACCCGCTCCATACTGAAGGCCCAGGTCAGCGACCTGGGCCTTGTTTGTTGTCTAGACCTCTCCAGCGTCGCCGTGCCCTCCACGTGCCCTAACTGACGCGCGAAACACCGCCGAAGGGTGCGGCGCAGCCCCACACGGAGCGGCGCGTACACGTCAATCTCACAGAGTGAGATCAAGTTTCTGTGACCTGCGACACTTCCTGCTGCACTGGCGTGCTGTTGCGCCCGCAAAGCGTCAGCCGTTCCGCGCTCCACAGTCAGACGCCCCGATAGCGCAGCCCCTTACCCGCCGAAACGCCTTCAACGATCTCCCTGACGGGGCTAGCGTGGCGGTTCATGACCGCTGCTGCACCGGCCGGAGCCGCCCTCCTGCCATCCCTCCACCGTCTGCAACTGCGCTTCAACTCCAGCGCCTCGCTGGTCGCGATGGACGCTGACGACGACCCCGCGACGCTGGAGTGGGGCTGCCGCGCCGTGCTGCCGCTGTGGGACGCTGACGACGAAGAGGAGGCGACCGCCAACCAGCGGCTTCTGGCTCATGACGTGTCGTTGTCCCGCACGGATCATGACGACAGCACGGAGTTGACCGTCTTCTCCATGTCCGGCCTCACGCTGGACCTCTGTCGCATCGGCCGCATCTACGACTCGCTCGACTCACGCGACTCCGACTACGAGCATTTCGCCCGGCTCTTCGACTCGTCAGGGGAATTGGGACTCCACCCGGATCTGGACGACTGCTTGATTACGGGTACACAGGTCGTCATCATCGACCGAGCCCGCATCGCACCGGCATGGCGCGGTCTTGGCGGAGTCGGACGCCTACTGATCGCTCGCATGCTCCGCTGGACATCCGTACACGCCGCCCTCGTGGCTGCCCACCCTTTCCCCATCGACATCCCCGTTGACGAACGCGACGACGAGGCCCGGGTACTTCGGGAGAAGGCCGCAGTTCAGCGCACGTGGGAATCGTTGGGCTTCGGACCCTTTCGCGAGGATCTGTGGATCATGAAGCCACACCTACGAGACCATGAAAATGCAGTGCACCGGCTGGAGGCCACACTCGCACCGCATCTCAGCCCCTTCTGAGCCTGAGGGCAACCGGTGGCGGATCACAGCCGAAAGCGCCCGACCGCCCCGGTTCTGTGTAGCGCCCATAGGGCTTGCTTGGGACCGAAGCACGCAGTCCTAGGCAGGCACCAAGTCGCTCAGCACCTTGCTGAGCGCAGTATCGGCAACAGGCACCGCCGCTGTGACCTGACGCAGGTCGTCGGCTTTCAGGTACCGGTAGCTCTGGGGCGGATGGAATGTGCCGGCAGCCCGCAGGGCGGCGAGCGGGACTGGCTCGTCGAAGGTCACCGGTTCCTTCAACGTGATGCCCGACGCCTGCGTGGCTCCGCTCATGTACTGGTCGTACTCGCGGCGGCTGATGCCGGTCTGCGCTCGGGCGGCGGACCATACCTGCCGTGGGGTCCCGACCTGGACCGCGGCGATGTGCGCCATGCCCACCAGCGCCATGGTCGGCGCCGTGGCGTAGAGCAGGACCGGGGTGCCCGGCGGCGCTGCGACACGCTGACGCCGTACCTCCACGGTCTTGCTGCCTGCCAGGATCGCCGTGGCGAAGCGGGGGTGGACCGACAGCAGCATCGCGCGTTCCAGATCGTTCACGTCCTTCGGTGCCCCTCTTGGTAGACCGCCTGGAACAGCTCGTTGCTGATCTTCGACAGCGACATCAGCGAATACGTTAGTCCCAGGCCCTTGGCCAGCGAGTCCAGACGCTTCAAGCTCACCGACCTCGGAAAAATCTCGGTGTCCGAGAACCTCAACGCCATCGCGTGGCCGGACGTGGCGACGGCTTGGACTTGCTCCAGACCATATACGCCCAGGTGTTCGAATCCCGAGAAGAGGGCTTCAGGTGTGTCGATCACCACCTCATCGAGCCGCGAGCTGCCGATCACCATCTGACCTTCCTGACCGGCGGCGCCCTTGCTGACGTACCAGAGCAAGCGCCCAGGAGCACTCTCACCTCGGCGGCCAGAGGACCGGTAGTAGACATGCTCCCTGCTGATACCGAGCACTTCACTGCGCGGCAGGAGCATGGCGGGGACATTGAAGAGTTCGGTCGACCAGCGAGGTTCGATCGGTACGAGGAAAGACGGCATCTCCGAGTCGATCACCTTGGCCGGCCACCAGGCACGCTCAACGCTACTGGCCACCTCCGCCGGCAGGCCCGGCCCCAGCTCCACTTGCTGGCGACCGAGTTCCTGGGAGGAACTGCTGGCAGCCGCTCGCACTTCTTCGGCGCTTCCACATACGTCCACCACCAACGCGACCAGTCCCGCCTCGTGTGGGAAGAACCCGTCGTCACCTGCGGCCGCCTTAGCAGCCGGTGAGAGATAGGCGTCCGTGATGTACACGCTCTCCGCGCCGCAGTCGCGTCCGAGCCCCTTCAATCGGAACAGCAACTGGCGGGCGAGCGTCTCTTCCAGCCGGTGGGCTGCCGTTCGCAGCACCGGAACCTTCAGCACGCGGCCGTCCAAGCCCCACACGTACAGCGCGACCGGGTGCCCGTCCCCGTCACGCAGCAGTTCCCGGCGCCAGACGACCGATCCCTGACCGAAGGATCGCAGCCGCTCGGCAAACGCCGAACCGCTGTCGCTGCCGGACTGGGCGAAGAACGGGACGAGTTCGTCCTCCGCACCGGCGGCCACCTCACCGGAACGAAAATCCGTGCCCATGAGGTCGGCAGGTCGGTACACCTGGGCCTGCCGTAGCTCGTCGACATGCAGCGTCACGACCGCTGGTGAGACGACATGAACGCGTGCGATCTCCCAGGCGACGTCAGCCAACTGAAGCAACAACGGATCACGCGTGGCGAGGACCCGAAGGCCCGCGCACGAGGTCTCGGCCACGTAACGCAGGCGTCGCTTCAACGAACCATCGTCTGGCACGCCTGGCTGGCTCTGCCGCGCAGCCTGCAGAAGCTCACCGCATCGCGCGGCCACGGCCTCAGCGTCAGGAGTGAGTTCGCGCAGTCCGTTCAATGCGGCCCGCTGATGCTTACGTTCGGCGGTGTCGCCAACGTCCCGCAAGTCGTGAAACATCTGTGGCGTATAAGCCAGTTCGACGAGGTCCGACAACCACGAGGCGTCCAACGCCTGCGATTCCTTCGCCCCTTCAGGAGGTGTGTGCCCGCGGAGGTCCGCGAACACTTCATGGTCCACGGCCACTACCAGGAGCGCGTCGCTCTCGGCATCGGTGAACAGATCTGGGTGGCCCAGCCCCAGCCACCAGCCGTCCAAGGTCTCGCCATCACGTCCCCGGCCGAGCGTCTCTCCACGTGGGACAAAGCCCAAGCTCCGCCACATCCCACTCAGCTCGTAGTCACGACGGCACTTCGCCTTGATCCCGACTCGCTGTGGATTCCGGTCCTTGATCGCCTGCACCAATAGACGAGCGACGCCCTTGCCTCGAAGTTCCTCGGCCACACACAAGTGCGCCAACCGCACATGCGGACTTCGCTTCGGCAGACCGAACAGGGCGTACCCGATCACCGCATCGTCCTCAACGGCAACGAGCAGACCACCGTCCGCCGCCATTTTCCGATACGCCGGCGGCGTCATCAGCCCCAGCGTCTTGGTGTATCGGTCCCCCAACGCCACAGCCGCGTCAACCAATTCATCATGCGAGTCGGAAACGGACAACACCTTGATCGACATACGCCCCCCTCCCGGAAAGGCCGCCGATAACGAGCCTCAACTCGGGCAAGTACACAGGGAAAGACGAATCGGGCCAAGAGGGCCACGGCGCAGGGGACGACCATGCGCGTCGGTCCGTTGCATGGGACGGCTCGTCCCCCTCACGAAGGCGAGGAGTTGCTTCACACCACGTCGTCCGGGAACTGCTCGCGCAGGTGTTGCTGGAACAGCAGGCCGTAGCGGTCGATCCGCCACAGCTGGGCGAACACGACCACCGCAGTACCCAGCGTGAGAGGCCAGGCATTCAAAGCGACCAGCCCCCAAGCGATCAACGCGAAACCGGCCAGGCCGGATGCGATCAGCCAGTTGAGGGTCGTCTTGTGCTCAGTCGGAACCGTGCCGTCCACGTGGAGCCGCTCACCGTAGATGCCCCTGGCAACCCAGCTGGTGGGCTCCACCGGCTCGAAAAGGTGCACGTTCAGCCAGAGCCAGACAACGACGGCGACGACGGCGGCCAGGCACCACCAGCCGAGCCATTGCCGACTCCACACAGCCAGCTCGAAGGCCGGGATGGCGGCGAAACGAGTCCACACGCTCCACGGGTTGGCGTGCCTCTTCCAGGTCTCGCCGGAGGACCTCCGCCCCCAACTCCAGCAAGCCGCAATCACCTTCGAACGCGCCACCCGCTCCGGCATCCGCGCCCAGCAGGACCAGGCCCGCGCTCTGCGCGGTGCCATCCGCGCCTTGCGCTCCACACCCGCCACCGGGGACGGGACCGGGCTCGCGATGTTCCTCGACGTCGCCCTCCTGGTCGTCACCGCCGCCGCCCGCTGGCACCAGCTCCGCCAACACGACCAGCAGGTGACCGCCGCCCACCAGACGCTGATCCATCTGCGCGCTGCCTACGAGCAAGCCGCAACAGCACCCCTGGCCACCCTCGCCCTGCGTAAGCCGCCGGCACAGACGGTCGACCGACTCGTGCGTCACATATGGGAGACCGCGCCCTCCCACGCTCAACAGATCCTGGGCGACCGTGGCTGGGATGCCCTCACCACCGTCCTCACAGACGCCGAGCGCTTGGGACACAACCCGGACGCCCTGCTTCAGCAAGCCATCCAGCAACGGCCGCTGGATGATGCACGCCATCCCGCCGAAGTGCTGGCGTGGCGCATCCGCCGTCTCGGCGAACGCCGGGCCCCCAGCGCCCAGGCTCTGGCTGCCCGGGCACGGTCTGCCGTGGTGCGGCCTGCACAGTCAACGCAGGTGTCGCCGACCAATGCCATGCGTGAAGCAACTGCGCCTCGTAGGCCACGGCGGTAAGGCAACAGGGCGCCGCATGGAGTTGACGAAGGTATGGCGGAAATCGGCTACGCGGCCATCTCGCTGCGTATCTGATCAAGAGAATGGGAGGCGGCGGCATGCTGGGCGGGCAGCCGGGTCCCTGCGGTGCGCACGATGCGCTGGAGTTGATGAGGCAGTCGTTGCATGGCCGCCTCCTGGATCGCGGTGTCCAGCGATTGGGCGGCGCCGCTGCGATCGTCGGCAAGCAGCTGCACGTGCGCGACGGTGATCAGCTCGATGACGCGCCACTGCGGGGCGACGACGGTCGTGGGGAGGGGATTGTGCTCCACCAGCCGCATGGCCGTGCGCGTTCGTCCGGTGGAGACGAGACCGCGAAGACGGATCTCGTGGAGCGAGAACGGATTGAACAGGCTGGTGTGGGCAACACGGGAGAGTAGATCGTCAGTCTCCCGCATCACCTGGTCGAAGAGTTCGCCGTTGCCCAATGCACCGGCTGCCCGGGCCAGAAGTGGCAGGGCCGCCGCTCGGGCGTTGTCGTCCGGTGCTGTAGCCGCAGCCCGGCTTAGCCGCTGGACGGCCGCGCCCCTCAGGTTCGCCTTGCGCAGCTCGTTCCCGTGCATGCGCAGTACATACGAGGTCATGCCCCGGTCCTGGAAGTACTCGGCGACCTCCAGGCTTTTGGCGGTCCAGTGGGCAGCGGTGGCCAGTCGCTCCTCGGGGAGCACGTTGCCCAGGGCGACGCCGAGTCCCACACGGGCCCGGGCGAGCAGGTGCAGGACGTCGCGCTCGGTGTGACCGTCGCTAATGCGTGCTTCGAGCCGGGCGACGAGCGGCCACAGTTCGGAGACGGCTTCGGAGGCATGGCCGGACTGCCGGGCGATCTCGGCGAGCCGGACGGTGGACTCGCCGAACTGGAGCATCGCCCGGTGGTCCGTGTCCGCAGGATCGGTGATTCCCAGGACATGCGGAGGCAGCTCCAGACAGTCACAGATCCGGCGGCGGGAGCCGACGTCGTCCAGGGCCCGCTTCCCGAGTTCAAGGGCGGAGATGTAGGTCTTGTCGTAGCCGACGAGCGCGCCGAGCTCGGTCTGGTTCATGCCATGGACCCTGCGGTAAAAGCGCAGGATGCTCGGCAGGTCTCCGCTGCCGAGAACGAGCTGGGCCTGTGGGGTCGCCCAGTGCCACTGGGCATGCCGACTCGAAGGCCGTGGACTGGGGAACTGGTTCGATTCCGCTCGCTGCGCGATCTCGCCCCCGCCCATGGTCGGCTACATCCGCTCGTAGTCGTCCAGGCCCGCATCCATGCGGCCGTACCAAGCGGCGATGGCCTGCTTGTAGCCGTCGGGCATGTTCAGCCCGGGCACCTCGTCGGTGGTGAACATGCCGAGCTGCTTGTGCTCGTGGCTGACGACCGGAGGCCGGTCCGGGGTCAGTACGGTGCACCCGTAGGTGACGATCAGCACTCTCCGCCCGGGGATGGGCTGGTAGATCCACACACCGCCGTCGATGAGGGGGCCGGCTTTGACCTCCCAGCCGGTCTCCTCCTCGATTTCCCGTTCCAGCGCGGCTTCGGGACTGGCGTCCGGCAGTACGGCTCCGTCCGGGCTGCCGATCTCCAGACGGCCGCCGGGCAGTTCCCACTCGTCGCGCTCGTTCTTCAGCAGCACCACGCGGTCCTGAGCGTCCAGTGCGACGCCTTTCACGGAGACGGGCCAGAGCGGCGGCGTGTACGTCATGACGATCCTCGTCCTGCGGTATGCGACCGGGTGCTCGGAACGTAGCACGCCCCGCTCGACCCGCATCCGTGGTGGGCGATTTGCCCGAGTCGACAATCAGTCGCTTTACCCGGCACGGCGCGACTGCTCAGCCTGATCACACCGACCCTCGATCGAAGGAGTACGGCGATGCGCCACGCCGCAGCCGGCCCCGTGGCCCTCTTCTCAGGCCACTACGTCAACATCCGTGCCCCGCATGCCAGCGCCGCGATCGCCGCACAGCTCCACGAGATCGGCCTCGTCACCATCGACGGCCTGCGGAACCGTCAGAACGTCCTGGCCTTGGCCTCACGGCTGATGGCCATCACACTGCACCCGCACAGCGCACCGGATGGCCTGACGCTGATCCGCGACACCGGCAGCCACGCCCACCGCGCGGGCTTCGCCGGGCTCGGCAGCGGCGACCTGCAAGCGCACACCGAGCGGTCCGGCGTCCCCAGGCCGCCGCGCCTGATGCTCCTGGTGTGCCTACGGCCCGCACCCACGGGCGGCGAGATCCTCCTCGCCGACGGACGCGATGTCCACGCCCGGCTCGTGCACTGCTGCCGCGAAGCAGCAGTCACCTTCTCCCAGCCACGGACCGCCTACTTCGGATCGGGGGCCGGCCACGCCACTCAGGCCATCACCACCCACGCCGACGGACGGATCTCCATACGGCTACGGCAAGACGGCCTGGCCCGGTGGAGTCCGATCGCCCAGCCGTATCTCCCCCGCCTGGGGGGCGCCATCGCCGATAGCCAGCACCGCATCACCCTCCAGGCCGGGCAGGGGTATCTGATCGACAACCACCGCTGGCTGCATGCCCGTACGCGCTTCACCGGCGACCGGCAGCTCCTCCGCGCGCTCGGCGAGCCTCTCTTCTCCCTCCCCGAGGGTTTCGTTCCCCATCCCCCGGCAGCGCCGCTGGCCATGTTGGCAAGGAGGAGCCGGACGTGACCGACACACGCCAACCAACCTCAGGGACCTTGATGGTCGATAAGCGCACGGGCGACATCGGCCTGGTCGTGGGGAGTGTAGGGCCGTACCTCCAGCTTCGGCCGCCTCAGGGCGGCAAGGAGTGGGACGTACCGCCGGATGCCCTGCGCGAGCCAACGGCCGCGGAAACCCTGCGTGCCAAGGTCAGCGTGGCAAATGGGCGGTGGGGCCGATGAACGCCGCCCCGAGCCAGAGCGCCCGGCGGTAAGGGCGTGCCCCGAGGCCCCGGACCGCCAAAGTCTCGCAGGAAGTTACCCGGCGTGCTCAACGACAGCATCTCCCCGCCCACCCACAGCAGAGGACTCCGCAAACAGACGCTCCGGAGAGACGCATGGACCAGCCCGACCGTTTCATCGTGTCCTGCACCCGCGCTCCTGAGCGGGTCGCCCAGATCCGGCGCATCAGCGCGGCGCACCTACGCCTGTGGGGACTCGGCAACTGCATCGAGACCGTGACCCTGCTCATCAGCGAACTCGTCACCAACGCCGTCCGATATGGCGAGAGAGGCGAGATCAACTTCTCCCTATCCCACCTGAAGGGAGAGGTACGGGTCGACGTTGACGACGGAACCCCCGGCCACCCCAGAGTGAAGCGTCCTGCCGCCGACGAGGAAGCCGGACGCGGGATGCTCATCGTCGATGCTCTCGCCGACGAATGGGGGACGAGCGAGAACGGCAGCCGGACCTGGGCCACCATCGCTGTCCCGGCACCGATGCAGGTCACGCTCGGTTTCTGGTGCGAATGGCGCGGGGCAGACGGAGAACGCTTCGCCGCATGCGCATCTCCCCTGCCAGCCTCGGCGATCACCTCGGCTCGCGCACAGATGCGGGTTATTGCCTGCGCCCTCGGAGAACCCATCTTCGCGGATCTTTGGGACTGGCTGTCCGAGGGGTGGCGCGATGCCGCCGCAGCGCTGGAACGTGGCGAGGACTTCACCCTCCGCCTCGTGGCTGGCCCGCACGCCTTCGTCTGGCACTCACGTCCCGTCCGCTTCCTCCCCATGGCCCTCGTAGCCCCAGAGGGGAGTGAATGCGAGTGCTGCGTTACTGGGTAGAGGTGACCGGGGAAGGGCCGGTAGGCGGCCACATCGTGCGCGTCGTGCTCGGCCACCACGACGCCAGGAACCGCCGACTCGCCCTACGACGCATCCGTGGACATGCCCTTCACATCGCCGACGGGCTCGACCCCAGCCCCGAGGCGTCCTGGTTCGGCAGCGCCCCCATGCAGCCGGTGAGCGACGACCTGCCTGACGTACCAGCGCTCTTCCGCGCCTGGTGCGACGACGTGGTGCAGCAGGAAGCCGCCCTCACTCAGCTTGCCGCGGGGAAACCCTTCAGGCTCACTGCCGCCGACCACACCGGGCAATACTCGCTGACCGTCTGGCCCGTAACCCTCCCAACTCGGCAGGAGGACACGCTCGGTGCCACGGCAGCGAACCCCATATGCCCCCGCTCCAGCCGCCGACGCCACAGGAAGCCTCGCCATGCGGCGAGGAAGGCACCTTGGTGGCCGGGGCGGGTCCCGGGTCCCGTCTCCGCTGTGTGAACTGGAGGCTCCCCCGACCTCGCAAGGGCAGGTCGACAGCGCGAGGCGGGACCCGCATGAAGCCACCACGAGGAGAGGTGCGGTGCCAGCACCACTGGATGACGGCGATGAGGTGTCCGACCTGATCGGCGCCATCACCACCAGCACCAGCACCAGCACCAGCACCAGCACCAGCGATGACCAACCCGATGACCAGCGCGTCCGCGCGCCCAACGAAACGAGGGACAGATGAGCGTTACTGCGACGCCACGAGCACGAAGTCGCAGCGCCACGAACCCACTTCGCAGCCGTCCGGCCGTCCGCCGCTTCCTGGAAGGCCCGGCACTCACCCCCGCGGACCTGTCCATGGTGCTGCTCGTCACCGAGCAGCAGGCCGACCGCCCCATGCCAACCCTCACGGTCCCGGAGATCCCCGCGACGGTGCGCGAGGCCCGATTACACGGCATCCGATCGGTCAAGATCTTCGCCGAGTCCAGCCGACGGGACGCCACGGGAGAGATCTCGGTCGTGCCCGACGTGCTCATGGCCCGGGCTGTCCGCGCCGCGAAGGACGCGGAACCGGACCTCGCGGTCATGACGGAGACGTGTCTGTGCTCGTACACCGACTCCGGGCTCTGCTACGTCACCGACGTACACGGCCGCCCGGACATCCCCGCCACGGTCGACGTCACCGCCCGGCAAGCCGTCGCACACGCGGCGGCGGGAGCCGACATCGTGGGGCCGGCCTCCATGGTGCTCGGCACCACGCAAGGCGCCCGAACCGCGCTGAACGACGAAGGCTTCAGCAGCGTCTCCGTCATGCCACACGTGATCTTCTGGAGCAGCCTCTACGACGGATTCCGACACACCATGGGCGCCACACTCAAGGCAGGCGTCGACCGCGAGTTCCAGATCAATCCCGGCAAGCCCGAGCAGTTCATCGACGCGGCACTCCAGCTCGTCCAGGACGGTGCCGACATGCTCCTGCTGGAGCCCGCCATGTTCACCGCCGACGTGTTGATGCACTTGAGGCAGCACACCCGGGCACCGCTGTTCCCGTTCTCGGTGTCCGGCGAGTACACCGCGCTCTCGTCCCTCGACCCCAAGACCGGCAAACGAGACGTGCGCAGGCTCATCGAACTCTTCACCATGCTCAAGCGAGCCGGAGCCGACGCCAGCGTGACGTACGCGGCGCTGGACATCGCCCGGCAGCTCAGCCGCTAGACCGCAGCCTCGGCCCGTATCTCGCCGAGGATCGAACGCGCGCCCTGGCCGATCAGCTCTCCGGCCAGGGCCTCTCCGAGCCGTTCCGGCTCGGAGAGCGCCCCCGAGAGCGACCCGGAAACCTGACGGGTTCCGTCGAGCGACGTCACCTGTGCATAAAGCGAAAGCGATCCATCCGAGCGGACCTCCGCATAGGCCCCCACAGGCACGCTGCATCCGCCGTGCAACTCGGCAAGGAGTGCCCGCTCGGCCCGGACCTGAGCATCAACCGCGAGATCTCCAGCGGTGGAAAGAATCTCCTGAATCGCCGCGCTGTCCTCACGCACCTGAATGCCAAGGGCCCCTTGGCCCGGCGATGGCGGAAAGAGATCGACGGGCAGAATCTCACCGATAGCTTCATCCAGCCCGAGACGTCGAAGCCCCGCGACCGCCAAAACCACGGCATCAAGCCCCATGGTCTCGATCTTCTTCAGCCTCGGCGGGACGTTACCCCGAATCGGCACGACCTCAACATCAGGCCGCACCGCCAGCAGTTGGGCGATGCGCCGCGGAGCCCCGGTCCCCACCCGGGCCCCTTTGCGCAGCCCACCGAGGGTGCTCCCACACAAGGCGTCGCGTACGTCCTCCCGGCCCGGCGGGGGCATCAGAATGAGACCCGGGGGATTCGCCGTAGGCAGATCCTTCAGGGAATGGATGACCACATCCACATCTCCCCGAGCCAGCGCGGCTTCCTGTTCTGTACTGAATGCACTTCCGCCGCTCACGGCCGAGACATCCGAAACCAGCGACTTCCGGTCCTTGTCACCCCCTTCGAGAATCACTCGGTGAGTAAAGGTGACCTCAGGGAATCGCTCACGCAAGGGAGCAAGATATTCGCGCACCTGAACCTTGGCAAGGTTGCTTGCACGCGAGCCTACGAAGTACGTATCCACGGCAATCAACTCCCGACAGGCGATGGGCCGTCAAGTCATCGTACTCGCCACAGGAATGTCATTATGCCGACCCATTGTCGGGATAATCGACGTTGACTTCTTTCCTGAAATGTTAGGGCACGCTGGAGCTGGGCCTACTCGCCCAAGATCAGTCACGCGAGCCATCCACCCCCCGGGTCCTCCGGCCACAGGCCGGAAGCCAACATGAGAACACAGCTGGATCAGGCCCACGCACAGCCAACCGAAGCTGACGCGCGCGACGCCGCTGGGCAGCGGACGCCGACCGCTGCCCCCGTAGACGGCGGCTGATTGGTCGTTCCGCTGCGGATGCGCGGCGCGTGACCCGCACCGTGGCGTTCGTACGCGACGGGGACCGGCTCATCAGCGAGTCTGATCTCGCCCCGGTAGGGGCGACAGGCCCTGGTCGGACAAGAGGCACCGGTGAGAACCGGTGCCCCTTCTGTCGTCCCGGGCAGCCTGCCGTCAACGAGCGGCGACGATCAGACGCATCGTCTGCTTGCTACGGTCACCGACCGGTCGACTCAGGACTTCTTGATCTTTGAGTAGATCTTCGACTTGCGGACCTCGTCTGTGGAGAAGACGTGGACGATCCCGCCGAACGTGGTGTCGGTGAAGTACTGACCAGGCCGGTCGTTTGCCTCGAATTCGATGTCGACGCGCTTGCCGTTCTGGGGGTCGATGCACGACAGGTCGATGTCCCCATCGCTGCCGCGTACCAGCTGCTCGCACCGGTGACGCTCTATGAACGTGTCGAAGTCGGTGGCCTTGACCTTGTCGTCCTTGCCTTTGCCGCAGCCGGCCAAGCCGAGCACGGCGACACTGAGGGTCAGCAATGCGATCGACGGGCGTGCTCGGTGTGACCGTCCCACAGCGGCAACACTCATAATGACCTTGAACTCCTCACTCGTTACCAGGAACCGCAGAGTGTTCTACAGCTCTGTAGAGGCATGAACCCCGCTGAAGAATACTGGCTCTTGCCCCCAGGGGAGTTGGCAGGCCCTGATCCGTGCCAAGTCGGCTCGAAGTAGACGGCTGGGCAGATGCGAAGGGGCGCTGACCCCAGGCCAGGGCCCCCTCACCTCTCACGATCCCCGGTCTGATCAAGCCAGGCTGGAGCCGGTGCTCTCGACCAGAATCGACCGCCGCACGTCACTGCGGACGGCGGCAAGGCCGTCTTCCAGCTCCCCCACCCGGGCTATCAGGTCCGCAGAGCCCATCTGGTCCAGCTACTCAGAAGCTGCTTCGGAACTGTTGAGCAGTTCCGTTCTGCTGGTGGGCTCGTGATTACGCTGCGGGCATGAGGGCGGTGGAGAAGAGTGATCTGACGGGGCGGGCGCGGTTGCGTGAGGCTGCGCTGGAGCTGTTTGCCGAACGGGGGTTCGAGGCAACGTCGACGCGAGCGGTGGCAGCGGCTGCGGGACTGTCGCCGGCGTTGGTGACCCGGCACTTCGGGTCGAAGGAGGGGCTGCGCGCCGCGGTCGATGAGTATGTGCTGGAGCGGATCGGCAAGGAACTGTCCGAGGTGGATCCGGATGCCGGGCTTATGGAGTCGCTCGGCGAGGTGTCGACCCGGCTGTTCGGGGAGGACCTGGTACTGCGGGGCTACCTGCGGCATGTCCTGCTGGAGGACAGCGCGGCAAGTTCGGACCTGTTCGGGCGAATGTTGAGCGGTGCCCGGGCGGAGCTGGGGCGGTTGTCCGCGGCATACGGCAAGCAGGCACCGAGCAGCGAGTGGGCGCCGTTTCAGGTGCTGTGCCTGGTCCTTGGGCCGCTGCTGCTGGAGCGGGTGATGCAGCCTCACTGTGATGAGCCGATGTTCGATCCGGCGGTGCTGGCGCGACGCAGCGCGGCCAATCAACGCCTGCTCTTGCAGGGACTGTACGGATACCTGGAGGACGGAACGGGGGGATAGCCCCAGTGCGAGGTGTACAAGTGTTGAGCATCCTGAACGCATGTACACACTCCACTCTGGTGCATCCTCTGCCATGCGCCCTGACCACCGTCTGGACTGGCTCGACAACTTACGGATCGCGCTGACAGTCCAGGTCGTGGTCCACCACGCTGCCCAGCCCTACGGGCCGGACGACTGGTGGTATGTCGAGGGGCAGCCGCGCACCCCGGGCCTGGCCACGCTGTCCGCGGTCGACGGGGCGTTCTTCATGAGTCTGTTCTTCTTCGTCTCCGCGGCCTTCGTGCCAGGCTCGTACCATCGGCGCGGAGCCTGGCTTTTCCTGAAGAGCCGCCTGGTCAGGCTCGGTATCCCGGTGGTGGTCGGCGCGCTGACGATCGTGCCCGGCCTGATGTACACGTACTACGTTCACTATCGCGGCTACCCGCCCATCTCCTTCCCGCGTTACTTCCTGGACGTCTACCTGGGCCTGGCGGAGAAACCTGCGGGCTGGACGGGGCCATCCTGGCCGGACCTGCAATTCGGGCACCTGTGGTTCATCCAGAACCTGCTCGCCTACACCGTGTTGTACGTCATCTGCAGCCAGGTCGGCCGTCTGCTGCGACGCCCCCGACGCGACGAGCGGGTGCGTGGTGAGCGCCCCGCACCGGGGCATGGGGCGCTGCTGTGGCTGACGGCAGCGATCACGGCCGCGACCTTTCTCATACGGCTGAGGTACCCGCTGGACAAGTGGATCCCGGTGCTGGACTTCCTACAGGTCGAGCCCGCCCGGGTACCGCAGTACGCGGCCTTCTTCACCCTCGGTGTGCTCGCACACCGTCACCACTGGCTGGAGAGGTTCGATGCCCGCATCGGATGGGTGTGGCTGGGCGTCGGGCTGGCGGCAGCCACCTCGCTGTTCGTGACGGGAGCGGACTCCGGCTGGTTCGCCCCGGGGGGCTTCAACGGGCCCGCCCTCGCCTGGGCGGCGTACGACAGCGCCTTGTGCGTGTCCCTGTGCGTCGGGCTGCTCACCCTGTTCCGTGAGACGGTCACCAGTACAAGCCGCTTCTCCAAGGAACTGGCAGCGGATTCGTACGGCGTGTACATCATTCATGTGCCGCTGGTGGTGATCGTGCAGAACTACCTGGCGGGACGCGACCTGTCCGCGATCGGTGCATGGGCCACGTCCAGCGTGCTCGCCATCGGGACTGCCTTCGCGCTCGCTGCCGGGCTGCGCCGCTTGCCTGGTGGCCGCCGGGTTCTATGAGCTGGGCCAGGTCGGCCGTTTACGAGGATCGATTCAAGCCGCCGGTGCGAGCTGATTCTGACGGGCTGGTCTGCGCGTGAGGCGGGTCATGAGAGTGATCGCGGCCCAGGCGATCAGGGTCTCTGAATGCTGGACGAGCCGTGGTGGGCGAGGCCCCTTTCGATCGGAAGCCAGCAGGCGTCAGCTCCTGACAGGCCCGGCGCCGAACTCAACGGGAGGCGGTCGGGCCACTCTCGGGCGTGGGGCCGCCCTCGCGTGCCGGGCGGGCGGGGGTGGTATCGCCAGGTGCCACCTGGATGATGTGCGGCGCCGCGTGCGCATCGGCCTCCGCCTCGGGCTGAGCGGCGGTCTCCGCTTGCGGGCTCTCGTCCTTCATCGCCCGGGTCTCGCTTTTGAGGATCCGCAGTGACTTGCCCAGCGCGCGGGCGGTGTCCGGCAGCTTCTTGGAGCCGAACAACACGATCATCACGATCGCCACGATCAGCAGGTGCCAGGGTTCCAGTCCATTTCGCAGCATCGCCGCGCCACCTCTTCCTTCTCGCATGCAACGGGCCCACACATGCCCCAGGGGCACCTTCACGGTGAAGCTTGCTACATTGCGCAACTGTACAACCAGGAGTCGGCCTCGACCGTCTTCCCTTTTGAACAGTCGCGCGGATAAGGACTCGAATGACAGGCAGTCACAGGGGAATGACGCAAAGCCACGCCGAGGGTCGGGCAAGCAGGCGCCCGCGGCGAAAGCGCCGCCCCCTGCGGATCGCTCTGGCGATCGTGGTGTCGTTCCTGGTGCTGCTCGTCGCCGGAGCCGGCTGGGTCTACTTCAAGCTGAACGGGAACATCACCACCTTCGGTTCGGACGGCCTCGCGAGTGACCGGCCCGACCCGAACACCGCCGGTCAGAATGTCCTGGTCATCGGCTCGGACTCACGGTCAGGTGACAACAGCAAATTGGGTGGGGGAACCGGCGACGTGGGCCGCTCGGACACCGCCTTCCTGCTGCACGTCTACGCCGACCGCAAGCACGCCGTCGGAGTGTCGATCCCCAGGGACACGCTGGTCGACATCCCGCCGTGCCGTCTGCCCGACGGCACGTGGACCAAGACCCAGAAGAACGCCATGTTCAACTCGGCGTTCTCGGTCGGACAGACCGCGAGCGGCAATCCCGCATGCACCCAGAACACCGTCGAAAAGCTGACAGGACTGCGCATGGACCACACCATCGTCGTCGACTTCGACGGCTTCTCCCGCATGACCTCCGCGGTCGGCGGTGTAACGGTGTGCCTGCCCCAGGACGTCTACCAACGCGATCTCAGTCCCAACCGCGACTCGCGCGGCAAGCGCCTCTTCGCCAAGGGGGTCCAGACGGTCTCCGGTCAAAAGGCGCTGGACTACGTCCGCATCCGCCACGGGATCGGCGACGGCTCCGACATCGGGCGCATACAGCGGCAGCAGGCATTCGTCGCCAGTCTGCTCAAGAAGGTGAAGGCTCAGGGATTCGACCCGACCACGCTGTATCCGCTGGCCAACGCCGCAACCAAGTCGATGACCGTCGACCCGGGCCTCGGCTCCGCCAAGAAGCTGATGTCCTTCGCCATGTCGATGAAGAACGTCGATCTGCACAACACCAAGTTCGTCACCATCCCCTGGCGCTACCAGGGTGAGCGGGTCGCCATCGTCCAGCCGGAAGCCGAGGCGCTGTGGGCGGACATCAAGGCCGACCGCACCATCGACGGCAAAAACGCCGGTGGAAAGCCGGGCAAGCGCCGGACCTCCCCCGCGCCGAGCACCGCCCCCGTGGTGTCGGGCACGGGCATCATTGTCGCCGTGTACAACGGCACCACCACTCCGGGGCTTGCCGCCCGCGCGGCAGACACCCTGAAGACCCACGGCTTCACCGTCACCGGCACCGTGAACGCCGGTTCCCAGGACCACGAGGCCACGGTTATCACCTACGGCCCCGGGGAGCGGGATCAGGCCACGTCCGTCGCCCAGCTCTTCCCCGGCGCCGACCTCCAGTCCACCACCACTGCCGGCATCAGCGTCACCCTGGGCCAGGCATACGTGACCGCCCCGTCGCCCAGCGCCTCCACGACCTCCGCCCTGCCCTCACACGTTGCCGAACAGGCCCGCTCCGCCGACGACGATCCCTGTTCAAATCTCTCCTACGGCTGAGCGGAGGCGGCTTTTCCGGCCTTGCGCCGGTTGGCGTGCACGCGGTCCAGGTAGGACGGGGCCTGGCTACCCGGTGTCGTGCCACCGGCGAAGCGCTCATGTCGCATCGTTGTTCTCCTCACATCATTCGTAGCGTGCCCTGGTCGCCACCAGGGCGACCGCGTAAAGCACCAGGACGGCGGCGAGCAGGGGGTAGTACAGCGGCGGCAGGGCGGTCATGCCCAATGCGGGACCCAGAGCGGAGAGCGGCAGCAGGACACCGATCACCGCCAGCGCGGCGGCGGCCCAGCGGACGGGGCTCGGCGCATGGCTCCGGCCGGTGACACAGCCGGCGCGCAGAACGAGCATCACCAGCGCCTGGGTGAGCAGGTTCTCGGTGAACCACCCGGAATGGAAGGCTGCTTGGTCACCGGCACCGCCCGACGTATGCAAGGCCAGCGCGAGAACGGCGAAGGTGGTCAGGTCGGCGAAGGCGTTGACCACGCCGAAGGCAGTGATGAAGCGCAGGAAGTCACCGGGCCTCAGCACGGCGGGTTTACGCAACACGGCTGGTTGAGGCCGGTCGTAGGCGAAAGCCAGTTGAGCGGCGTCGAAAAACAGGTTCTGGACCAGGACCTGGAACGGGAGCATGGGCAGGAAGGGCAGCAGGAGACCCGCCGCGAGCATCGCGATGACGTTGCCGAGGTTGGAGGAGAGCGTGATCCGCAGATAGGTGGCGATGTTGACGCTGGCCGCCCGGCCTGCACTGATCGCCTGGTCAATGGCCGTGAGATCCTTCTCCGCGAGCACCACGTCGGCGCTCTCACGGACTACGTCGACGGCATCCCGTGGGCAGATGCCGACGTCAGCCGCGTGCAGGGCGGGCAGGTCGTTGATGCCGTCGCCGAGGAAGCCCGTGATGTGTCCGTCGGTGCGCAGTGCGCAGACGACACGGGCCTTGTGCTCGGGGGTGCATCGCGCGAAAACCGTGGTGCGACGCGCCGTCGCGGCGAGCTCGGCGTCGGTGAGCCGTTCGATGCGATCGGCTGTGAGGACGCCGCCGGGCTCGATGCCGAGGTCACGGCAGGCCCGTGCGGCCGTACTCGGGTGATCACCGGTCAGGATCTTGACCGTGACGCCTCGGTCAGCGAGGACCCGCAGAGCGTCCGCGGCGGTCGGAGCGAGGGCATCCCGCAGGGCGACGAAGCCGATAAAGGTGAGACCGCGTTCGTCGGCCGGGGTGTAGCCACGGTGCCGGGCCGGCCGCTGCGCGGTAGCGACGGCGAGCAGCCGCAGGCCGTCGTCCGCCTCACGGTCGGCCAGAGCCATCAGCCGGGTCCGCTCGCCCTCGTCCAGCGCACATCGTTGGAGCACGTCTTCCACGGCGCCCTTCACCACAAGGGTGTGAACACCCAGGCGACCGGGTTCGCGTACGACCGCGGTGGCGAGGCGGCGTGCGGGGTCGAAGGGGAGCGCTGCGACGCCGTCGTACCGCAGCAGTCCGGCTTCGTCGACCGCGTCCAACAGCGCCTCGTCCAGGGCGTCCGGAGTGGGCAGGTCCGCGAGCTGCAACGCCCACCAGGCGTTGACGGCGGCCCAGTGCAGGACGTCCGGCGCCTCCCGGCCGTAACCGTCCAGCGCGCGAGCGACCACCGGCCGGTCGAGGGTGAGAGTGCCCGTCTTGTCCAGGCACAACACGTCGACCGCGCCCAGATCGTGCAGGGCGGGCAGCCGCTTGACGATCACCCCGTGCCCACGTGCGAGGAGGGATGCCCCACGGGCCAGTGCGGTGGTGACAATGACCGGCAGCATCTCGGGGGTGAGTCCGACGGCGACGGCGACGGCGAACGGCAAGGTCTCCAGGCCCCGGCCACGCAGCGCCGCGTTGGCCATGAGCACCAGCGGCGGGGTCAGCAGCATGAACCGGATGAGGACCCAGGAGATGCCCCGCACCGATCGGTCGAAGGCGCTTCCCCCACGCCGTCCCAGCCCCTTGTTGGCCGCGGCGAACCGGGTGCTCGCCCCGGTTGCGACGACAACGGCAGTGCCGTTGCCGGAGGCCACACTGGAGCCCTGGAAACACAGCTGTGGCTGCTGGAAGACCCCGCCTTCAGTTTGGTTCGGCGTATCGATGGCGTACTTCGCGACAGGGGCCGACTCACCCGTCAACGCCGCCTGGTGCACGCTCAGGCCGCTGGTACGCAGCAATCTCGCGTCGGCGGGGACCAGATCGCCGGGGCCGAGACACATCACATCGCCCGGCACCAGCTGGTCGATCGGAATCTCCCGAGCCCGCGGTGGTGTGTCCTCATCGGCGCGCCGCAGCACGGTCGCAGTGGTGGTCACCAATTCACGCACTGCGGCCATGGACCGGTCGGCCCGGTACTCACCGGACGAGCGCAGCACACAACTGGCCACGACCAGTGACAAGATCACAAAGGCGGTGCCCCACGCCGCAACAGCGGCCGACACCAGCCCAAGGCACAGCAGCACCGCGGTGAACGGATCCCGAAGGCTGCGCAGGAACCGACGCGGCCAGGATGCCGTACGCCACACCGGCACTGTGTTCTCACCGAACCGGGCCAAGCGCACCTCGGCCTGCGCCTCGACAAGCCCACGGGGGCCACTGTCGAAGAGCCGCAATACCTGTAGAGAGGTGAAGGAGGCTATGTCCTGCGAAACCTCGCCTGGTCCACCATCACGGTCCTCCGGTCCGGCCCACCGTCCCGCGGAGTCACTGGGACCGGCACCAGGAACCGCAGCGGTCTCAGGCGCCGAGTCCACGGGAGCGTCGTGTCGGAGCCTGCGCGGCTCTGTCTGTCAGCTGGCCGACCATCAGCCGGACCACGGTCACCATGTCCGGGTCATCAACGAAGTAGACCTGTCGTCGGCCCTCACGCCGCGCCCGTACCAGACCGGCGAGCTTCAACTTGGTCAGATGCTGGCTCACCGCGGGCAGCGCGCCACCCACCCGCTCCGCGAGCCCTGTCACATCGCTCTCGCCCTGCGCCAGCGACCACATGATGTGCAGCCTCGCGGGCGACGCCAGCAGCCCGAACGCCGCCGCCGCTTCCTCCAGTACCTCAGCAGGGGGGTCCTCGAAGTCGCCGACGCCTGCCGCCACCATCGCTCTCCCCTCCGCCCGGGGCACGTCCGCGAACCCGATGCGCGCACAGTTTATGCGTCGCGCACCGCGTCGATGGGAAGCCGAGGAGCGAGATACCGGATCGAGCCCCACTCGCGCGCGGTCGTCACGGCGGCGACGGGACAGCTTGCGGCTCAACCATCACCGGCCGGGCAGCGTCTTTCGCACTGCCTGCACAGTTGCGCAACTGCGTTAGCATGATCGCCCGACCGGGCTGCCATCCCCGGCCCGGCAGGACCCGAAGGGACGACGTTCATGGGCATCATCAGCTGGATCATCCTCGGACTGCTCGCCGGAGCCATCGCCAAGATCCTTCTTCCCGGGCGCGACCCGGGCGGGCTGATCGGCACCACCCTCATCGGCATCGCTGGAGCATTCGTCGGTGGCTGGATTTCCGCGAAATTCTTTGACCGCCCTGTGGAAAAGCAGTTCTTCGATCTCACCACCTGGGGTGCGGCGATCGGCGGAGCCTTCGTCCTGCTCGTCGTGTATCGCATAGTGTTTGGCAATTCGCGGGACTGACACACAACCTGCCAATTAGCGACGCGCCGCGGCGCGAGCGACAGCTGGTTCAGCCGCCTCGCGTCTGAAGGCCCACTCCATCTTTGGTTCCATCGCGAACCGAAAGACCCGCCGCACAGGCGGAGTGCACAGCGCGGTAATCAGAGCCGCGGCGATAAGCGTGACCCCGATCTCCCCCAATGGCTGGTGGAGCCAGTCATGTTCGTACCAGCCCCAGAAGCGGGAGCCCTTGGCCACGAAGCCGTGCAGCAAGTAGCCGTACAACGTCCCCGCGCCCAGCGACGTGAACCACATCATGCGTCGCGGCACCCAGGCGAGAAAGCACGCGACCAAGATCAGCGAGCAGCCGAACAGGGCGAGGGTCATCACAGCACCCGCCCAGCCGGGGGCCGCGAGTTCCTGAGCACTGTCACGACGGTAGAACCATGCGGCATTCATCCGTGGAGCCGCCCAGTAGGCGAAGGCCAACGCCCCGGCGAACACCGGCACCGCCAGGAGCCGCGCTTCCCGCCGTCGAACCAACTGGAAATGGACCGGCTTCAGGCACAGCCCGAGCACGAAAAAGGGCAGGAACTGCAGCACACGCTGCAGGTCCAGGTCATCGCCGATGCTCGGCGTCATCGAGGCCAGCACGGCCACGCCGAGCGCGAGCGGCAGCGGCCAGCGGACGATCTTCCAGACGGGCGCGGTGAGCCGCCAGATGAACAGCGCGATCAGGAACCAGGTCAAGTACCAGGGGTCGAGCAGGCTGATCGGGTACGCCGGATCGTCGTCCGCCCAGCGTTTGAAGAGGGTGAACGCGACTTCGAAGATGACATACGGGACGGCGACACCGGTCACGAGTCGCTTGATCTGGGACGGCTTTGCCTCGAAACCACGGGAAAAGTAGCCCGAAATGATGATGAAGGCCGGCATGTGGAAGGCGTAGAGCGTCATGTAGAGGGCGGCTGCGGTCCGGCTGTCCCCGCGCAGCGGCTCCCATGAGTGCCCCATCGCCACCAGCACGATCGCCAAGTACTTGGCGTTGTCGAAGAAGGGATCCCGCTTCGGTTTTGTCTCGGCGACGGGCCCGGACCGGGGCCGGTTTCCCGTTGCCTCGCTCTTCTTCGATTCCTCGGCCGTGCCCGAAGCAACGGGCCCGCGGTGGCCCCCGCGTGCATGCACGGTATCCGTCACAGTCCGTTCCCCCAGTACACCGGGAACGGGAATGTGACTCGCATGACGCCTCTGTAGGCCATGGCACCGTAGAACATTCCCCGCACCATAGTCGCACCATGGACCACCATGTGCTCCGGGTACCCGACTTCCTCACGGCTATGAGCAAAATCATTGCGCACTGGGCGGGGCGCTCCGCGGGGCCGTGGGGCCCACGAGTTCCTCCAGGACGGCCGTCATGGTGACGAAGCCGAGGATGCCTCCCCCGTCGTCCGTCACGGCGGCCAGGTGGGTGCCCGCACCGCGCATCGCGGTGAGGGTGTCGTCCAGCGGGGTGTCGGCGCGGACGCGTGTGACGGTGTGCACGACGGTGCGCGGGAAGGGCTTGTCCCGGTCGGCCACCCCAAGACTGTCCTTGATGTGAAGGTAACCCAGGACGGTGCCCGCCGGGCCGGTGACCGGCAGACGGGAGTAGCCGGAGGCAGCCGCGGCGCGCTCCAGCTGGTCAGGAGTGATGTCATGGTCGACAGTGACCATCTTCTCGAGCGGGACGAGGATGTCGCCGACCTGGCGGCTGCCTAGTTCCAGGGCGTCGCGCAGCCGCTCGCTTCCGGAGGCGTCGAGCAGTCCGGCGGCGCCGGAGTCCCGTACCAGCCCGATGAGTTCGGCGTCGGTGAAGACCGACTCGACCTCGTCCTTGGGCTCGACCTTCAGCAGTCTCAGCAGTCCGTTGGCGAAGGCGTTGATGCCGAAGACGAGGGGCCGCAGTGCGCGGGTGAGGGCCACCAGAGGGGGGCCGAGCACCAGCGCGGTGCGCTCGGGGGAGGCGAGGGCGATGTTCTTGGGGACCATCTCGCCGATGAGCATGTGCAGGTACGTGGCCGCCGTCAGCGCGAGGACGAAGGCGATCGGGTGCACGAGGCCCTCGGGGACCTGGACCGCCCCGAAGACCGGCTCCAGGAAGTGGGCGATGGCTGGTTCGGCCACCGCGCCCAGGACGAGGGAGGAGATGGTGATACCGAGCTGGGCGGTGGCCAGCAGGGCGGACAGGTGTTCCAGGGCCCACAGTACGGTGCGGGCGCGTTTGCCGCCAGACTGGGCATGCGGTTCTATCTGGCTGCGGCGTACGGAGATCAGAGCGAATTCGGCGCCGACGAAGAAGGCGTTGGTGAGCAGGGTGAGGGCGCCGATGGCCAACTGCAGGACGGTCATCGGTCGCGCTCCGTCCTCTCGGCGTGCTCTGCGGGTGTGGCAGGGGCGGTGATCCGTATGCGGTCGGTGTGGTGATGGTCCACCTTCAGGACCGTGAGCTGCCAGCCGTCCGTCTCGATGGTGTCCCCGGCCACGGGGATCCGCTCCAGGGCGGTGGCGAGCAGGCCCGCCACGGTTTCGTACGGGCCCTCGGAGAGCGTCAGCCCGATGGCGGTGAGCTCGTCCAGGCGTACGCCGCCGTCCGCCTCCCAGGTGCCGGGGCCGAGGGGCACGAGGTCAGGGGCCTCGTCGGGGTCATGTTCGTCGCGGACGTCGCCGACGATCTCCTCGACGATGTCCTCCAGGGTGGCGATGCCCGCGGTGCCCCCGTACTCGTCGATGACGACGGCCATGGTGTGCGCACGGCGCAGCCGGTCCAGCAGCCGGTCCACCGGGAGGCTGTCGGGCACCAGGAGCGGGGCCGTGGCCAGATCGGTGACCGGAGTGGTGGCCCGCTCGGCGGCGTCCAGGGCGAGGACATCGCGGATGTGCACGGTGCCGACCACCTCGTCCAGGGTGTCGCGGTAGACGGGGAAACGGGACAGGCCGGTGGCCAGCGTGAGGTTGGCGGCGTCAGCGGCCGTGGCGTGCGCCTCCAGCGCCTGGACGTCCACACGCGGGGTCATCACGTTCTCGGCGGTCAGCTCGCCCAGGTGGAGCGTGCGGACGAACAACTCGGCCGCGTCCTGCTCCAGCGCGCCCTCGGCGGCCGAGTGGCGGGCCAGCGCGACCAGCTCGTCCGGCGTACGGGCCGAGGCCAGCTCCTCGGCGGGCTCCAGGCCCATGCGGCGCACCAGGCGGTTGGCCGTGTTGTTGAGGTGGTGGATCAGCGGGGCGAAGGCGGCGGTGAAGCCGCGCTGCGGGCCTGCCACGACCTTGGCCACGGCCAGCGGCCGGGAGATGGCCCAGTTCTTGGGCACCAGCTCGCCGATCACCATCAGCACCACCGTGGACACCGCCACACCCAGCACGGAGGCCGCGGAGGAGGCTGCCGGGCCCAGGCCGACGGACCGCAAGGGGCCATGCAGCAACGCGGCCAGTGACGGCTCGGCGAGCATGCCGATGACCAGGGAGGTGACGGTGATGCCCAGCTGGGCCCCGGAGAGCTGGAGGGTCAGTCGGCGCACTGCCGTGAGCGCGCTCTCGGCACCGCGCTCGCCGGACTCGGCGGCACGCTCCAGCTCGCCGCGCTCGACCGTGGTCAGCGAAAACTCGGCGGCCACGAAGACCGCGCAGGCCAGGGTCAGGGCGAGGGCGAGGAGGAGCAGCAGGGTCTCGGTCACCGTGCCACCCCCGTTTCCTCGCTCGGCAGGTGACGGGAAATGGCACGGCTGGTACTGGGAGGGTCGCCCATCGTGGGTCTGCTCGTCCTTCGTCGTTCGGAGAGATCTCGGGAAGAGTCTCTCCCACCGTGGGTAAAAGAATGGTAAAGCACAACCGACTCCAGCGAGTCCACGGGGAGCTTTTCGGGCTTCCCTCCCCAATGTGTCGACACGAGCCCTCCTGTGCCGTGGCACCCCATATTCTTCTACACGCATGTAGAAGCGCGAGGGGATGGCCCGGGCGTACCTGGGCCGCCTGTCGGGTGCGGAATATCCCGCTAGGAGGGCGGCGCACGATGAGCGGTGATCGGCCACCGATGCGGGGGGATCCGTCAACGTGCCGCCGTCCCAGAAAGTTCCGCATGGCAGAGCCTGCCGTGTCACCACAGCGGGCACGACACGCGGCAGGCGCTCTCGCTCATTCACTCACTCAGGCCCTGGGAGGACAGGCATGGCATCGATAGACCTGGACAAGGTGCTGGACAAAGCGTGGACTGACAAGAACCTGCCGGAGATCCTCGCCGCGCCCGTATCGGCGCTCAAGGGAGTCTCGGACCGTCAGGGCCGCTTGCTGGAGGAGGCTTTCGGCATCAAGACGGTTCAGGACCTTGCCGACCTGAAATACGCCCACTGGGCGTCTGCTCTGGCCACGCTCGACACATCGAGCAAGTAAAACTCAACGCGCCTCCGCAGGCCGGCCCCGCGGCTGCTGCCGCCGAACCGGCCCGCGGACGGCGTGCGCACAGAACAGGACGCATACGAAGGAGTGAACGCCGCCATGGTGTTCAAACGACTGCTCGGCTCGCTCGGTGTCGGCGGGCCCACCGTGGACACAGTGCTGGACCCCGGCCCCGTACGCCCCGGCGGGCCACTGACCGGACAGGTCCACATCCAGGGCGGCAGCTCAGACTTCGACATCGAGCGCATCACGCTGGACCTGGTGGCTCGGGTCGAGGCCGAGCACGGCGACGGGGAGCATGAAGGCGCCGTCGTCTTCGACCACTTCACGGTCGGGGGCGGCTTCCGGCTCGCCGAGGGCGAACGCCGCAGTCTGCCCTTCACGGCACACCTCCCCTGGGAGACGCCCGTCACCGAGCTGTACGGGCAGCCGCTGGGCATCATCCTCGGGGTCCGCACGGGGCTCGAAGTGGCGGGCGCGAAGGACAAGGGCGACCTCGACCAGCTGACCGTGAGCCCGCTGCCGGTGCAGGAAGCCGTTCTGGAGGCGTTGGGGCAACTCGGTTTCGGCTTCAAGTCCGCCGATCTGGAGTTGGGCCACGTCGGCGGCACCGGGCAGCGGCTGCCCTTCTACCAGGAGATCGAGCTCACTCCCGCACCGCAGTACGCCCACGCCGTCAACGAACTCGAGGTGACCTTCCTCGCGGACCCCGGCGGGATGGACGTCGTCCTGGAAGCCGACAAGCGCGGCGGGTTCTTTTCCGGCGGGCATGACGCCCTCACCCGCTTCACCGTCAGCCATGACGGCGTCGAGCACCGCGACTGGTACACCGAGGTCGACGCCTGGATTCGGCAACTCACCGACCAGCGCACCTCCCATGGCGCCCACGGCTCCCACGGCTCTTATGGCCAAGGCGAGCCCTACCCGTGGAGTTACGGCCACCACGACGGCCACGGCTACGGGCACAGCGACCACCACCACGACAGCCACCACCGCTCAGGCCCCAGCACCGGCGCCATCGTCGGGGGCGTCGCGGCCGGTGTCGCGGTCGGCATCGTCGGCGGCATGGTCGCGGCGGAGGTTGTCGACGAGATCGGCGACGCCTTCGAGGACGAGGACTGAGTGACCTCCGTCCCCTGCTAGCTTTTACAGCACTGTAGAAATCCAGTCACGCCCGGGCGGTATGCATCCGGCCCGGACACCCGACAACCTATGGAGTTCTCATGGCCCTGTGGGATCGCATCAAGGATTCCGCCCAGACGATGCAGACCCAGCTCGTCGCGAAGAAGAACGACTTGAAGAGCGGCGCCTTCCGCGACGCCAGCATGGCGATGTGCGCGCTGGTGGCCGCGGCGGACGGCTCGATCGACCCGGCGGAGCGGCACCGCGTCGCTCAGCTGATCGCCACCAACGAGGTTCTGCAGAACTTCCCCGCCGACGATCTTCAGCGACGGTTCGACGACTACCTCAACAAGCTCACTGCGGACTTCGAATTCGGCAAGGTCAGCGTCCTTCAGGAAGTCGCCAAGGCGAAGAAGAAGCCCGCCGAGGCGCGTGCCGTCATCCAGATCGGCATCGTCATCGGCGGTGCGGACGGGAACTTCGACAAGACCGAACAGGCCGTGGTCCGCGAGGCTTGCTTCACCCTGGACCTGCCGCCCGCCGAGTTCGACCTGTAGCCGAGGTGCGGCCGGTGACCGGGCGGAGCGTCCCGTCCCCGGCACGCTTCACTCTCCGGCCGGCTACAGCGGGGTCGCGGCCTGGAGGATCAGGAACAGGGCGACCGCCGCGTTCGCCGAGGACACGGCGGACGCGGCTGTTCCCGCGGCCGCGATCCAGGCGGCCAGACCCGGGGCCGTCCAGGCAGGCGGCCAGTACTGGGCGGGCGGCACCGGTCCCAGCAGCGCCGCCACCCGGCGCGGGACCGGCCCGGGCGCGGCGAATCCGGCCAGCGTCGCAGCAGGCGTGCCGCGGGACACCAAAGCCGCCTTGCCGACAGCCCGGGCCGTGACTGTGCGGTCCCCGACCTCCCGCGCCGCCTCCTCGTCCGCCCACCGCTCGGCGCAGTAGGCCACCGCCCTCTGCAGCGGGCGCAGCAGTGGGTTCGCCCGCGCCGCCAACTGCGCGGCCAGCAGATAGCGATGGTGCCGCCCAGCCAGGTGGGCCTGCTCATGGGCGATCATGGCCCGCTGTTCAGAGCCGCTCAGGCAGGCGAGCATCGCGGTGGAGACGACAATCCGGCCAGGCTTGCCGGACGCTGCGGGCAGTGCGTACGCGTACGCCTTGTCGTCGGGCAATGTCGTGACCAGTGCGTCGGGCAGCCCGGCGATCGCGTCCTGGGCGCGCCGCCGCGCCCGGTGGTGCCGCCATACCGTACCGGTGCACGAGACGGCCACGGGAACGAGCGCGCCGATGGCGGCTTTGCCGGCGACCTCGTCGCAGGGCACGGCCTCCCGCACCTCGGGATCCGACCAGCCGTCCGGCAGTGGATTGCCCGGCAGTTGGGCCGTACCCACGACCACAAGCAGCGCCAGACACAGCGTGGAGGACACGGCGAGCACGCCTCCGATCAGCGACAGGAGGCGGGTGGACCTGCGTGGGTGAAGGTACTGCTCGGCCACCCGGGCGATCGGCCAGGCCGTTAACGGCAGGACAAGCGGCAGAAAGACGAACACGCCCAACCGTCAGTCCCTCGCTGTCTCAATCAGCAGACCACGCAGCAGCCGCTCGTCGTCCGCCGTCAGTCCCGTCACAAAGCTCGCCAGAACTGCCTCACGGTCGTCCTGGCCGTCCAGGACCCGCCTCATCCGCAGCGCCGCCAGCCCCGCCTCGTCCGACTCCGCCCGCCACACAAACGACCGGCCCGCCCGCTGCCGGGTCACGGCCCCCTTGGCCTGCAACCTGGCCAGAATCGTCATGACCGTGGTGTAGGCGAGAGGGCCCTCAAGCCGCTCCTGCACCCAAGCGGCCGTCACCGGGCCACACGCCCGACGCAACACCGCGAGAACCTGCGCCTCCAACTCCCCCTGCCCTCGCCGACGGGAGCGCGGGCGCAGGTCGCCCTTGTCCTGGTCCCTCACGCCGTCTCCCTCCAACAGACCGCCCGCAACCAGCCATCAGCCGACGGTACAGCGTCATCAATACGCGCCGCCCACCCCACACAGTTCTACAGTGTTGTAGATTTTGATGTCAGTTCATCGAGCACCAGGAGGAGATTGTGGGAGTTTCCCTGTCCAAAGGCGGTAACGTCTCGCTCAGCAAGGAGGCGCCGGGCCTGAGCGCGGTCCTGGTCGGCCTGGGCTGGGACGTACGGACCACCACGGGCACCGACTACGACCTCGACGCCAGCGCCCTGCTGTGCAACGAGGCCGGCAAGGTCGCCTCCAATGAGCACTTCGTCTTCTACAACAACCTCACCAGCCCAGACGGCTCTGTCGAACACACCGGCGACAACCTCACCGGTGAGGGCGAGGGCGACGACGAGGCCATCAAGGTCAACCTGGCCGCCGTGCCCGCCGAGATCACCAGGATCGTGTTCCCCGTCTCCATCCACGACGCCGAAAGCCGCGGTCAGAGCTTCGGCCAGGTACGTAACGCCTTCATCCGCGTGGTCAACCAAGCCGACAACGCCGAGCTCGCCCGCTACGACCTGAGCGAGGACGCCGCCACCGAGACCGCGATGGTCTTCGGCGAGCTCTACCGCAACGGCGCGGAGTGGAAGTTCCGCGCGGTCGGCCAGGGCTACGCCTCGGGACTGGCGGGCATCGCCTCCGACTTCGGCGTCAACCTCTGACCGGTAGCGGACTGCTGGGCCCCAGCCCTTCGGCTACCGGCCCGGCAGTCCGCACCGAGTCGGCCTGTTCGAACTCATCGAGGACACAGACATGACCGGCGCACCTGGGTTACAGCCGGAGGACAGGCCCGACTTCGAGCGGGTGCTGCGGCAGGCTCTGAACACCCCGGAAATCCGTCGTGCTTTGCGGCAACACAGCTCCTCCGATGACGCGGAAACCGAACGGCTGCGGTCCGAGGCTCTCGCCGAGAGCGCGGCCATCACGGCGGCCGCCGCGCCCGAGTACGACGCCTACCTGCGGCAACGCGCGACGACAGCCCCCTCGGTCGCGCCCCCCGACCGGATCGGCCCAGCACGCGCGGCCACAGGGGGGATGCGCGGGCTGCTGCCCGCGGTAGCGGTCCTGACACCGGTGCTGGGGGCGGCCGCGACCGCGGTCTTTCTTCTCCTGGGCTACGTCGTGAGCGTCAGCGCCTCGGGGCGCGAGCTGGGCGACCAGCTGCTGACCGCAGGGAAGAGCGCCGCAGTGGTCACGGCGGTCACCACGGTGATCGGCGTGACCTGGCTCCTCATCACCGCCTCGCGCCATCGCTCGTCGTCGACGGACTCCACGCCAAACACGTCGAGGGCCACCGCTGCGGCCCGTGAGGCATGGCAGCGGGCTCTCCTGGAACGCGGCATCCTGCCGTTCCTACGCGACCGGCTGCGGCAGGCCAAGCCGATCGAGCCCACTGACCCTGGCCGCCGCTCACGCCTGGGTTTCAGCAGTCCGGATTTCGAGGGTCCCGAGTACGCCGGCCCCGACTTCACCGTGCCGCGCCCCCCGTCCGAGGACTGACGCCGCCCGTCGGCCGGGGCCCCGTCCCCACGAGGACCGCATGAGAAACACGAGAGGAAGTACATGACCGTGAATCTGGCCAAGGGCCAGCAGATCAGCTTGAGCAAGGCCGGCGGGGCCGCGCTCACCGCCGTACGCATGGGGCTCGGCTGGCAGTCCGCGCCCCGCAAGGGTTTCCTCGCCCGGCTGACCGCCAAGGAGATCGACCTCGATGCCTCGGCGGTGCTCTTCGCCGACCGGCAGCCGGTCGACGTGGTCTTCTTCCAGCACCTGGCCAGCGATGACGGCTCCGTACGCCACACCGGTGACAACCTCGTCGGCGGCAGCGGCCAGGGCGACGACGAGTCGATCCTGATCGACCTGGAGCGCGTGCCCGTCCATATCGACCAGATCGTCTTCACCGTGAACTCCTTCACCGGTCAGACCTTCGAGGAGGTGCGACACGCCTTCTGCCGCTTGGTCGACGAGACCAACGGGCAGGAATTGGCCCGGTACACGCTCAGCGGTGGCGGCGCGTACACCGCGCAGATCATGGCCAAGCTCCACCGCTCGGGCGGCGCCTGGCAGATGTCGGCGATCGGCTCCCCAACCACCGGCCGCACCTTCCAGGACCTGATGCCCGCCATCACCGCGCACCTCTGACGGCTGGCGCTTCGCTAGCAGAAGACCACTGCTGGGCGGTCGGGAGACATGGAATCGACCGGCCTTCCCTGCCACACCCATCACGCCCCACCACGTGGAGAAAGCAGGCACCAATGCTGGGGATGAGTGAGCTGGCCCTCCTTCTTATCGTCCTCATCGTCATCATCGGAGCGAGGAAACTCCCGGGCCTGGTCCGCTCGATGGGCCAGTCAGTCCGCATCTTCAAGAGCGAGGCCAAGGCGATGAAGTCCGAAGACAACACCCATCAGGACCAATCCGGTCCAAGGATCATCCGAGCCCAGCCCGGCGATGTGATCAGCTCCCCGACGACGGAGACCGAGCGGAGCGGTGAGAGCGGCAGCACCGGACCACACTGATTCGGCCACCTGCGGCGCCCCGGACATGTCTCTTCCGTGACCTGTCCGGGCGGCGCCCGGTTCTCTGATCAGTTCATGCCACGTCTCTCCAGCTGAAACCCGGGCGCGGCAGTTCCCATCCCCTCGTCCGCAGCCACCAGACGCTCACCGTCCTGGCCTGTGGCGTCCAGGCCCGCTTCGAGCTCGTCCAAGGCGCGACGAGCGGTCGCGATCCGATCACGCAGCGCCTCCACGTCGGTACCGTAGGCGATTTTCCTCGCCACCAGGAGTTTCTCGACGACGCCCGTTCTCCCGCCCAAGTCCTGCTCTGGCGTGTCCATCGCCTCACCCAAAAGCCCGCGCCCAGCGGTCGCGCCCGTGGCACAAGCCCGCAGCGGCGCCCACAGAGGAAGCCGTCAGGGCAACAGCTGACGAACCAGGGCCCAGCATCGCCCCACCACCTTCGCGGCCCGGCTGAGCCCGACGCCCTACATCACCGCTGATCGACGAAGACTCCAGGCACCCGGCCCCGAGCTGATGGCCTACGGGCGCTTGATGATCTCCACGGCCGTCGCCGTCGAGCGCATCAAGGCCCAGGGCATGAGCAAGCTCCAACCATGAGCGGTGAAGGCCGCTTCGTCATCCCTCAACGCCAGCAGCTTCCGCTTCCCCGGACCTCGCGGAGGACAACGTGATCAACATGGGCACTTCGACCGGATTGGATCACGGTCGGCGCGGCTCAGTCGACGTCGTCGAACGCGGGGCGCCGACCCGCACGGCGCCGTATGAAACCGCGCCGGCCGGCCAGCAGGGTGATGCCCGTCCATCCGGCGACACCCATGGCGAGAGCGCCGAGCTGGCTGCCCGGATCGACGTCGGAGGCCGCCTCCAGCGGGACGACGCCCTTCGGGTCCCTGATGACCTCGATGCTGTCCCCCATCTCCCACTCCGGGCGTCCCCGTCGTAGTCCAGAGTCTCCTTGAGCTTGCCCGCCTGGCCGATGAGGGTGAAGCGGTGGTTCGAGCCGCCGCCGACGCCGCTGTCGGCCGCAATGCGGACGGTCTCGCGCACACCCCGGCTGTCGAGCGCGGCCTCGGGGGCGTACTGGACCGAGCCCACGAGGACGGACACCGCCGGCAGCAAGGACGAGAAGGCGAGCCACCACGCGTAATGGAGGAAACGCAGGAGGATCGCGAAGACGAGGCACCCGATGAGGCCGGTGACGATCGGGATCACGTCCATGCCCAGAGCGAGATACGAGATACCGGTGTTGGCCGCGGCGATGACCCAGCCGAGCCCCACCACGACGAGGGTGAACAGGAGGTACGCACCCCGATCCACTACCACGTCCTGCGACTTCTTCATGCCCACCTCAGGCATCGAGGGCAGCATAGACACGTGTCCGCCACCGCCCGCGTCCGGTCCCGGCAGACCCGACCCACGGAGCGCACGCTCATCAGTAGCCGGGGCGGGCTGTCCGCTGCCAAGGCTGCGCGCGGTCCAGCGGGCCGAATCCTGGCGCTGGTGAACCGGCCGGAGTGCGTCGACCCGCCACCCGACCCGAGTCTGGGCACGTGAGCTGGACGCGGGGAACCCCTGGTGTTCGCAGCTGATGTTCGCAGCGGACGACGTACCGAGGCCCGTCCGTCACACTTGATTGCGTCTGCAAGCTCACTTCTCGGTCTTGCATGCGGCGACCCGAGTCGGCTCTTGCCGACCCCTGGCCGGCCATCACGGAGGGGCTTCCTGGGTCTCGTGCCCCATCCGTGCCCTTCAGAGTGGTAAACAGCGGCGAATTGCAGAGCGATCATGCTCGCCCTCACATGCCTGCTTCACAGGTTCTCCCTGGTCAGAGCACGGCGTCCCTCGAAGGCGTCGGTGATTCCCAAGCTCAGAGCGCGGGTTCGATTCCCGTCACCCGCTCCACCACAAAGCCCAGGCCAGCGACCTGGGCCTTGTTGGGTTTTCACAGGGACAGTCGTTCACAGCCGGACCCCGACCGAGCGCATACTGGAGTATGCTTGAGTCATGTCCGCCACGACGCGTATCACCGTCACCCTGCCCACCGAGCAAGTCGCCGAGCTGAGGAAGCTCACCGACAACGTGTCCGGCTACGTGGCTGAAGCAGTGGCCCGCCAGATCCGGCACCAACTCCTCGGCGACGATCTGCGGCGCCATCAGGAAGAGCAAGGCGCCTTCACAGACGAAGAGCTCACCGAAGCCCGCGCCAAAATCTTCGGCACCGCCGATAGTGCCGACCATAGCGATGCCGCGTGAGCACACACCTTGAAACCGTCGTCCTGGACTCCCAGGGACTGTCCGCCTGGGTCGCCCAGGACCGCAAGGTTCTCGCGATGTTCAAGGTGTTCCACGAAATGGGGGCTGATCTTGCCGTCAGTGCCAACACCATCATCGAAGTCAGCCATTCACGAGTGAACCTCCCGCGCCTGAACTGGGCCCTCTCACGGGTCAAAGTTGAACCCGTCACCGAACAGGCGGCCAAGGCAGCCGCCGAACTACTCAAGTCAGCAGGAATGCACGGCCACAAATACGCGATCGACGCCACTGTCGCAGAGGCCGCCCTACGCCAGCCGCCCCCAGTCGCAATACTGACCTCCGACACCGACGACATGGCCAAGCTCTGCGGTGACCGGGTGCGGCTGATCGCGCTATGAGGCGCGGGCCTCGTAGGGCGGGCAGATCCGCGAGGGCCGACCGCACCAGATGCGCACCAGATGCGCACCAGATGCGCACCAGATAGAACGGTGAACAGCGGTCAATGACGGCTGCTGCGGCAGGCACGACAGCTTGGTGCCAGTAGTCGTTTGAGCTGGTCAGCGATGTAATCCGTGTCGACCACCCCGTGATTCCCAAGCTCAGAGCGCGGGTTCGATTCCCGTCACCCGCTCCATAGCGAAGGCCCGGGTCACAGACCTGGGTCTTGTTTGTTGCCCAGGCCGCTCAAAGGCCACCTTGCCCGTTCCATGCCAGATAGCTGCCGCTCATGTCCGGCGGCCGCGTTCACTCCCCCGTGCACCGATGGGCGCTGCCGATGCACTCGACAGTGCCGATCGGGCATGCTGGACCCATGAGCAGGTATGCAGCGGCGAAGCCTTACGTACTGCCGGAGTCGCTCGACGAGCTGTGTGGGCCGACGGCCGGCAGTGTCACGCTGCCGCGCCACATCGACTGGGGACCGCCCTACGTTTACGACCTGATCGACGAGGCCGACTTCCGGCTGATGTACGAGCGTGTCATCCGCGAGGCCCAGACACGCCAGGACCTCGACGCATATCTGCACGCGATGTCCCTGCGGAAAGTGTGGCGCGAGCTGTTCCTCCCCCTCCCGGTCAAGACGGCGTGGGAAACCCGCTTCCCCGAGCTCCGCGAACCGGGCGCCACGACAGCGGCTGCCTAGTGGACGAGCTGCACCCGCCAACTGATCCGCATCGGATTGGACGCGCTCGCCAAGGACTACGGATACGCCCTCGCGGGCGGCTACGCCGTCCAGGCCCACCACATCGTCAACCGAATCAGCGACGACGTGGACCTCTTCGCCCCCTTCGAGAGGGCGAGGCGGGAGATGAGCCAGGCTGCGGAGCGGATCACCACCGCCTACGAAGCCGCCGGATACACCGTCGAACGAGCCCACCTGACCCCCACCTACACCAGGTTGAACGTCACCGACCCTGGCTCGGGGACGCAGAGCAAGGTGGAGCTTGTCGCTGCATTCCTGCACCACACACCAGTCGACTCCGACCTGGGTCCAGTCCTTCACCGCGACGATGTCGCCGCAGGCAAGACCAGCGCCCTGTTCACCCGGCCGAGGTCCGCGACGCCATCGACGTCGCAGGGCTGTTGAAGGTCGGCTACACCCGCGAACAGCTCATGGACCTCGCCGCTCAGAACGACGCGGGCTTCGATCACCGCATGTTCGCCGACTCACTCGCCCGCATCCAGCGGTACACCGACAAGCAGTTCGCCGCCTACGACCTCGATGCCGAGGAGGCCGCCGCGATCCGCGACACCTTCGCCGACTGGCAGCAGCAACTCCTTTGAACTGGCGCTCTCCCCCCCGGCGGCGCGGGCCGCCGCTCCTATTCTCCGCCGCGCTCCAACGCGGTCTCCATGCCTCGCGACAACAAGCCAGCGCCTTGGCTATGGCTCACATCGGGCAAAGCCAGGGGGCCACTCGCGCACAAAGCAGGCAGGTCCAAAGCCTGCCCAAGTCGCCAAGCAGCGTACGACCTTTGGCCGTGCCCGACCCCAAAGCGGACAGGCCACCGCCCAAGCCCACTCCGCCGACCTCAACTGCGCCGCCCCGAGCAGATCACTTGCCGAGACCCCCTCGGTCTATAAAGCATGACCGTTATGGAGGCGGAGGTAGTAGCAGGGTGGATCGCTGGTCTCGCAGGACTGGGCGGAGCAGTCGTCGGCGCAGCGGGGGCACTAGCAGGTGGATGGTTGCAACCGCCAGCCTCTGTCTCTCCAACCGAGTGGGCACAGCGACCCAGCACAGGTCGACAACTCCGCGCGGGAGAGGGCGGACTGTCCTTCGAGGCCCTCCGCAGCGCGTGTGGGACTTCAGAGGGGTAGATCGTCAGGCAGGACGCGGAATGCCTTGTGATGGCCGAGGGGGCGTACGGCGCGGAGGTCTCGGCGATCCAGGGTGAGGATCGCGTCGGTGTCGTAGTCGGCCGCCAGGGCGACGTTCACCACGTCGGTGAGATCCAGGTCGAGCGCCAGGTAGCGGGATCGGACGGTCTGGGCGATGCCGAGGTGGCCCTCGGTAATCTCCGGTACGGATACCCGGCCGCGTCGCATCCAGCCCCGGATGTCGTCGATTGCGCTCACCGCGGCCTCGCGGCCCAGTTCGCGGGTGGCCACGTGGTCGAGCTCAGCGAGCAGCAATGGAGACATGACGAGCAGCCCGGCAGCCATGATGGCCTCCTGCGCCTCGTCATGCTCCGGGTGCGTGGAATCGAGCGCTGCCAGCAGGCCGGAGGTGTCAGCGATGACGACGATCACGCAGCGCTTCCTGAACCGGTTTCGCGCTGGGCAGCGTCAGCAACGACATCACGCACCTCGCCCTTGGTAAGAGTGCGCCCAGGGCCGGGGAAAGTGCGAGAGAACAACGGCTCGTCCCACACGCGATTGGCCATGGCAGCAAGATGGATGCCCTGCCGGATGATCTCGGCCTCACTGATACCGCGACGCTTGGCGGCCTCCTTGATGATGGCGAGGTCTTCCGGGTCGGCATAGACATTGGTGCGCTTCATGGACATGTACCTAGAGTAACACATGTACCACATTGGCGTATGTCAGGCGTTCGATCCCCTCGGCGTAACACGCTGGTCCCAACCGCTCGGAGCAGTCCCGGGCGGTCGCGACTCGCTACGACAAGCGCGGCTACGTCTTCCTCGGCACCATCACCGCGGCGTCCGTCGCCATCTGGCTCCGAACATGACCTCCTACGCAACCCAGCAGTAGACACTCTGGCTCTGGCACCGGGCGCGGCTGATGAGAACAGCCGGATCACCCACGATCGCGTCGGCGATCTCCGTGACGTGGTCGGCTGATCCCAGCAGGACCGGTGTCACAGACGCGCGGACATGGCTCAGGCCGAGACAGGCGTACGGGACAGGGCGGTGCGCAGCGCGAAGACGCCGAGCAAGCCGCCTGACGCGAACCGCTGAGCGGTCATCACGCGGGGTCGGGCGGCCAGAAACCCCGACACCCGTGCTGCGCCCAGCATGATCAGAGCGTTCACGGAGAGCCCCACGATGATCTGCACACCACCGAGCTGGAGCAGTTGCGCCCAGTCCGGGCCCGCCTGCGGATCCATGAACTGGGGCAGAAGAGAGGCGTACATGAGAGCGATCTTGGGGTTGAGCAGGTTGGTCAGGAGCCCCATCGAGAACAGGCGGGCGTCAGAGACCGGAGGCAGGTCCTGGGCCGGGGCGAAGGGCGAGCGGCCACCGGGCTTGAGCATGTCCCAGGCCAGGTAGGCCAGGTAGGCGGCCCCGGCGAGCTTGACCACCGTGAACGCCAGCGGCACGGCGGCGAACAACGCGGACAGGCCCGCGGCCGCGGCCAGCAGGTAGCACAGGAATCCTACTGCGGTCCCGCTCAGGCTGACCAGGCCCGCCCTGCGGCCTTGAGTGATCACGCGAGAGGCGAGGTGGATCATGTTCGGTCCCGGAGTCAGGGCCATGCCGAGTTCGACCAGGGCCACTCCCCCCACAGCAGCCAGACTGATCACCGGTCAACTCCTGATCGTTTGTCGGGTAGCTGGTACCCGGAGTGGGGCGGCGCCCGTCTGCGACGGGCGGCTGCGACGCATCGGCAGTGCCTGCTCGCCTGCCTCAGGATACGGCCCTGCCGTTCGGTGTCTCCGTGCACCCTGACTCCAGCCTGCCGACGACATCAACGGCTACGGCCCGATCGCCCACGATCGCGTCGGCGAGCTCCGCGTGATCGGCCGGAGTGATCGAACCGGCTCACCAAGATCCCCGACAGCACCCAGGGCAAGGAGAAGTACCCCGCACGAACAAGCCCCCTGTCCGCGGTTGTTCGTAGGCAGGGGGCTTTGTGGGGTGTCTGGGCCGTTGGAGCCGGACGAGGCGGGTAGTCACGCGGACGGACACGATGAGGGCCATCGGCAGCGCGAGAGCGGGCGGCTCTTGCGGGTCACAGGCCCGGCGGGAGTTCGGGCCCCATGTAGCGCTCCAGGAAGGCACCCGCGTAGGCCGGGTCGTCACGCAGCCGGAACAGCCGGGCCCGCCGCAGCTTTTCGAGGTACCCCGCGTCCGGGGTACCGGGGAGCGGGCCGTGCTGGAGGTGGAGCATGAAGTGGCTGAACTCCTGCACCTGCCACACGTCGGCGAGGCGCCGCCGTGAGTAGGCCGCCAGCACCTCACCGAGGTCCCCCGCGGAGTCTTCGCAGAAGTGCCGGCCCAGGGCGGCCGCGAGATCGGCCGCGTCGGCCATGGCCAGGTTCATCCCCTTGCCACCGGAGGGCGGCACGATGTGCGCCGCGTCACCCACCAGCGCCACCCGCCCGAGGTGCAGGGGTTCCACCACCCAGGTCCGCATCTCCACGAGGGACCGCTCGAGCACCGGCCCCCGCCGCAGCGCTCCCGGCGGTAGCGCCAACCGGGCATCCAGCTCGCGCCAGATGCGTGCTTCGGGCCAGTCCTCCAGGCTCTCGCCCGGGGGCACCTCCAGGTACAGGCGCGTCACTTCCGCGGACCGCAGCATCTGCCCCGCGAACCCGTCGCGGTGCTGACCGTAGACGGTATGGGGCGCGAAGGGCGGAGTCCGCGCCAGGACGCCGAGGAGCCGCACACCGTGCCGGATGTCGTACTGGGTGAAGGCGTCGGCGGGCAGGGCGGCGCGCACGGGACCGTACTGGCCGGCTGCCTCCACCACCACCTCGGCCCGCACCACCGTGCCGTCCGCGCACCGCACCACCGGCAGCGCCCGCTCGGTGCCGAGGCCGACGACGGGGCGGCCCAGCAGTATCGCTCCGCCGTCCGAGACGTACCCGTCCAGCAGATCGGCCACCAGCTCGTGCTGCGGGTAGACGAAGCTCGGGGTGCCTCCGCACAGGTCCGCGTAGTCCAGCCGCACGACCTCGCCGTCACACCGGAACTCGCACACCGTGTGTGGCAGGCCCTCAGCGTGTAGCCGCTTCGAACGCCCGAGGTGGTCCAGGAGCCGCGCGGTGCGGCGTTCCAGGAAACCGGCACGGGACCTGGCCACCAGTTGGTCGCGCCGGAACTTGTCGATCACCACGCAGGCGACGCCCCGCTGGTGCAGCAGCGTTGCCAGTGTCAGGCCGGCGGGCCCGGCCCCGACGACAGCCACCTGTGTTTCGACAGTTCCCGCCACAGTGCTCCTTCGTCCGTGCTAGGCGAAAGGATAGGGAGCCGCCGCTGCGTCGCCGCCGGTGACCGGCACCAACGGGTGGGTCCACGAGCCTGAATACAGGACCGATTCTGTCCACTATTTCTCCTAGCCTGCGACGTGCACGCCTCCAGCACAGCCAAGGAGATCCCCATGGACTTCGTCTCGATCCGCATCATCACCAGCGACGTAGCACGCCTCGTCGAGTTCTACGAGCGAGCCACAGGGGCACGGGCGGCGTGGGCCACCGAGGACTTCGCCGAACTCAAGACCGCGGGCGCCACCCTCGCGATCGCCAGCACCCGCACCGTTCCGCTGTTCGCCCCGGGTTCTGCCCGCCCGGCGGACAACCACAGCGTGATCACCGAGTTCCTCGTCGACGACGTGGACCGGGTTCACCAGAACCTGACCGGCTTCGTCACGGACTTCGTCAACGGGCCCACCACGATGCCCTGGGGCAACCGGTCGCTGCTGTTCCGCGACCCCGACGGCAACCTCGTCAACTTCTTCACCCCCGTCACCCCAGCGGCCATCGAAAAGTTCGCACGCTGACGCCACGCACAGCCGCTCACGCGGGAGCCCTGAGATCCCAGGGCTCCCGATGAACGCGGCCGCCGCGTCCAGGAGCGCCACCAGCCCCGCCCGCGCCCCCGAGGACACCGCTGACCTGGTGGGGGCGCTGACACCGATCCGCCGCCGCCTCACCGACAACGGCGCGTGCCACCGGTCGGGGCTGCCTTGTTGTCCGGACCGGCCTCACGTTGGACCTCTCGCGCATCGGGGGCGTCTCCGATGCGCTGGCCTCACGCGACCGGCGGCTGACGAGCGTTGCGCCCGGCTCTTCGACTCGTCGGGGCTCCGCCGGACGATCCCTGCCTCGGAGGCGATCAACGCGGCGATGAGGACCGCGACCCGGTGGTAGCGCGCCTGACCGACCACGCGCGTCCGTCGTTCTCGCTGTCCGACACCACGTTCCACTTCGTCGCCGGGGCCCGGCTACGGTCCTCGAACGGGCGCGCGAAGGGGCGCGCGAAGGGGGCGAGGGGCAGGGG
>NZ_JAEEAP010000320.1 GCF_016103465.1 Streptomyces sabulosicollis
GCGTCACCCCACCGGGCCCAGCGCACCGCCCAGCGCCCCGCCCGCCGGAGCAGCCCTGCCCGCACCGGCGCCGTCGTACCGCCGTCCACCCGCTTCACCATGGCTTCCCATCCGTGTGGTTCCGCCCCTGAAGACGGGCCACCAGGCACTTCGGTTTCCGTCGCGGGGAGTGGCGGCACGGGCCGCCCGGCGTGGACCTCGGGCCCGCTGGCGGAGGAGGCGAGGGCCGCGATCGCCGCACACAATGCCGTGATCACCCGCTGGACGGACGCCCGGAGCCGGCGATGGTCGAGCTGTTCACGCTGGACTGGCGCCTCTCCGAGATCGCCGAGTACGCGCGCTGGTTCGCCGCCCCGCACACCGGCACGGACGACGACCACACCGCCCTCGAAGGGCTGTACGTGGAATCGCGGCAGGTCACCGCGCCAGGGCGGTCCGGGCCACGGTGACCGCCTGCCCGGCGTAGCCGCGGCCGAACAGCACGGTGTGCACCAGCAGGGGGAAGAGCTGGTGCAGTCCGACGCGGTCGGCCCAGCCCTCGGCGAGCGGCGCCACGTCCTGGTAGCCGTCCAGCACCTGGTCGAGATGCGGGCAGCCGAACAGGTGGAGCATCGCCAGATCGGTCTCCCGGTGGCCACCGTGCGCGGCCGGGTCGATCAGCCACGCCTGCCCGTCGGAACCCCACAGGACGTTGCCGTTCCACAGGTCGCCGTGCAGCCGGGCGGGCGGCTCGGCGGGTCCGGCCAGCTCGGGCAGCCGCTCACATGCGCGCTCGATCACCTCGGCCTCGCCGTGGCGCACCGTGCCGTCGTCGACGGCGCGCCGCAGATAGGGCAGCACCCGGTATTCGGCGTACCAGCGTGGCCAGTCGGTGCCCGGGACGTTACGCATCGGGGCCATGCCGATGTACGCGTCCCCTGGGCCGTCGGGCGGCGGGGCGCCGAACGCGGGCGCGCCGACGGCGTGCAGGGCGGCCAGGTCGCGGCCGAACCGGGCCGCCGCCCGTGCGCTGGGCCTGCCGACCGGCACCTGCTCGGTGACGAGCCAGTGCCGGTCGTGGCCGTGCACCTCCGGGACGCGGACCGTACCGGCGTCGGCCAGCCAGCGCAGCCCCGCCGCCTCGGCCTCCACCGCGCCGGGATCGTCACCCCGTTTGACCATCACGGTCCGCCCGCCGTCGAGCGTGACCTCGGTGAGCATGGCGGACAGCGGCCGTCGGCGGGTCACCGGACGGCCGGTGAGGCGGGCCGCCGCGGCACCCGGGTCCTCGCCCGTCCCGGCCGCCGCACGGGCGCTCATGAGCCGAGCCGCTCGCGCACCCAGGCCAGCAGCCCGGGCACCGAGGCTTCGATCATGGCCAGCACCTCGTCGAACCCCTCCGCACCGCCGTAGTACGGGTCGGGTACGTCCAGGTCACCGGTGGCATCCGGGTCGAAGGACCGCAGCATCCTGACCCGGGACGGATCGTCGACCAGTCGGCGCAGCGCCTTCTCGTGGCCGCGGTCCATCGCCAGGAACAGCTCGGCGTCCCGGTGCTCGGCCCCGATCTGGGCCGCGACGTGCTCGACCGGGTAGCCGTGCCGTGCCAGCAGCTCACCGGCCCGTTGGTCGATGGGTTCACCGGCGTGCCAGGGGCCGATCCCGGCGCTGCTGACCCGTACCGCGCCACCGAGTGCCGCCCGGCGCAGATGTTCGGCGAAGACCAGCGCGGCGGACGGCGACCGGCAGATGTTCCCGCTGCAGACGAAGCAGATGTGCACGGCCACCAGGGTAGGGCCTGGCTCCGCGGCGGCGCGGGGGCGGGCCGCCCGAGGGGAGTCCGGCTCACCCCGCCCACGGCTTGTCCACCAGCGGCGTCCGGAACCACCGCACGCCCCCGGTACTCTCATCGGGCTTCAGCTCCAGCATGTGGCCACCGGGCCGGTCCGAGGCCCGTGCGATCGCGCGCACCAGCTGCTCGGCGAGGTCCGAACCCTCGGTGTCGGCCATGTCGTAGGAACCCTCGGTGTCCGCCATGTCATCGGAACCCTCGGTGTCGGCCATGTCGTCGGCCGGCGCACCGGCTCGTACGTCCTGACGGACCTCTTCGCCGCCGTGGAGGGTCAGGATCAGGTGCTGCGGCGTCTTCCTGTCCCATCTGACCTGCTCGACGGTGTCGGCGCGCACCATCCGGCCGCCGAACGTCGCGCTGTTGACCCGCACCCACACGTCGGGCGTCATCGCGGCCTCCCTCGCACCGGCGCCGATGTTCCTGCTCGCTCCTTCCCGTTGTACCGGACGGAGCCCGGCGTCAGGCGCCGTGGTCCGCGAACGGACCATCGGCGGTGAAGGCCGCCGTGGCGAAGCGTTCCCCGATAAGGCGGTGGGTGGCCGCGTCCGGGTGGATATCGTCCGGCAGTGGCAGCTCGGCGGCGTCGGCCTCGCCGTAGAGGTCGCGGCCGTCGAGGTAGTGGAGGCGGGGATCGTCGGCCGCCCGCTGCTGCACGATCCGGGACAGCTCGTCGCGGATGACACCCAGCGTCAGCTTTCCGGCGGCACGCTCGGCGGGGTCGCCGGTGGCCCGGAACCGCAGCTTTCCGGCGCCGAGCGCGCTGAAGTCGAAGGCCGCGGGGCCTGGCGTGTCCTCGTGGATGGGGCACAGGACGGGGGAGACGACCAGCAGCGGCGTGGTGGGATGGCCCTCGCGGATCGTGTCGAGGAAGCCGTGGACCGCCGGGGTGAAGGCGCGCAGCCGCATCAGGTCGGCGTTGACCAGATTGATGCCGATCTTGATGCTGATCAGGTCGGCGGGGGTGTCGCGCATCGTCCGCGCGGTGAACGGGTCGAGCAGGGCGCTGCCGCCCAGACCCAGGTTGATCAGTTCCACTCCGCCGAGGGCGGCGGCGAGCGCGGGCCAGACGCCGGTGGGGCTCGCCGCGTCGGAGCCGTGGCTGATCGAACTGCCGTGGTGCAGCCACACCCTGCGGCCCCGGTCCGGCACGGGCTCGACGGGGGCGTCGGTGCGCAGGGCGACGAGTTCGGTGGTCTCGTTGTGCGGCAGCCAGATCTCGACGTCCTTGGCGCCGTCGGGCAGGTCGGCGAAGCGGAGGGTTCCGGCCGGGCCGGGGTGGCTCTCGGCGGTGCCGGTGGCCAGGTCGATGGCCAGGGTGTTGCCGCCGGTCACCGTGGACTGGGCGGACAGACGGCCGTCGACCAGCAGGTCGTACACACCGTCCGGGCGGGGCGGGGCGCCCGCGTAGACCCGCTTGGTGGGCAGCGTGTCCAGTTCGACCGCGGTGGCCCGGGTGCGGAAGACCAGCCGTACGCCGGACGGCTGGGCCTCCGCCATGGCGAGCTGCCCGTCGGCGCACTGGGCGCGGGCCCAGGCGGGCAGCCGGTGCGGCAGCAGCCCGTGCGCGGTGCGCTCCAGGTCGAGGGCGCCCCGCAGGATGTCGGCGGTGATGGGCGTGGTGATCCAGGGGTGTTGGGTGGTGTGCATCGTTCCAGCCTGTTGATCAGGGATGTGTGTAGGGATCGCGCGGACCCGCGATGTGCGATACGCGCCTCGTCAGGGCGTGGGCCAGTTCCGCAGCAGGGCGTCGAGGGCGTCCAGCGTCCGCGACCAGCTCTCCTGGCTGTCGGGGGCGCTGTGGCTGAACCCACCCGCCATCTCGAGGCTCACATAGCCGTGGAAGACGCTGCCCAGCAGCCGGACCGCATGCGTCTGGTCCGGTTCCTCCAGGTCGTAGCCGCGCAGGATCGCCCGGGTCATCTGCGCGTGCCTCACACCGGCGCTGGCGGCCGCGGCCTCCGGGTCGAGCCTGAGCCGGGCCGCGGCGTAGCGGCCGGGGTGCTCGCGGGCGTAGGCGCGGTAGACGTTGGCGAAGGCGGTCAGGGCGTCCTTCCCGGCCCGTCCCGCCAGGGCGTCGGCGGCCCGGTCGGCGAGCTCCTCCAGGGCGAGCAGGGCGATCCTGGTCTTGAGGTCCTGGGAGTTCTTCAGGTGCGAGTAGAGACTCGCGACCTTGACGTCGAACCGTCTGGCCAGCGCCGAGACGGTCACCTGGTCGAAGCCGACCTCATCGGCCAGCTCCGCCCCCGCCCGGGTCAGGCGTTCCGTGGTGAGTCCTGCCCGTGCCATACCCGTCCTCTCCTCAGCCAGAAGCCATTATGCGTTTGCCTAATGGCTTTAGGCAAATTAGCGTGCGGCGTATGGAGCCGATGACTGAGCGAGAGATCCGTGCCGCGTTCGTGAACTGCAGCAAGGGCGAGGCCAAGCGCCTGTCCGTCCCGCGTGACCTGGCCGACCGGCCCTGGGACGACCTGGACTACCTCGGCTGGCGAGATCCGCAGGCCCCCGACCGTGCCTACCTGGTCACCGTGCTGGACGGCCGCCCGACCGCCCTCGCGCTGCGCTGTCCCGGTCCCGCCTCCTGGCAGGCGCGGCGCAGTATGTGCTCGATGTGTCTGACCGCCCACACGGGCGGCGTGTCCCTGATGGTGGCGCCGAAGGCGGGCAAGGCCAGGCAACAGGGCAACTCGGTGGGCGCCTACATATGCAGCGACCTCGCCTGCTCGCTGTACGTGCGGGGCACGAAGGACGCGGGCGCCGGCTCGCGCCCCCAGGAGTCACTCACCCTGGAGGAGAAGATCGAGCGGACCGTCGCGAACGTCGCCGCGTTCCTCGCCAAGGTGACCGCGTAGCCCGTACCGCCGGGCGGCGTCAATCCAGCCCGACCAGTCCACAGGTGCCTCGGGCGTTGGTGTGGATGGGCCCGGCGTAGCGGGGCGCTCGCGCAAGTAACGCAAGCCGAAGAGGGGCTGACGGCCACCGGGCGACCAGGAGAAGGGATATCGAACGTGTGGTGTTTTGGTGGAGGGGATGGGGGCGTTTTCTGGTCCTTCTCCGCGCATTCGCCGGACGGGCCGTCGTTGCTCGATGTGGACGTCCCCGGCGGTGCTGCCGATGACGCGCCTCTCTTAGACTGTGCCGGTCCCCAAGCTGAACGGAGCACCCTATGCGTCGCCTTGCCGCCGCCCTTTTGGTAATGACCGCTTTTGCCTCGCTCGCCGGCTGCGCGCAGGATTTCGACCGGGGCCCTGACGGGCAGGTGACCGACAAGGTCAAGGACGGGAAGAAGTTCTACTTGGTGGTCAAGCCGGCCAAGGGGGGCGAGGAGAAGAAGTTCCGCGTCAGTAAGTACGACTATCACGACTGCAACCGGGGCTCGAAGTACCCCAAGTGCGTTGACGATTAATCAGTTTCCCCTTCGCGCGGAGCAGCTGCTCGACATCGCGGCCGAGGGCCCGCAGGACCGACATCGACTGCGTCGACATCCACATCGACCGCGTCGAGATCGACCTGTGGGCCCGATACGGATCTGAGGAGCGGCATGGCTCGTGTCGTGGGTGTGCAGGCATCGCCCGGCAGATCGGTCACCCCGCATACGGTCAACTCCCCATACGGCGAAGCGCCTTGGCCGGACCGTTCCGCGCCCCGGCCGCGGAAGTGGATCGTGGGGTGCGTTCTGTGCGGGTGATGTTGACGGTCGCCTCGTCGGCGGGCGTGCGGGGGAGTTCGTGCAGTTCGCGGGATGACGCCACGAAGACACTCACTTGGTGGGCTCGCGATTGTAGAGCTTCTTGGCCCAGAGGTAGCCGCCCAGCGCGATCAGGGCACACCAACCAATGGTCAGGATCGCGCTGTTGTCGATCGGGGTGCCCATCAGCAACCCGCGCAGGGTTTCGATGAACGGGGTGAACGGCTGGTACTCGGCGAACCACTTCAGCCCTCCGGGCATCGAGTCGGTGGGGACGAACCCGCTGCCCATCATGGGCAGGATCATCAGCGGCGTCAGCATGTTGCTCGCGGTGGCGACGCTGTTAGCGACCATGGCCAATGCGACCGACAGCCAGGTAAGCGCGAGGATGATCATTACGAGCACGCCGATCGCGCCGAGCCATTCGCCGAAGTCCGCGGTCGGCTCGCATCCCACCAGCAGCGCGACCCCGATGACGGCAGCGGCACTCAGCATGGTCTGGATCAGGCCGCCCAACACATGACCGGTGAGAACCGAGACCCGGGCGATGGCCATGGTGCGAAACCGGGCGACGATGCCCTCGGTCATGTCGATGGCCACCGAGATCGCCGTGCCCTGCGCCGCGGTCGCGACCGTCATCAGGATGACGCCGGGGACGACGTAGTTCGTGTAGGCATCCCGGCCGCCCGACGGCCCGCCAAGGCCGGTCCCGAGGATGCCGCCGAGAACGTAGACGAACAGCAGCAGGAAGACCACCGGAACCCCGGCGGCCGTCAGGATGAGCGTCGGATAACGCAGCATGTGCCGCAACTGGCGGCGCAACATGGTCGCCGAGTCGGCAAAGGTGTGGGAAACAGCACCGGAAACGACGCTCATCGGGCGGGCTCCTGTTCCGTGACCGGGTTGCCCGTCAGGGCGAAGAAGACGTCATCGAGATCGGGGGTGTGGACCTGCAGTTCGTCCACGGTGAGCGAGGCGTGGTCGAGCCAATCCAGCAGCGCGCGCAACGACCGGACATCGCCCTGGCCGGGGATCTGCAGGGTGCATGTCTCATCGTTGCGGGACACCACATCCAGCGTCCGGGCCGCGTGATCGTAGTCGCGTGGGTCGGCGAAGCGCAGGGTGATGTGGCCGCCGCCGACCTGCCGCTTGAGCTCCTGCGGCGAGCCTTCCGCGACCAGCTTTCCCTGGTGCAGCACCGCGATCCGGTCGGCGAGCTGGTCGGCCTCCTCGAGGTACTGGGGAGTGAGGGACGAGACCGCCGAGGTGATCGGGTTGCCCTCACCGGAGAAGCCGCCGCGATCCATCTCCTCCGCGGTCTCTTCGAAGAGCGGCGGGAGGATCGCGCCGATGCCCTTGGCGAAGGGCGCCAGCTCCCGGGCGCCGACCCCTTCCGCCCGCGCCACCGCCAGGACGTGGGCACAGCCCGCCATCGCCGTCCAGAAGATGGCGAGCAGCGCGATGTCGTACGCCGCCGCCCGGCCCGCGACCTCTCCGAGGCGTTGGCCCCCCGTGTCCGATCGGGGCCACCGCCGGAGAAGCTGGCCGGGGCCCAGTCGGCACCCTGGCGCAACGCCACCTCCGTGTCATCCGATCCGGCGGCCCTCCGACCGCCCACCACCAGATGCGCCCGGCCGTCCGCCGCTGCCAAGTACTTACAAAAAAGTGGGTACCGCGGACGGCACGGGACCGGTGGTCCTGTGCGGGCCGGTCAGATGTCGTGCTGTCGCGCGATGTCCCGGGCCGTGCGGGCGGCCCTCTCCTCGGTGTCGGTGAGGGCTCCGCTTCCCACCCCGAAGAGCCCCTGGCGAAGGAACACGGCGAGTCCGTGCGCGGCGGCCGCGACGCGGAGCAGCAGGTCGAACGCGTGGTCCGGGTCGGGAGTCAACTGGCGGGCCACGGGCAGCAGAAGACCGGCCACCTCGTCGCCGGCCGAGGCCAGCTCGGCGAATCGGGACTTGTCGAGCCCCGCGTTGAAGGTGATGTCGAAGAGGGCCGGTTCCTCGGCGGCGAAGCGGACGTAGGCGGACGCGAACGAGGCCAGTTGCTCCACGGGATCCTCGCTGCCGCCCACAGCCACGGCGAAACGGTCCCGTTGCTCCCGGTACCCCTTCGTGGCGAGCTCGGCCAGCAGGGTCTCCCGGTCGGCGAAGTGCTTGTACGGCGCCGCGACGCTCACTCCCGCCCGGCGGCTGGCCTCGGCCAGAGTGAAGCCATGTGGGCCCCGCTCGCCTACCAGGTCGAGGGCCGCTCGCAGCAGTGCGTTGCGCAGGTCCCCGTGGTGGTGGCCGGTGGGGCGTCGCTTGACCGGTGGGCTCATGGCGCTAAGGTTAACATCACTTACCAGGTGAAAAGCATTAACCATGGGAGTCGCCATGACCACCGCCCGTTTCCACCACATCAGCCTGTCGGTCGCCGACCTCCCCGCCCAGGAAGCCTGGTACGGCGATGCCTTCGGGCTCACTCAGGTGGAGGAGCGCCTGGAGATGCCCGAGGCCGGTGTCCGCACCGCCGTCCTGAGCGATGCGGCGGGCCTGCGCGTGGAATTCGTCGAACGGTCCGGTTCGCGTCCCGTCTCGCACCCGGACCCCTTCACCGCCACCGCCGCGCAGACCTTCACCCACCTGGCTCTGCACGTCCCCGATCTCGACGCGGCGTTCACACGCCTGACCGTCGCGTGCGGCGCCGCCCCGGTGTCATCCCCGGCGCCCGGCGTCACCGAAGGCATGCGCTACGCGTACATCGCCGATCCGGAAGGCAACCTCCTGGAACTGATCGAAACGGCGGCGGGCTGACCGGCCACATCGTATGTGCCCGGTTTTCCGGCCGCGGCCACGCGGTACCAGCGGCCACGCGGTACCACTTGGCGCTGGGACATGTCGGGATTAGGTTGGTTGATATCAAGCAACCAACTCCCGACGGGAGTGATGCTCGGTGCGTTGGACGACCGAGCGGCGTACGGCCGGAGCCGAAAGGGCCGTACGGCCTCATGGCGACAGTGGCCCGGGGCCGCGGTACAAGTGGATCGCGCTGTCCAACACCACGCTGGGCGTCCTGATCGCGACGATCAACATCTCGATCATGCTGATCGCGCTGCCGGACATCTTCCGCGGCATCGGCGTGGATCCCCTGCGGCCCGGGAACACCAGCCTGCTGCTGTGGCTGATCATGAGCTACATGGTGGTCACCGCCGTGCTCGTGGTGAGCTTCGGGCGGCTGGGCGACATGTTCGGCCGGGTGCGGATGTACAACCTGGGGTTCGCGGTCTTCACCGTGTTCTCCGTGCTGCTCGCCGTGACCTGGATGCACGGCACGTCCGGCGCGCTGTGGCTGATCGGGATGCGGGTGCTGCAGGGCGTGGGCGGCGCCATGCTGATGGCCAACTCCAACGCCATCCTCACCGACGCCTTCCCCGCCGACCAGCGTGGTCTCGCCCTGGGGCTGAACCAGGTGGCGGGCATCGCCGGATCCTTCATCGGGCTGATCCTGGGCGGGCTGCTCGGCCCGCTCAACTGGCACCTGGTGTTCCTGGTCTCCGTCCCCATCGGGCTGTTCGGCACGGTCTGGGCGTATCTGAAGCTGCGGGACACCGGTGTGCGCACCCCGGCCCGGCTGGACTGGTGGGGCAATCTCACCTTCGCCATCGGCCTGATCGCCGTGCTGTCCGGGATCACCTACGGCATCCAGCCCTACGGCGGCCGGACCATGGGCTGGGGCAACCCCTGGGTGATCGCCGCGATCTCCGGGGGAGTGGCGGTGCTGGGCGTGTTCTGCCTGATCGAGAGCCGGGTCGCGCAGCCCATGTTCCACCTGGGCCTGTTCCGTATCCGCGCCTTCGCGGCCGGAAACGTGGCCAGTCTGCTGGCCGCGCTGGGACGCGGTGGCCTGATGTTCATCCTGATCATCTGGTTGCAGGGCATCTGGCTGCCCCGCCACGGCTACGGCTTCGAGGAGACCCCGCTGTGGGCGGGCATCTACATGCTGCCGCTGACCATCGGATTCCTGATCGCGGGCCCCTTCTCCGGCTGGGCCTCCGACCGGTTCGGCGCCCGTACGTTCGCCACCGGCGGGATGCTGCTGGCCGCCGCCACCTTCGTGGCCCTGGAGGAGTTGCCGGTGGACTTCGGCTATCCGGTGTTCGCCGCGATCCTGCTGGTCAACGGGATCGCCATGGGGCTGTTCAGCTCGCCGAACCGGGCGGCCATCATGAACAGCCTGCCGCCCGATCAACGCGGGGTCGGCGCCGGGATCAGCACCACGTTCCAGAACTCGGCCACCGTCCTGTCCATCGGCATCTTCTTCTCCTTGATGATCGCCGGGCTCGCCGGTTCGCTCCCCGGCGCGCTCACCCATGGCCTGACCGCGGAAGGGGTCCCATCGGGCGATGCGGCGAGGGTCGCCGCCCTGCCGCCGGTCGGGGTGCTGTTCGCCTCGCTGCTCGGCTACAACCCGGTGAGAACCCTGCTCGGGCCGCAGGTGCTCGACCACCTGCCCGCCCACCACGCCGCCTATCTCACCGGGCGCGGCTTCTTCCCGGCGCTGATCTCTCCGCCGTTCTCCCAGGGGCTGTCCGCCGCGTTCGACTTCGCCATCGCGGCGTGTGTGGTGGCCGCGGTGGCATCGCTGCTGCGGGGCGGGCGGTATGTGCACGGGGGCGGGCCGAAGGCGGGCCCCGGCGCCCCGGCGCCGGTGGTGGCGGCCGCCCCGGACGGCAGCGCGGGCACCCATGCCACCGAGAACAGCGAGGCCACCGAGGGCAGCGAGAACATCACCGGCGACATGTACCGCCACCCGGCGCCCGCGCCCCGGCAGGTGCCCCCGCCGGGGTCCGGACCACCGTCGCCGCCATCATCCTCACCCGGCCGAGGACCGGGACCACCTTCCGAGGAGCCGAGATGACCGCGCTCGACCCCACCACCCCAGGCCCGGCCGCCCCGGGCCCCACCACTCCAGGCCCTACCACCCC
>NZ_JAEEAP010000321.1 GCF_016103465.1 Streptomyces sabulosicollis
CTCCGCCCCAGACCCGGCTCCTCAAACTCCCCCCAGCTACCGCTGGGAGGCGCCCCCTGGAGGGGCTGGAAGGCGGGGCTTCCGCCCCCGGACCCCGGGGTCCAGGGGCGGAGCCGTCCGTGCCCCGACCTGCCGTCGACCGTCTGCGGCGCCATCGTGGCCGGTCGCCCACGCGGCGGAGCCGCATATCGACACAGCCGCGCGCCCCTTCGGGGCGCCTCAGTCGGCCCAGCGCCCCGCCGTTTCGCCGCGCCGCAGCCGGAACCAGTAGAAGCCGTGCCCGGCCAGGGTGAGCAGGTACGGCAGCTCGCCGATGGCCGGGAAGCGGACCCCGCCGATCAGCTCGACCGGATGGCGGCCGGCGAAGGACTGCAGGTCCAGCTCCGTGGGCTGGGCGAAGCGGGAGAAGTTGTTCACGCACAGCACCAGGTCGTCCTCGCCGTCCCGGGTCGTCGGGGCCTCGCGCAGGAAGGCCAGGACGGCCGGGTTGGAGGACGGCAGCTCGGTGAAGGAGCCGAGGCCGAAGGCGGGGTTCTGCTTGCGGATCTCGATCATCCGGCGGGTCCAGTGCAGCAGCGAGGACGGGCTGCTCATGGCCGCCTCGACATTGGTGACCTGATAGCCGTAGACCGGGTCCATGATGGTCGGCAGGAACAGCCGCCCCGGGTCGCAGGAGGAGAAGCCCGCGTTCCGGTCGGGGGTCCACTGCATGGGGGTGCGCACGGCGTCGCGGTCGCCGAGCCAGATGTTGTCGCCCATGCCGATCTCGTCGCCGTAGTAGAGGATCGGCGAGCCGGGCAGGGACAGCAGCAGCGCGGTGAACAGCTCGATCTGGTTGCGGTCGTTGTCCAGCAGCGGCGCCAGTCGTCTGCGGATGCCGATGTTGGCCCGCATTCTCGGATCCTTGGCGTACTCCGCGTACATGTAGTCGCGCTCTTCGTCGGTGACCATCTCCAGCGTCAGCTCGTCGTGGTTGCGCAGGAAGATGCCCCACTGGCAGCCGGAGGGGATGGCGGGGGTCTTGGCGAGGATCTCCGAGACCGGGTAGCGGGATTCGCGCCGCACCGCCATGAAGATGCGCGGCATCACCGGGAAGTGGAAGGCCATATGGCATTCGTCGCCGCCCGCCGCGAAGTCGCCGAAGTAGTCGACGACGTCCTCCGGCCACTGATTGGCCTCGGCCAGCAGCACGGTATCCGGATAGTGGGCGTCGATCTCGGCCCGGACGCGCTTGAGCATCTCATGCGTCCGGGGCAGGTTCTCGCAGTCCGTGCCCTCCTCGGCATACAGATAGGGGACGGCGTCGAGCCGGAATCCGTCGATGCCCAGGTCCAGCCAGAAGCGCAGGGCGGCCAGTACTTCCTCCTGGACGGCGGGGTTCTCGAAGTTGAGGTCCGGCTGATGCGAGAAGAAGCGGTGCCAGTAGTACTGCTTGCGTACCGGATCAAAGGTCCAGTTGGAGGTCTCGGTGTCGACGAAGATGATCCGCGCGTCCTGGTACTGCTTGTCGTCGTCGGCCCAGACGTAGTAGTCGCCGTACGGTCCGTCCGGGTCGCTGCGGGACTCCTGGAACCACGGGTGCTGATCACTCGTGTGGTTCATGACAAAGTCGATGATCACGCGCATCCCGCGCTGATGAGCGGCGTCGACGAACTCCACGAAGTCCGCGAGGTCCCCGAACTCCGGCAGCACGGCGGTGTAGTCCGAGACGTCGTAGCCGCCGTCGCGCAGCGGCGAGGCGAAGAACGGCGGCAGCCACAGGCAGTCCACGCCCAGCCACTGCAGATAGTCCAGCTTGGCCGTCAGGCCCTTGAGGTCGCCGACGCCGTCGCCGTTGCTGTCCTGGAAGGAGCGGACCAGGACCTCGTAGAAGACCGCGCGCTTGAACCATTCGGGATCGCGGTCCCCCGCGGGCGTGTCCTCGAATGTGTCCGGTACGGGCTCGTTGACGATCATGTTGTGGGTGACCCTCCGATCGGTGAGGACGGTCGCAGGGACAGCACATGCGCCGGAGCCATCTCACGCCCCGGCTCCAGGCGCACATAGTTGTCCCTGCCCCAGTGATAGGTCTCGCCGGTGAGCTCGTCGCGCACCGGGACGGACTCATGCCACTCGAGGCCGAGTTCCGGCATGTTCAACGAGACCGTCGCCTCCTGGGTGTGGTGAGGGTCCAGGTTGACGACCGTGACCACACACGAGTCGCCCGCGCGCTTGGAGTAGACGATGACGGAATCGTTGTCGGCGTGGTGGAATCTGAGGTTGCGCAGCCGCCGCAGGGCGGGCTGGCGGCGCCGCACCCGGTTGAGCCGGGCGAGCAGCGGGGTGATCGTTCTTCCCTCGCGCTCGGCCGCCGCCCAGTCGCGCGGCCGCAACTGGTACTTCTCCGAGTCCAGGTACTCCTCGCTGCCCTGCCGTACCGGGGTGTTCTCGCACAGTTCGTAGCCCGCGTAGACGCCCCAGGCGGGGGAGAGGGTGGCGGCGAGCACGGCCCGCACCGCGAAGGCGGGACGGCCGCCCTCCTGGAGGTAGGCGTGGAGGATGTCGGGGGTGTTGACGAAGAAGTTGGGCCGCATCCAGGCGGCCGCGTCCCCGGACAGCTCGGTGAGGTAGTCGGTGAGCTCCTGCTTGGTGTTCCGCCAGGTGAAGTAGGTGTACGACTGGTGGAAGCCGACCGCGCCGAGGGTGTTCATCATCGCCGGGCGGGTGAACGCCTCGGCGAGGAAGAGGACATCGGGGTGGGTGCGGTGGATGTCGCCGAGCACCTTCTCCCAGAAGACCACCGGCTTGGTGTGCGGATTGTCCACCCGGAAGATCCGCACCCCGTGCTCCATCCAGAAGCGCAGCACCCGCTCGGTCTCCCGGACCAGGCCGTGGAAGTCCCGGTCGAAGGCGAGCGGAAAGATGTCCTGGTACTTCTTGGGCGGGTTCTCGGCGTACGCGATGCTGCCGTCGGCCCGCTGGTGGAACCACTCGGGGTGCTGGGAGACCCAGGGGTGGTCCGGGGAGCACTGGAGCGCGAAGTCCAGCGCCACTTCCATGCGCAGCTCACGGGCGCGCGCCACGAAGTGGTCGAAGTCCTCGAAGGTGCCGAGGTCGGGGTGGATCGCGTCGTGGCCGCCGTCGGCCGAGCCGATGGCCCAGGGCGAGCCCACGTCGAAGGGGCCCGCGGAGAGCGTGTTGTTGGGGCCCTTGCGGAAGGCGGTGCCGATGGGGTGGATCGGCGGCAGGTAGACCACGTCGAAGCCCGCGGCGGCGATCGCGGGCAGCCGCTCGGCGGCGGTGCGCAGGGTGCCGCTGACCGGCCGCCTGCCCTCGGTCACCTTGGCGCCCTCCGAGCGCGGGAAGAGCTCGTACCAGGAGCCGAAGAGCGCACGCTCCCGGTCCACCTGGAGCGGCATGGGGCGCGAGGAGGTGACCAACTCCCGCAGCGGGTGGCGGTCGAGGGCCGCGGTCACATCGGGCGCGAGGGCGGCCGCGAGCCGGTCGGCCACCGGGCGGCGCTCGTCGCGCAGCCCGTCGACGGCCGCCAGCACCGCCTCCCGGCCGTCGTTCTTCGGCACTCCGGCCGCGGCCCGTTCGTGCAGCCGGGCCCCTTCCTCCAGGACCAGATCGGTGTCGATCCCGGCCGGGACCTTGATCCGGGCGTGATGGCGCCAGGTGGCGATCGGATCGCTCCACGCCTCGACCGTGTACGTCCAGCGGCCGGGCGCGCCGGGGGTGACCTCGGCGCCCCAGCGGTCGGTGCCGGGGGCGAGTTCGCGCATCGGGGTCCAGGGGCCGGAGCGTCCGGACGGATCGCGGAGGACCACATTGGCGTTGACCGCGTCATGGCCCTCCCGGAACACGGTGGCGCTGACCTCGAAGGTCTCGTCCACCACCGCCTTGGCGGGGCGGCGGCCGCAGTCGATCAGCGGGCGGATATCCAGAATGGGAATGCGACCGATCATAGGATCACCTGACGGCAGTGCGGATGGAGACGCGGGGGCGGCTTTTGTCCTTTGTATCGGTTTTGCCGCCGGGCGATGGGTTGCGGGCATGACAGCTCCTGTCCGCGTTCACTCTGGTGGGCGGATGGGGTCGGCCATGGGGGGCGCGCGTGGAAAGCCTTCCCCCGCGGAACGGGGAGACAATCCGGGTTCCCGTGAACTACCGGTTCGTAACGCCGGGTACATGAATCGACCCCGCCCGTAGGCGGGGCCGTCCACCCGATGCGTCCTGTGCTGACGTCAGTTGGCCACCCGCAGCAGACGGTTCGGCGAGCCCGCGCCCGCGCCGCGCACCCGGCCCCTGCTCGCCTGGGCCGTCAGTGCCGCCCCGACCTGGGCCGGAGTCGCGAAGCGGTGGCCGGTGAGATACAGCGCGGCGGCGCCCGCGACATGCGGGGCCGCCATCGAGGTGCCCGACAGCGTCCTGACCGCCGTGTCGCTCGCGCCGGACGCCGAGACGATCCGGTCCCCGGGCGCGAACAGGTCAATCCCCGGGCCCCAGTTGGAGAAGCCCGAGCGCCGGTCGGCGCGGTCGGTCGAGCCCACCGTGAGCGCCCCCGGCACCCGGCCCGGCGAGAACGAGCCGGCCGGCCGGTCCTGGTTGCCCGCCGCCACGGTGAACACCAGACCGGCGGCGATCCCGGCCCGTACCGCCGCGTCCCATTCGGGCAGCGGGGCGGCCGCCGCCGAGCCCAGGCTCAGATTGACCACCGCGGGCCGCCTGGCGTGTCGCAGCACCCAGTCCATTCCGGCCAGCACCTGCGCGATGGTGCCCTCACCCCGGTCGTCCAGCACCCGTACCGCCACGATCGTGGCCTCCTTCGCCACGCCGTAGCGGGTGCCCGCCGCCGTGGCGGCCACATGGGTGCCATGGCCGTTGCCGTCCTCGGCCACCGGATCGTCGTCCACGAAGTCCCAGCCGGAGCGGGCCCGGCCGCCGAAGTCCTCGTGGGAGGCGCGGACCCCGGAGTCGATCACATAGATCGTGGTGCCGCGCCCGCCGCCGCGGGGCGCGGTGTACGCCCCGTCCAGCCGCCGGTCCGGCTGGTCGATCCGGTCCAGACCCCACGGCGGCCGCGCCCGGCCGCGCGGCGGGGCCGGTAACCGCCCCCGGGACCAGCGCAGGGACACCCGCTCGTCCCGGGTCACCGAGGCGACGCGCGGATCGGCCGCCAGCCGCCCGGCCTGCGCCGCGCTCGCCCGTACCGCATAGCCGTTGAGCGCGGTGCGGTAGACCCGGCGCACCCGAGCCCCGTACCGCTCGATCAGCGCCCGGCCCGCACCGGACGCCGCCGCGGGCGCTCCCGCGCCCCGCTTCAGGGCGACCACATAGCCCTGCGTCCCCGCCGCGGCCGTGGCCTGGAACGCCTGGGCGGGAACGGTGTGAGCGGGTGACAAGACCACCAGGACCACCGCGACGACGGCGGCCGGCGCCGCCACCCTCCGCCGGGGGCCCGCAGATGCGCATGCCATGGAACGATCCCCTCCCCAACTCGACGGCGCGGAGGTCCGTCAGAAGGACCCCTAGCCTCGCGTGGGACGAAAGATCCCGACAAGGGCGCATCAGGGGGCGTAAAACGTGATGGCTTCCCTCGCCAGCAGCCGCAGCGCCGCCTCCGACGGCGACCCCGGCTCCGCCCCGTACATCAGCAGGGCCTGGCCCCCCGAGTCCGGCAGCCGGGTCATCTCGAAGTCCAGCTCCAGCGGCCCCACCAGCGGATGATGGAAGGACTTGGTGCCGAACGCGCACCGGCGCACCGGATGGCGCGACCACAGCGCCGCGAACTCCGCGCTCTTCATGGTCAGTTCGCCGATCAGCTCGGCCAGCCACCGGTCGTCGGGGTGCGCCCCCGCCACCACCCGCAGCGAGGAGACGGCGCGCCGCGCCTCGCCCTTCCGGTCCGGGTACAGCTCACGGGTGTGCGGATCGAGGAACAGCATCCGCTGGGTGTTGGGCCGGTCGTCGGGGCGCTCGGGCGCGTCGGCGGGCAGATGCCCGGCGATCAGGGCGTGCCCCAGCGGATTCCACGCCAGGACGTCGAAGCGGAGGCCGAGGACCACGGCCGGTACGCCGTCCATCGCGGCGAGCAGCCGCCGGGTCGCCGGGCGGGCGGACTCGGCGCGCCGCGCGGGGCTGCGCCCGGCGCGCGGCGGACGGGCCAGATGGCCCAGGTGCGTCCGCTCGTCCGGGCTCAGCCGCAGCGCGCGGGCGATCGCGTCCAGCACCCCGTCCGAGGCGCCGGTGGACTGGCCCTGCTCCAGCCGGGTGTAGTACGCCACGCTCACCCCGGCCAGCTGCGCCAGCTCCTCGCGGCGCAGCCCCGGGACGCGGCGCCTGGTCCCGTACGCGACCAGGCCGACGTCCTCGGGGCGCAGCCCGGCGCGGCGGGTGCGCAGAAAACTCCCCAGCTCGGCAGGTGTGTCCATGCCCACCAGTGTCCGGCACGGGGACGCGCCGTGCCTGTCCCTGTGAGGGTCAGGCACGGCGCGCGGACCATCCGTCGTTCCCGGAGGTCACCGGTAGGTGATGTCGGAGCTGCTGTACTTGCAGTAGGTGCCGTCGGGGCCGCTGCCGTTCTTGCTCGGCTCGTCGCCGGTGTTGTTCCCGATGTACTTCTGGCACGGGACGATCTTCTTGCTGCTGTCGCCGACGATCGTGATCCCGCGCAGGGTCAGCGAGTCGCCGTAGTTGGTGTTGATCCCGCCGATGACCTTGCCCGGGGCGGTGATCTCGGTGTTGCTCACGTTGATCGTGCGCTTGTACTGCGAGGAGCAGTTGCCGCAGGAGCGGACGAAGGTCGAGAAGTCCTGCCCGGCGAAGCCCGAGATGTTGAGCGTGCCGCCGCCGTTGAACTGGAAGATCTTGTCCGCGGCCTTGCGGGCGCCGCCGCCGATGACGTTGAACGTCTCGCCGGTGCCGCGGAAGGTGGCGGCGTCCTCGCCGACATCCTCCCACCAGACGTTCTGCAGGGTGCAGCTGCCCTCGCAGTGGACGCCGTCGGCGGCCGGGGCGCCGAGGATGACGTTCTTCAGGGTGGCGCCGTCCTTCAGCTCGAACAGCGGGCCCTGGTCCTCCTCCTGCCCGTCGCCGCCGAGGTCGCCGGAGCCGTAGTAGCGCTTCATGCCGCCGTCGGTGGTCCCGCTGACGCTGATGGTCTTGGAGACCGCCTGCGGGGTGCCGCTGGGCGTGGGCCAGGTGGCGGCGGAGGCCGCGGGCAGGGTCAGACCGGTGGTGATCGCGCCCGCGGTGAGGGCGACGGCGCCGAGCGCGCCGGCTATCGCCCGGTGCCTGGTGCGTTGTTCAGCCATGTCGGATCTCCTTCTCTGTGGGGGGCTCACGGGGTGGTGATGGCCGGCCGCGGCGGGGTCGCCATCTTGTCGCCGAGGAAGAAGCTGGGGTGCGGGGGCTGGTTGTAGGCCGTGTTCTGCCAGGCCAGCGCCTCGCGGTACTGCCGGTCGTGGAGCAGCGTGGTGATCTTCCGGTCGGTCTCGTACGGCGTGGAGTAGATCCGCAGCGCCTTGTTGTCGCTGGTCGGCCAGACCACCTCCTCGCGCCAGTCGCCGAGGATGTCGCCGGACAGCGACGGGGTGGCCTTGGTGCCGTTGTTGGAGTGCACCCCGGAGCCGGTGAGCAGCCGGGTGTCACCGGAGGTGCCGTACTTGTCGATGTGGGTGCCGTCCAGCAGCTCGCGCACCGGATCGCCGTCCCACCAGGCCAGGAAGTTGATCGAGGAGGGCTTGCGGCCCTTGGTGCCGCCGCCCTCGTCGCGGATCTGGCCGTCCCGCGCCGACCACATCTCGGCGCCGTCGTTGCCCGCCCAGATGTCACCGGCCACGCCGCGCCCGTTGTCGCCGCCGGACGCGGTGGACCACAGCACCTGGCCGGTGCGGGCGTCGGCGAAGTACGAGCCCGGTTTCGAGGAATCCTCGTCGACCTTGAAGTACTCCAGGCCCGCCCGGGAGGGGTCGAGGTCGCCGAGGTGGGCGGCGTCGCCGTGGCCGTATCTCGTGGTCCACAGCCCGGAGCCGTTGTCGTCCACGGCCATCGAGCCGTAGACGATCTCGTCCCTGCCGTCGCCGTCCACGTCCCCGGTGGCCAGCGCGTGGTTGCCCTGGCCGTCGTAGCCCTTGCCGGTGTTGGTGGAGCTGTTGGTGTCGAACGTCCACTGGCGGGTGAGCTGGCCGCCGCTGAACCTCCAGGCGGAGATCACGGTGCGGGTGTAGTAGCCGCGCGCCTCGATCAGCGAGGGGGTGGAGCCGTTCAGATACGCCGTCCCGGCCAGGAAGCGGTCCACGCGGTTGCCGTAGGAGTCGCCCCAGGAGGAGACGGTGCCGCGCGGCGGAACGTAGTCCACCGTGCTCATCGCGGCGCCCGTGCGCCCGTTGAACATCGTCAGATATTCGGGTCCGCTGAGCACGTAGCCGCTGGAGTTGCGGTAGTCGGCGGAGGCGCTGCCGATGGTCTTCCCGGCGCCGTCCACGGTGCCGTCCGCGGTCTTCATCGCGATCTCGGCCTGGCCGTCGCCGTCGTAGTCGTACACCTGGAACTGGGTGTAGTGGGCGCCGGAGCGGATGTTGCGGCCCAGGTCGATCCGCCACAGCCGCTGCCCCTGCAGGGTGTAGCCGTCGACGACGGTGTTGCCGGTGACGCCCGACTGGGAGTTGTCCTTGGCGTTGGTCGGCTGCCACTTCAGGACGAAGTCCAGATCGCCGTCGCCGTCGAGGTCGCCCACCGAGGCGTCATTGGCCTCGTAGGCGTAGTCCGAGCCGCCCGCCGGGGGCGAGACCGGCACGTCGTAGTAGCCCGGGCGGAACTGGATCGCGCTCGGCGAGGCGGGCTGCTCCACTCCGTCCCGAACAGCCCGCACGGTGTAGTCCGCGCTGTTCGGGGCGTCCTTGTGGAGGTAGCTGGTGGTGGTGATGGGGGAGGAGTTGACCTTGACGGCACCGCGGTAGAGGTTGAACGTCACACCGTCCGGGTCGGTGGCCAGCCAGCGCCAGCTGACCAGGTTGTCATTGCCGGTGTGCACGCTCACCAGCCCCCGGTCCAGCTTCTCCAGCTGGGCCGCCGCGGCCGCCTTCGGCGCGGGCCCCTTGTCCTCGACCGCCTCCGAGACGCCCACCAGCGAGGTGACCGTCAGCGCGCCCGCCGCGCCCAGGGCGGCCAGCAGCCGGCCGCGGGCCGGCGTCCTCCGCGCCGGGGATCTGGGCGGATGGGCGGGGGGCGGAGTGTGCGAACTGTCCCGAGAGCGCACGTGGTCCTCCAAGGCATGGGGGGAAGGTGTGCCCCCTAGTCGTCCCCTTGGCCGGAAAGGTTGCCGCCTTCGGGCCGACTTCTCGGGAGCGGGGCGAAACAGCCGAAACGGGGACTCGTCGGCCGCTACCGTCGAAGGGTCAACTTCGCGGCTCTGCAGGACCGAGCTTGTTGACCCGGTTCCGCCAAGCCTCGTCGCGCTCCCGACTGCCCCCTACGACAGGGCGGCCACGGGTCGCATCCACTACAAAGGAGGTGTGCACGTCCCTTGCGATGCGGGTCCGTTGACAAGAACCCACGCCGAGCGTGCGCGGCTGCGCACGTTGACCCCGGCGACGACGTCGGCCGGGCCAGCGAGCCCGCACCGACGACAGCGACATTGGTCCCGAGCGGGACGATTGGTCTTCGCGGTGTGCCCGCACCTTGGGCATCTCTGCGAGGTGTAGGCCGCGTCCACCCAGATCACCGGTACGCCGACGCGCTCGGCTTTGTACGCGATGTACCGGTCGAGCTGGTGGAACGGCCAGGAGGAGAGCGGGGCCCGCTGGTCGCGGCAAGGCCGTACCCGGTCACGGATTCCCCGAAGCTCCTCCAGGGCGACCCCGCGTCCGGTGCGTTTCGCGACGGCCACGCACTCCTTACTGACCTTGTGGTTAAGGAGGCACTGACCATGCCCGCCGACCAGCGATTCCCCAGCGATGCTGCGGCGCCCCGCGCCACAGTCACAAGGAGGATGTCCTTCTTCTCGGCCCTCCAACACTCGGCGTCCAAGGGAGAAGTCCAGTGAAGGCCATTCGTCGATTCAGCGTGCGCCCCGTCCTTCCGGAGCCCCTGCGACCGCTCAACCGGCTGGCGCGCAATCTGCGCTGGTCCTGGCACCCCGAGACCCGCGAGCTCTTCGAGTCCGTGGACCCCGAGGGATGGCGGGAGTCGGGCAGCGACCCGGTGCGGCTGCTGGGCGCCGTGCCCCTCTCCCGGCTCGAGGACCTCGCCGAGGACCGCTCCTTCCTGCGGCGTCTCACGGCGGCCGCGGATGATCTGCACGACTATCTGACCGGGCCCCGGTGGTATCAGGGCCGGGTCGCCGCCGAGGACAGAGCCGGGCCGGTCCCGGTCGAGCCCGTACCCACCGCGTCCTCGGGCGCTCCCGTGCCGTCAGACGCGTCCGTACCCACCGTGTCCCCAGGCGCGCCCGTACCCTCCGTTCCACCCGCCCC
>NZ_JAEEAP010000322.1 GCF_016103465.1 Streptomyces sabulosicollis
CAGTCTTCCACGAGGATCACCCCTTCCCTCCTGACCTTGATCACCAAGGCCAAGAATCAGATGAAGATCCGCAAATGGGTCAGTATTGACACGCCGTCAAAGGGTCAGAGTTCGACCGACGCCGAGAACATGAGTACGCATACCTATTTCGCAGGACGACCGCACGGCTGGCCCCACCTGCCTTCACCTGCCCCTCACCTGCCGCAGCCAGGCAGCGAGAGCAGGCAGCGAGAGCGTCGGCCCAGTCGCTCACTCCTGGGCACCTGGGCCCGGCACGATACTCGCCCCACCACCTACTGCTCGTTGGGCTTGTAAGCCTTATCGACATAGCAGGGCGATGCCAGCGAGACCGAGATGCTGTCGCGCATCTTCTTCTCCCACTTCGATGGGTTCGGATAGGTGGAAGGAAGACTCAGCTCGATCGTGACCGTGTGGTGCTCCTTTTTGTCCTCTACTTCAAGCCGCAGCTGACGCGCCTTGGAGTTTGCCTCCCCGTAGCGATAGACCTTCCAGCCGTGCTTCGGGAGTTCGCGGTGGAGCCTTTCTATGGCCTCTGTCAGAGCGTCCGCTGATGGCCCCACCACGGACCACCAATGGTTCACACGATAGCCGTGATCAACGTCCCTGCAGGGGCTGGCGTGTGGAGCTGCGGGGGAAACATTTCCTCGGAGTTCGGAGAGGTCGAGGATCTTGCTGGACTGCCGCCTGACCAAATCCTTGGCATCTTCTAGGGCCATGCGCCGTGGGGTGTAGTCCAGACCGTCGTCGTCTTTTGTCACCGTTGAGCATCCTGTCGCGGCGATGAGGGCGGAGATCGCGAGGCCGACATGAAAGGCGAATCGACGCTGTACGGAATCTGTCACCTGCGTGTCACTTCCCCATACTTTCCGACCACAACCTTTGCCTGGTTCTGAAGACTCTCGGAGCCTTCATCCCAGTAACCGCTATGCCCCGACGTGTCGGTATTGACGATGTTACCCCCGAAATCAGGGTCGGTTGGCTCGCGCGGATCGATTCGAATCACACCGATCCTGATCCCGTTTTCGTCCGTTGGGTTCATATCAGCCGGGCCGGAAATGCCGTCCCCGTCGAGCCAGGGGATAACGTCAGGCATCTCCAAATTGACATCTTTTTTGGCGTGCCCCCAGGACCCCACTTCCGGAACCGGGTCACTTGAAGGCCAAGGTATCTCGCTCTTCCCGGCGTCGGCCGCCCAGACGTGGTCCTCGCCGACATCGAGGTCTGAGGCATGGCCGACCTGCATACCAGGGCTACCCGCTACAAAGACGTCATCCGCCGCTAGATGCCCCTGACGGGCAGCAGATCCGATCACGGTACTTCCGTAGCTGTGCCCGTCGACAGTCAAATGTCCAGGATCTCCGTCATGAGAAGCACGCAGACCGCTGACGAACTCGTTTAATTTAGGCCCCCCGTCGTCAGCATAGCTACTCTTAGGGGCGTCGGTTACGACACTCTGCGGAGCATCGTAACCAAGCCATGTAATCGTGGAAACGTTCTGCCCCTGCGCTATGCCGTCGCTTGCTCGCCACAGCTTTTCCATTCGCCCGATGTCGCCTCCTATTTTCTCGAGGCTCGACGTGGTTCCTGGAACGTAGACTGCCGTATGGTCTGCCTTGTCGGGGTTACCGTTGGCCACGATGGCATGACCGTGCCCCTTGGTGTCGAAGCCGAGCAAATACGCTTTGGGCAATGGCTTCTCTTCAGGATGCTTGGGGTCTACCTGCCCGGTACGATCGAAGCGGTCCTGAATGGACTCCATCCCATCCAGCGCCGCCTTCAACCTCCGTACCTTGTCTCCGTACTTCTTGTCCCAAGCGACCCAGTCTCCACTGTACGCGTTGCCCGGAACGGCATCGCGTATGTCTACGTATTTGTTCGGCTCCTTGGGAATCGCCTGAAGCTGCATTGAATATTCGCCGTGCTTCTCCGCAAGCACAACGCGGTTGGCCTCATCCCGGACATCTGCCGGAATTCCATTGAGTGATCCGAGACTGTCCGGGTACACGGAGGCGTAAGTCGCCTTCTCCTGGGCGGAAAGTCCCTTCCACCACTTGGCGTTGTCCTCGGGACTGCCATGCTTAGGCGGATGCTTGACCTCGCCGAGGTAGTCCTTAGCGTCATGGCGGACTCCAGTGGCGTCCCGTTGCACATCGGCCCAGTCCTCGGCAGCGACAGTCAGATCGTCGTCTGCCTTCAGCTTACGTAGCTTGGGAGCCCACTTCTCGTCGGCCCGCGTGGCGTCATAGACGGCTTGCGCGATGCGGTTGGCGATGGCCACCGCGCGGCCGAAGTTCGGATTGGGGTGGATGTTCGCCGCCTGGCGCTCCAGAGCGTCGGCGGCGGCGTTCGCGTCGCCGGTCGGGTCGATCGGCTGGTTCGTCGGCTTGCCCTTCGCGCTGCCCGTGACCGTGCCGCCCTCCGGCACTTTGCCGTCGACCTTGTCACCGGCCGCCGGGTAGCTCACCGAGCCATCGGAACCCACCGTGAACTTCTCCGCCTCGGCGTCCGCCACGGCGGCGTCGAGCTTGTCCTTGGCTGCCCGTAGTTCGTAGGCCAGAGAGTTGAGAGCGGTGGTGATGAGAGCGCATTCGACCTGGGTGTAGTGGAAGTTCGTCGCCAGCTTCCGGAGTTGCACCACGGCGGCGTCAACCGCCTCTCCCTCGAGCGTTTTCCGCATGCCCGCGGCGATCTGCTGCTCGAGGTCGTCCTTGGCCTGACTGGCCATGTCGCCGACGATCCGATAGCCACCCGCGGCATCCTCGAACTCCGACGGCTTCAGGGAGGTGAGAGTCGCGTAATCCATTGGTCCGCGTCACCGGCCCCGGCTGTCGCCGCCGACGGGCTTCGTGTCCTTGTACAGGGCATCCAAGCCGTCGAACGCACACTTGGTGGCCCCGTCGTTCTTGTACTGGTGGTCCCCGGCCCTCTCAAGCCGGTCCTGAATCGCCCCGCACTTGCCGCTCACGCCCTTCAGGTAGCGCTTCCAGGAGTGGTAGAGCTCCCGTTGAGCCGCCGCGCTCTCGATGCCGCCGCTTTTGCTGCCCGCGCCCAGGCCGGTCTGCTCCTCCTCCAGCTTCGTCAGCGCGGTCTTGATGTCCCCCCGGAGTTTGCCAACCGCCGTGCCTGCCGTCGTCCAGGCGTTCTTGCTGGACTTCAGGTTGCCCGATCCGCCTTGTTCCCAGCCCGGCTTGTTGTCGGCGCTCGCGAGAGTCATCCCGGTGTCGCCGGACGCCTCGCGCTTCATTCGCGCCCATTCCGCCTCGAACGTAGACATACGCTCCCCGTCCCCCCTGGCTCGCACAACTCACAGTTACGTCAAATCGCTCAGTGTAGATCACACTTCACGGACGTCTATGAGTACTCCTACTCAGCCGTGCCGGAGCGCCGGCGCCTCCGTTCGTTGAGAACCGCCGCCAGGCCCGCGATGCCCGCCACCGCGATGGCGGCGGCGCCCACGGAGTACGTCGCGAGGCGTTCCTTGCGCTCCTGAGGGGTTTCGCCCAAGGTCATGGGGGCGGGGTCGGGCGCGGCGACGTCATGGGCAGCGCCCTTGTCCAGGGTGACGTGGTCGATGGCGGTTTCGTCCTCGGTGAGGGCGCGGACGGGGTCGACGACGCCCCAGCCGATGAAGCGGTCGTGGTGGTTGACGGCGCGCTCGGCGGTCTGCTCGATCTGGGCGACCACCTCGTTCTGCTTCCAGTCCGGGTGCTTGGCGCGGATCAGGGCGGCGACGCCGGCGACGTAGGGCGCGGAGAAGCTGGTGCCGTTGTCCACGCACTGGCCGCCCTTGGGGACGGTGGAGACCATTTCGACGCCGGGAGCGGCGACATCGACGAAGTCACCGGACTGGGAGAAGGGGGCGCGTTCGTTGTTGCGGTCCGAGGCGCCGACGGCGAGGACGCCGTCGTAAGCCGCGGGGTAGGTCTTCTTGACCTTGCCGTCGAGACCGTCGTTGCCCGCGGAGGCGACCACGACGACATCCGCTCCCAGTGCGTTCTCAACGGCTTGCTGCAGCCTGCTGTTCGCCTGTAGCGGCTTGACGGTGTCCTGGGAGATATTGATGACGCGGGCTCCCGCGTCGACCGCCCAGTCGATGGCCGTGGCCATGGTGTCGGTGGTGCCGGAGCCCTTTTCGTCGTTCTGCCGGATCGGAATGATCTCGGCCTTCGGCGCGATGCCGACGAACCCCGTGCCCGAGTGCGGGCGGGCGGCGATGATGCCGGCGACCTTGGTGCCATGGCCGACCGAGTCGTCCGTCCCGTCGCCCTTCTTCCCCTTGGACAGACTCTTCTTGCCGCCCTTACGGACCTCTTTGCCTTTACTGGTGTCGACGGCGTCCTTGAGCTGAGGATTGGTGTTGTCGACGCCGGTGTCGATGACGGCGACCTTGATCGGACGGCCCTTCGTGTCCAGCCCTTTGGTGTCCTGCCACAGCTGGTCGAGCATGACCCGCTGGAGGGACCAGGGGGTGCCCTTTATCTGTTTGGCGGGGTAGGTGCATTCTCCGCTGCCCGCGAGGGACAGTTCCGGCGCCGCGGCGGCCGTTGTCGGTCCGGCCGCCGCGGTCAGCGCCGTGAGGGCGGTCGCCGCCGACAGGGCGAGGGGTTTGATCGTGCGCCGCATGTGTTCGGGCTTCCTCATGTCCTATGAACCCTGGGGCTGCCTGGCGCTGTTGGCGTCGAGGCGTGGGCCGGTGGGCAGGAACTCTGACCAGTCCGCGGGCACCGGAGTCGGGTTGACGTCCTGGTATCCGAGGCTGCGCTGGGCCTTGTTGACGTCCTGCTGCGTCTGCGTGGCCTTGTCCTTATCGGAGCCCTCATCGCCGATTTTCGACTTGCCGGAATCGCTGTCGTTGTTGGACTGGACCGAATAGCGAAGGCCGGTGTCGGTCACCAGGAACACCGGACCGTCCTTGATCTGGTGGCCGCTCACCTGGCGGTAGAGCACCCCCGACCCCGGGGTCACATAAGCGCTGGTGGCGCCGTCCGGGATGGTGGCCGGGAAGTCCTTGCCGGCCCATGTGGTCACCTTCGCGCCACCCTTGGCGGTCACTCCGTCCAGAATGCTGCAGCTGGTGTCCCGTGCTCCGCTGCCCAGCCCGGGATCGACGGAGTTGGCCTGGACCGGGATTTCGCTGGGCCAGTGGTACTGGCCGTAGAAGTCGTTCTCCGTGTCCGGGTTGAACGACGGGGCCGCCACTCGCTTGGCCATACTCGCCTCGTTGATGGAGGTCTTGCTCCTGAGCAGGAGCTTGGCCACGAACTCCGAGACGCGCTGGACCTTTCCCGGCAGCACCACGTACTTCTGGGTGCCGGCTCCGGTGGGCGCTTCGAGCACCATGCCGACCCGGTTCGCCTCGCCGAGGCTCGGCACCCCGGCGTCATCGCCGATCCGGCCCGGGACCTGAGGGAAGTCGATCGGTGCCCCGTCCCTGAAGGTCGCCAGCCAGTCCCTGGTGACCCGCTGCGGCTTGGCACCGTCGTGAAAGATGGAACGCTGCAGAAGATTGCTGTCGGAGGCGGACTTGGCCTTCCAGTCCGGGCCGTCGATCAAATACTTGACGCCCCGCGGATCGACCAGATAGCGGGCGCCGTCCTGGCCCTGCACATAGAGGGCCTGACCACCGTGGAGCGCCTGGGATCCGCGCAGCTTCTTGAGCTTCGGGTCCCGATCGGAAAAGAGGAAGACGGCCTTCTGGGTGGTGTTCCCATTGCCACCCGGCTGTTCGCAGACCGCCCACGTCATGCGCTTCTTCGCCTCGTCCGCGCTGGGGATGCGATCCGGTGCGTACGGAATGCCGATCGTGGGGCCACGCGGGATGTGGCCGTCGTCCAGTTCCGACTCCTTCACCTTGATGATGCTGGACTTCTCCGGGTCGAGGAGGAGCTTCGCGGAGGCGAGGTTCAGCACGGGGTGGAGTTGGGGCTTGCCCCCGGTCTTCAGAATGACGTACCGAGTGGTGGAGTCACTGCCGACGATCACGTGCGATTCCGGTGTGTCCCACCCCTTGGGGGCGACGGGCTTGAACATGCCCCAGGCGCCGAAACCGGCGAGGATCAGGGCCCCGACGACGACTCCGGGAAGGACCGCGCGCAGCGGACGCGGCGCACCCTCCTCCGTGCCGCTCGGCGTGGGTTGCAAGAAAGCGGCGACTGTCCGCTTCTTCGCATAGATATAGGCGTTGAGTTCATCCCGCCGTGATGCCATCTTTAGCCGCTTCTCCCCGCTTTTCGGCCTCGGTAGTCAGGTGGCCTGCCCTCGGTCCTGGTGTCGTACCGACCCTCTACTATGCCGGTAGTGAACTGGCTCGTGCCGCCCGGGGACACTGACCGGGGGCGACGACGACCGGGCCGTTCGGGCCGGTTTCGGACATGAGGGGGCTGACGGGGATGGCTGCCGCTACGCGCGCACGTACCGCGAGGAGCGCGTCCGGCCGAGGGGCGCCGAGCGGACCCTGTCCGCCCGCGCCCGCTGACGCTCCCCCGACAGCGGCCCCGGTCGCATCCGCCACCCCGCGCACCATGTCCCGGCCCGGCAGCATCGGCCCCCTGCGGCTGCAGCAATTCGTGCTGATCGAGGTGGCCGCGGCGATCGTGCTGGCCGCGGGGGTGGTCGACAAGCTCCTGCTGGTGCCCGCCGGAGTCGTGGGCGTCGTCCTGGTCCTGCTGGCCGTGGTCACGCGTCATCAGCAGCCGATAACGGAATGGCTGAGCACCGCGCTCAGCCTGCGCAGGCGCCAGCGGCAAGCGGCGAAGCCGCTCGACGCGGGCGCGGACCCCGGTTTCGCGCCCGCCCTGGAATGCGAACCGGCCCTGCGCACCTATACGTTCACCGATCGCGAGCGGCGCATGGTCGGCTTGGTGGGCGACGGCACCTTTCTGACGGCGGTCCTGCAGGTGGACGCGACGGACTCGCCGCTGCGCCCGCACCGTACGCAGCGTCCGCTCCCGCTTTCGCTGCTGCGCGACGCCATGGACGTCGACGGAATCCTGCTGGAGTCCGTGCAGGTGGTGCAGCATGCGTTGCCTTCGCCCGCGCCCCATCTGTCGGCGCAGACGGTGCCCGTGCGCAATTACGGGCCGCTGCAGGACCAGACCGGCGCGCCCGCGGTCCGTCTGACGTGGGTGGCGTTGAAGTTCGACCCGGAGCTCTGCCCGGAGGCCGTGGCGGCCCGGGGCGGGGGCCTGGAGGGCGCGCAGCGGTGTGTGCTGCGGGCGGCGGATCAGCTGTCGAGCAGGCTGCAGGGGGCCGGCTTCGGGGTGACGCTCCTGCCGGAGGAGGGCGTGACGGCGGCGATCGCCACCGCCGCGAGCGTCAACCCGAGGGCGACGGCGCAGGCCCGGCAGACCAACACCCTCAGTCGCCGCACGGTCGAGAGCACCCGGGCCTGGCGCTGCGACGACCGGTGGCACACCACCTACTGGATCAGCAGGTGGCCGCAGCTGGGGCCGGGCGCCACGCCCCTTCCCCAGCTGGCCGCGCTGCTGACCTCACTGCCCGCGCTCGCGACCACGCTCAGCCTCACCCTGCGGCGGGGCGGGACACAGGGCGGCCGGCCCGCGCCCACGGTGAGCGGGCATGTGCGGATCACGGGCCACAGCGCGGACGACCTGGTCGCGATGAGGCGAGAACTCCAGCGCACGGCCCGTGGGGTGCGGGTCGGGCTCGCACGGCTGGACCGCGAGCAGGTACCCGGCGTACTCGCCACGCTGCCCCTGGGAGGGACCCGCTGATGGCCATGCCGACGACCGTCTCAGGCGGCCCTGCTGACGCTCCGGTCCCCGCACCCGGCCATATGCCGGGGCAGACGGACGAGCCGGTGGCTCCCGCCCCGCGCAGGATGCGGCGGGGCTTCGGGCTGATCGGCCCCCGGCGTCAACGGCACGAGCTCCCTCCGGAGCAGTTCGACGCCCTGGCGATGCCGATCGGCGACGACGGGGTGGTGATCGGTGTCGGCGCCCGGGATCAACCCGCGGTGCTGGGCCTGCACCGTCCCACGCCCTTCAACGTGGTCCTGGTCGGCGGGGTGTGGACGGCGCAGGTGATCGGGTTGCGAGCGGTGGCCACGGGCGCCCGGGTCACCGTGGAGACCGGCCGTCAGCAGATGTGGGCGTCATTGGCGCAGGCCGCGAACGGCGGGTACCAGAGCATGACGCTCCACGACGTGGGACGCGTGCCGCCCCAGGGGCCGTCGATCGGCAGCCCCGTCCTGGTGATCCGTGACGCGGGTATGCGACCGCCGCGCGGGCGGGTGACCTCGGCGCCCTGGCAGTCCGTGCTGACGCTGCTGCCCTACCTGAGCCCGGTCGCCCCCCGGCTCATGGAGAACGCGGACCTGGTGGGCGTTCAGCGGGTGTCCCCCGAGGAGGCCGCCCAGGTCGGGCGGATCATGGGGCTGCCGTCCACGGACGTCGAATCGCTGTCCACGCTTCCGGACGGGGTCACTCTTTGGTGTGATCGCCAGTCACGGCTCTACGTGGCGACGCATCCGACGGATATCGAATCCGGCCTGCTGGGCGGGGCCCGCCGCATGGACTGACGGTGTTCGATTGCCGCCGCGCACACGGTGGATGAGACTGTCAGCCAAGCACCAGGCGGGCTTGTTTCCGCGGTACCCGAAGGGATTCTCCACCGATGGCCGACGCCAAAGAGAAGGAAGAGCTGTACGCCCTCGACATCTCCGATGTCGAGTGGCTCAGCGCACCTGGCAGCAGCTCCGAGGACCGAGTGGAGATCGCCTACCTGCCGAACGGGGCGGTGGCCATGCGGAATTCCACCGATCCCGGGACCGTGCTGCGCTACACGGAAGCCGAATGGCGTGCCTTCGTCCTGGGCGCGAGGGACGGCGAATTCGATCTGAGCTGAGGCACGCGACCGCGGGGGCGGACACCGGTCGGTGTCCGCCCCCGCGGTCGTATCCCATCGCTCGGCCGCGGCTCAGGGGCCGAAGGCCAGCAGGAGGTTTTCGGGGGTGGTGTCGGTGCCGGTGATGCGGTTGGTGGCGATGTAGAAGTTGCCGTCGCGGTAGGTGTGGACGGCCGAGTAGAAGTCGCGCTCGGATTCCTGGGTGGCCTGGGGCAGGCGCAGCAGCGTTTTCGGCTTGCCGCCGTCGGGGCCGAGGCGGACGATTTTGCCGGGGGCGGTGTCGGAGGGCTTTTCGTAGGCGATGAGGTTCTCGCCGTCCATGTTCAGCGGGAGCAGGAGCCGTTCGGCCACCTTGACCGCCCATTTCCGCTTGCCGGTGGTGAGGTCGAAGGCGTGGATCTCGCTTGTCGCGCCCATGCCGTGGTCCTGGGTCATCTCGGTCGGCAGGTAGAAGGTGTCGGCGGAGCCGGCGACGCCCTCGCAGTTGCCCATGTTGGTGCCGAAGATGTCCGTGCCGCACTCCGGCTGGTAGGACTGCTTGCCCAGCGCGAGGGTCGAGCGTTCCCTGCCCTTGTCGGAGATGGCCAGGATGCCGCCGGAGCGTCGGTCCTGGTCGATGAGGGCCACCACAGCGGGGCTGCTGGAGAAGATGTTGCTGACCTTGAAGCCCTTACGGATGGTGTAGGTCCACTTGATCGAGCCGCCGGGGGTGAGCTGCTGGACCTTGGCGGTGCCATTGGTGCAGGAGTAGGCGCGCAGCAGGACCTTGCCGCCCGCGTAGCCGTCAATCGAGCAGCCCGCGCTCGGCTTTTCGGGTGAGACTTCCTTGCCGTCGCTGACCTTGATGACGGCGGAGCCGCCGAACCAGGCCATGCCGACGAGGTCGCCGCTCTGGGCCATGCCCACGTTCGTGTGGCCGCCGCCCAGGGCGTCGCTCTCGGGGGCGGGGTGGTCCCAGAGCTTGGCGCCCTTGTTGAGGTCGATCAGGGCGAGCTGGCTGCAGGAGTCCCTTCCATGGCCCTCGTAGGCGACCACGACCTTGCCGTCGGTCGTGGAGGTGGGAGCGGCGCAGACCGCCTTGCGGAGCGAGAGGGTCCATTTGCTGCCCCCTTCGTCCTTGTACGCGATGATCTTGTTCTCGACCGCCTTGACGACGTAGCCCTTCATCGCCCAGAAGCCGGGCACTTCGAGGTTCTTCTTGCTGACCTCGGGCGCGGGTGTCCGGTAGAGGACCTTGGCCTCGCCCGCCCGGCGCTGGTCGTTGGGATCGCTTTCGCCGTTGCCGCGGCCGCCGGTGTTGTCGCCGTCACCGGTCGTCGGCTCGGGGGCCGGGTCCTCTGTCCCGGGGTGGCTCGGGGTGGTCGTCGTGGGACCGGCGGTGGGGTTCTTACCGCCGTCATCGCCGCCCACCGCGGCGCACACCCCACCACCGGCCGCGAGCAGTACCGCCACCGCCGCGCCGATGATGAGGGCCTTGCGCTTCGGGGCCGGGCCACCGCCGGTGGGCGGCGGCGGACCGTAAGGGCCGCCGGGCGGTGGGGAGTACGGGCTGCCGGGCGG
>NZ_JAEEAP010000323.1 GCF_016103465.1 Streptomyces sabulosicollis
CTGGGGCTCGCGGGGGCGGCGGGCGCGGTCGCGGGCGCACGCGCGGCACTTGCGCATCCCGTTGGGGTGCGACGGGGGGTAGCTCACGTGGACGTTGGCGGGGTCGGTGAGGTCGTGGCCGTGCTTGCACGTGGTGCGGCGGGCGTTGACGGCCGACGGGCCGGTCGAGCGGAGCACGTTGGTTCGGTGGTCGACGGGTTCGAGGTGGTCGTCGGCGACGCATCGGCGGACGGCGCACAGGTGGTCGAGTTCGAGGCCGGCGGGGATGGGGCCGCGGTGCTGCTCGAACGACCAGCGGTGGGCGGGGACGACTCGGCCGTCGACCCAAAAGCGGCCGTAGCCGTCGCGGTCGAGGGACGTCTCGGGCCACAACAGGCACGGGGTGTCGGGGGTGTTGGGGCCGGTAGGGATGGGCCCGGGGGTCGTCTTGGCGGCGAACCGTTCGGCCGGCGTGCTGCGTGCCATGCGGGACGTACCTCCGGGGGATGTGCGGCGGGCCTACGGGATGTGCTTCCTTGGATGGATCGAACCATCCATGGATGGAAGATACATCACGGGGGCGACCCTTGTTCGATCGGTTTCGCCCCCGTGCTGCGGTGTCAGGCTGCGCGCTGCTCGGCGCGGTCGAGCGGGGCGATCGTCCACCCGTGGTCGCGTAGCTCGGCGACGATCCGCTCGACGGCGGCCTCGGCCTGGTCGTGCTCGCGCTGGGCGTCCTCGACGGCGGCCCGGACGACGGCGAGGGCGGCGCGGGGGATCATCGCTGGGCTCCGGTGATGTGCCGGGCCCGCTGCCGGTGCTCGGGCCGGACGATCGCCGGCGGCGACATGAGGGTGCGGGCGTCGCGGGTGGCCTCGGCGGCGAGGCGGCGGCGGCGCGCGTCGACCTCGGCCCGGTCCCGGGCGGCCTGCTCGGCGAGCTGCTGCTCGACCTCGGCGCGGGCCTCCATCCGGGCAAGCCACGTCCGGTGACGGTCGTCGGCGTCGGGCCGGTGGTCGTCGGGGGTGCGCGGGTAGCCGGCGGCGGCGAGCTGCTGCTCGGCGGCGGCCTCGGCGAGCAGGTCGGCGCCGTTCTGCTCGTCGACGGTGCGCCAACGGTCCCACCCGGCGTGTTCCTGGAAGATCACGTATGCGCCCTTGCCGAGCAGGTCGCGGAACGCCTTACGGGCCCGCTTGCGGTCCGACGTCCGGATCACGACCGGGTCGTCGGGGCGGTGGTCCCACGACGCCTCGACGCGCCACTGTGTGACGTTCTTCGTCCGGTCGCGCGGAACGGCCTTGCGGCGGTGGGAGCGCTGCTGCTTCGGGGTCGGGCTCATGCTGCGGTCTCCTGCTCCTGCTGGCGGCGGGCGTGGTGGGCCTGGGCGTCCTCGACGCGGCACGGGTGCGGCGCCTTCTTGGCGCGGTAGCCGATCGCGTCGGTACCGGGGGCGATCCGGCGGGCGCGGCACGGCTGGGCGACGGTCGCCCCGCACCACGTGCACGGGACGTCGAGCGGGTCGGGGAGGTCGGCGGCGGCGAGCTGTTCGCGCTTGGCGCGGTGCGGCCGGTACGGGGCGAGCTGGTCGCGCACGGTCTTGGGCACGTAGTCGCCGAGGGCGGCGAGGCGGCGGGCGGCCTCGGCGTCGCGCTCGGCCCGTATGGGGCTCGGGCGGCCCTCGATGGCGTGCTGAGGCGCCGGGGGGAGCTGTCCGACGGCGACGGCCTGCCGGGTGCCGCGGAGCGCGGCGCGGTACGCCCGTTCGTCGTCCGGATCGACGGCCGGGGCGGGGTCCCAGTGCCGGCCGACGACGTCGCGGCGGTACGCCTCCCACGGGCCCCCGACGTCCGACGGCTTGATCGGGTACGGCGAGGTAGCGATGTGCCGGGCGGCCACCTGCGAGGCGTCCCACGACCGCTCGGGGCCGTCGGGGTGCTGGGCGGTCGCCGGGACGTGGGCGAGCAGGGTCGCCCACTGCTCCAGCCGTTCGCCGGCGGCGGCCTTGGACTGCGGGGCGCGCTCGGGGGCGAGGCGGTCGACGTAGGCGAGCAGGGCGGCAACTTCGTGACGGTTCATCGGGGGGTCACTGCTCCTCGGCGAGTAGGTCGGCGTACCAGTCGGCGGCCTGAGCGGCGCGGCCCGGGCGGTCGGCGGCGGCGGACGGGAAGGGAACGACGTTCGAGCGGGCGGGCGCGGCCGGGGCGGCGGGCTCCTCGACCGTCACACCGAAGTCGGTGGCGATGCCCGCCAGACCGTTGGCATACCCCTGCCCGACCGCGCGCACCTTCCACGCCCCGTTGCGCCGGTACACCTCCACGACCACCAGCGCGGTCTCGTTGCCCAGCCGCGGCGGGGTGAACGTGGCGATCACCGCGCCGTCGTCGGCGCCGCGCACGGTGGCGGTCGGTTCGGTGCCCGCGAACGTGGCCCCGGGCGCGTCCAGGCTCGCGGTCACCACGATCTTCTCGATGTCGGCGGGGACGGCGGCGGTGTCCACGGTGATGGTGTCGCCCGCGCCCGCCGCCCCGGCGCGGTGGGTCACGCCCGGTCCGGTGGGCTGGTTGTAGAAGACGAAGTCGTCGTCGGAACGCACTTTGCCGTTGGCGGTGAGCAGCAGGCCCGATACGTCGAGCCGCACCGGAGCGGTGACGTCAACCGCCACGCGCGCGACGGGGAGGGGGAGGTTCGAGCCGGGTGTCATAGCGGTCATGCCCGGGGTAACGAACGTCCCCGCTTTACGGTTCCTTGACCCGTGCCCGTTGGAGGGCCGAGGCGTCCGAGGCGCCCGCGAGCTACTCGGCCGGAACCCGCGACACCGTTCGATCACCGACTGGATCCTCCGCGAGCTGCGCTGACCGGTCGGGGCGGCGGCGCCCGGTGGCGGCCACCACCCCGATCACGCACACCGCCATGCCCACGAGCGCCGTCCACCCGGGCGCGTCCCCGAACATCGCGTACGCCCACACCAGCGTGGTCGGGGGCGTGAGGTAGATCAGCGCGCTGGTGCGGGTGACGCCGTTGCGGCGCAGGCTCAGCCAGTAGAAGCCGTAGCCGCCGACCGTGGAGAGCAGCACCGTCCAGACCACCGCGGCCCAGAAGCCCCCGGCCGCCGGTGGCGCGGCATGGCCGCCGGCCACGGCGACCCCGGTGAACAGCACGGCGCTGACGAGGCAGTGCAGCGGTATGGCGTCCACCGGGTCGAGCGGCGCCCGCACCCTGCGTTCGAGGAAGCTCGCGGCCAGCAGCGCCGCCATGGCGGCGAAGGGCAGCCCGTACGCCCACGCCGGGGCGGCGGCCGGGCCCGCCGACAGATCGCCCTGGACGACGAGCGCGACCCCGCCGAGGCCGATGGTCAGCCCCGCCCACTGGCGCGGGCTGACGGTCTCGCCGAGCAGCCGTCCGGCCAGCGCGCCCGCCGCGAGCGGCTGCAGCGCGGCGATCAGCGCGGCGGTGCCGGACGGCACGCCGAGCCCGACCGCCCAGACGATCCCGCCGAGATAGCCCCCCTGCGAGAGTGCTCCGATCACCGCCTGCTCGGCGATCGCGCGCGGGCGCGGTCTGCGGTGCCTCAGCAGCGCCCAGGCGCCGCCCAGGACCGCCGCTGCCGCGAGGAAGCGCCACATCAGCAGGGTGTCGGCGGCGGCCTCCCGGGTACCGAGCTCGGCTCCGATGAAGCCGGAGCTCCACATCACGACGAGGCCGATGGCGGTGGCGGCGGCGCTGACAGGCATATGCGTCCTCGTTCCAGTCGGGGGTCGTTCCGGGTATACCGGTCTGTTTACTCCCTCACCCACTAGACTAAACAGATCGGTATACCCCGCCGTCAACCCCAGGAGGCGATCAGGGCATGGAAGCGCGCAGGGACGTGCTCACCCCCGCCGGGCGCCGCATCCTCGACACCGCCGCCGAGCTGTTCTACGGGCAGGGGATCAACGCGGTCGGCGTGGATCTCATCGCCAAGCGCGCCGGAGTCACCAAGAAGACGCTGTACGACCGCTTCGGCTCCAAGGAGGCGCTGGTCGCCGCGTATCTGCGGGAGCGCGATGAGCGATGGCGGGCCTGGCTCACCACCGAGGTCGAGAAGGCGCCCCCGGCGGATCGCGCCCTGGCCACCTTCGACGCCCTCGCCGAATGGGTGCGCCGCGAGAACCCCCGCGGCTGCGGCTTCGTCAACGCGGCGGCCGAACTGCCGGACGCCGGGCATCCGGCCCGGCAGGTGATCGCCGACCAGAAGCGCTGGCTGCGGGGCTATCTGCGGCAGCTGTGCCAGGAGGCGGGCGTGACGGCCCCCGACGGGCCGGCCGACGAGCTGCTGCTGCTCCACGAGGGGGCCACGGTGCTGAACGGGCTCTCGGTGGTCGCCGACCCGGTCGCCACCGCGCGTCAGCTGGCCCAGCGGGCGCTGGAGCGGGCCCGGACCTGACCCGGGCGCGTTGCTTGACCTCGAGCGTGCTCGAATCCGTATGTTTCCCCGCATGACGACCCAACAACATGCGATCGGCTCCGGTTTCGGGGTGCGGAGTACGACGGGCGACGTCCTCGCGGGCATCGACCTGTCCGGCAAGCTCGCGCTCGTGACCGGGGGCTATTCGGGGCTCGGGCTGGAGACGACGCGGGCTCTCGCCGGTGCGGGGGCGCGCGTCGTGGTGCCCGCGCGGCGGCGTTCGGCCGCCGTCGAAGCGCTCGGCGGGATCGAGGGCGCGGAGGTCGCCGAGATGGACCTCGCGGACCTGGACAGCATCCGGGCCTTCGCGGAGGACTTCCTCGCGTCCGGTCGCGACATCGACATCCTGATCAACAACGCCGGGATCATGGCGGTGCCCGAAACCCGGGTGGGCCCCGGCTGGGAAGCCCAGTTCGCCATCAACCACCTCGGCCACTACGCCCTGACCAACCGGCTGTGGCCCGCGATCGCCCGTGGGGGCGCACGCGTGGTGTCGGTCTCCTCCAATGGGCATCAGCTCTCGGACATCCACTGGGACGACCCGCACTTCGAGCGGCACGACTACGACAAGTACCAGGCGTACGGACAGGCCAAGACCGCGAACGTCCTGTTCGCGGTGCACCTCGACGCGCTGGGGCGGGACGCCGGAGTGCGGGCGTTCGCCCTGCACCCCGGGGCGATCGCCGACACCCGGCTGAGCCGCCATATCGCCCCCGAGGAACTGGCGGTGCTGAAGGAGGCGATCGACGCCAGCCCCACCAACGTCGGCTGGAAGACGCCCGAGGAAGGTGCGGCCACCCAGGTCTGGGCGGCGACCTCGCCGCGGCTCGCGGGCATGGGCGGCGTGTACTGCGAGGACTGCGACATCGCCGAGCCGGCGCCGGAGGGCACCGAACTGGGCAGCGGGGTGAGCGCCTGGGCCATCGACCCGGAGCGGGCGGCGCGGCTGTGGGCGCTGTCGGCCGAGCTCACGGGGGTCGACGCCGTCACCGCGTAGATAGGCAGACCAGGCTGTTCAGTTCGAACTGGACAACCTGGCGGCCACGCTCGCCGCGCTGGACGAGCGCGGGCTGACCCGGCGACGCCCCGATCCCGGCGACGGGCGGCGGACCGGCCGGGAGAGCCCCGCCGGGATCCTCGCCGGCTCGGTCGGGTGCGGCGCCGTTTCGCGCCTTCGGCGTACCCCTCTCGGAATTGGTTGACACATTAGTTGCGCCAGATCAAGCGTTTTTTCGCAGGGGTAGCTGGAGAGGCCCCGGGCCCCACCGGCGCCCGCTCCGGATCGCACCGCATCCTCCGCATCGCCGAGCCGCCACGACCTCGGCATCCCACCGGTCCGACGGCCGGCGGCGGCGCCCCGCCCCCCACTCCCGGACCCTGCTCAAAACCACCTCGCCTCGGTAAGCGGCACCCCTGCGCACAGGCGCCCGCCCGAAAACCTCAACGCGGCCACCCCGAGCTTCAACGCGGCCACCCCGAAATCCTCAACGCGGCCAGATCGGCGGATTGGTGCAGAACGCGCCGCCGAGGTACGCGTGGTCGGGGTTGCCCGGCTCCAGTTCGCCCTGCTCGGCGATCAGCTTCGCGGCGTACGGCTCGGAGTCGTCCTGGGGTTCGTACCCCAGGGCGCGGGCCGAGGAGAGGTCCCACCACAGGCGGGTGTTGGCCGAGCTGCCGTAGACCGTCGTGAAGCCCACGTTCTCCGCCGTAAGGGCGGCGTGGAGCAGCCGGGCGCCGTCCGCCGGGCTCATCCAGATGGACAGCATGCGGACCGTCGTCGGCTCGGGGAAGCAGGAGCCGATGCGGATGGCGACCGTCTCGATGCCGTGCTTGTCCCAGTAGAACGCGGCCAGGTCCTCGCCGAACGCCTTCGACAGCCCGTAGTACGTGTCGGGGCGGCGCGGGGTGTCGAGCGGGATGAGCGGGTCGTCTCCCACCGGACGCGGGGTGAAGCCCACGACGTGGTTGCTGGAGGCGAAGACGATGCGGCGGACCCCCGCCTCGCGGGCCGCCTCGTACACGTTGTACGTGCCCTCGATATTGGCCCGCAGGATCTTCTCGAACGGGGCTTCCAGGGAGATACCCGCGAGATGGATGATCGCGTCAACGCCCCGCACGGCCTCGCGCAGGGCGTCCCGGTCGGACAGGTCCGCGGTGATCGCCTCCGGCTCGCCCTCGATGGGGAGCTGGTCGAGCAGCCGCAGCTGGTATCCGTACGGCGGCAGCAGCTCGCGCATCAAGGTGCCCATGCCGCCGGCGGCGCCGGTGAGGAGGACGGTGCGGGGAGCGGGCATGGGCGGATCTCCTCCATGGGGGGCATCGCGTTATGGGGGTGTCGTGCTGCGGGTGTCGTACTGGGGTGTTGCGTATGCGGTTTTTATTCATGTATGTGGTTCAGATTCATGGACACCGTAGGGATCGGCTCATGGGTCGTCAAGAGTGGCGCCATGCCAGGGACTTCCCCGCCGGGTGAGTGGCGTCACCCCGTTGGCGCCCTTGACCGGCGGCCGATGGCTGCCTTACGGTGAACTCGTTCACGAATGTAGATGACGATCAGAAACGTGCACACTGCGTCGGTGGGTGACGGCGGGTCGGTGTACACGACAGGGAGAAGCCCGTGACCTCAGCTTCACTCGCCGAGCGCCTTGACGGACTGCTGTTCTTCCCCGTGACCGCCTACGGTCCCGATGGCGCCCTGGACCTGGAGATCTACCGCGCGCACGTCCGCGCAGGGATCGATGCGGGGGCGGGCGCCGTCTTCGCGTGCTGCGGCACGGGCGAGTTCCACGCCCTGACGCCCGAGGAGTTCCACGACTGCGTCGTGGTCGCCGTGGAGGAGGCCGCCGGGCGGGTGCCGGTGGTCGCGGGCGCCGGGTACGGGACCGCGCTGGCGATCCAGTACGCCAAGCTCGCCGAGCGGGCCGGCGCGGACGGGCTGCTCGCCATGCCGCCGTACCTGGTCGTGGCCGATCAGGAGGGGCTGATCCGCCACTACGGCGCCCTCGCGGGCGCGACCGAGCTCGACATCATCGTCTACCAGCGGGACAACGCCGTCCTGACCCCCGACTCCGTGGCCCGGCTCGCCAAGGTGCCCGGCATCATCGGCCTCAAGGACGGCATCGGCGACCTCGACCTGATGCAGCGCATCGTGAGCGCGGTGCGGGCGGACGCCCCCGGCGAGGACTTCCGCTACTTCAACGGACTGCCGACGGCCGAGCTGACCGGGCTCGCCTACCGCGGGATCGGCGTGACGCTCTACTCCTCCGCCGTCTTCTGCTTCGTCCCCGAGATCGCCCTCGCCTTCCACAAGGCGCTCATGACGGGCGACGACGAGACCGTCAACAAGCTCCTCGACGGCTTCTACCGGCCGCTGGTCGAGCTCCGCAACCAGGGCCGCGGCTACGCGGTCTCGCTGGTCAAGGCCGGGGTCCGGCTGCGCGGGCTGGACGTCGGCGAGGTGCGGCCGCCGCTGAGCGAGGCCAGCCCCGCCCACATCAAGGAACTGGCCGAGCTGATCGAGCGCGGCATGGCGCTGGTCGGGGACGCGGGCAGGGACGGGGCCGGGGAGGCGCGGTGAAGGCTTCCGCCTTCGTCTACCCCTGGGACGTCGTCGGGGACCCGGACGCCGCGCGCCGCATCGCCGACCTCGGCGTCCAGCAGGTGACGCTGGCCTCCGCCTACCACTCCACCCGGGCCCTGACCCCGCGCCACCCCGGCCACCGCATCGTCACCGCCCGCCACGCGGCCGTGCTCTACCCGCCGGACGCGGAGCGCTGGCAGGGGCGCGAGCTGCGGCCGTACGAGCAGTCGTGGGTGCCGGGCGACGACCCGTACGGCGAGGCGGCCGCCGCGCTCGCCGACGCCGGTCTCGAGGTCCACGCCTGGGTGGTGCTCGCGCACAACACCCGGCTGGGCGAGGAGCACCCGCGGATCACCGTGCGCAACGCCTACGGCGACCGCTACCCGTGGGCGCCGTGCATCGCCCGCCCCGAGGTGCGCGCCTATCTGGTGGACCTGGCCGCCGAGGCCGCCGTACGGCCCGGCGCCCGCGGCACCGAGCTGGAGTCCTGCGGCTGGTACGGGCTCGCCCATCTGCACGCCCACGACAAGATCGGCGGGGTGCCGCTGGGCGGTGCGGGCCAGTATCTGATGTCGCTGTGCTTCTGCGAGAGCTGCGAGGCGGGCTACGCCGAGCTGGGCGCCGACCCCGAGGAACTGCGCGCGCTCGTCGTGCGCGCCCTGCGGCCGGTGTGGGCGGGCGGGACGACCGCGGACGGCGGCGACCGCGCGGGGGAGTGGGCCGAGGTCGAGAAGCTGCTCGGCGCCGACCACGCCGCGCTCTTCGCGGCCTGGCGCGACCGGATCGCGAGCGGTCTGCGGGGCGAGGCCGTGGCCGCCGTGAGGGCCGCGGCGGACGAGGACTTCCAGGTCCTGCTGCACGCCGACCCGGCTCCGCACCGGCTCGGCGCCAACGTGGGTGTGGACCCGGCCGATGTGCTGGCCCAGGCCGACGGGGTGGTACTGCCGTGCACGGGGGGCGCGGCAGCGCGCTCCGGCGTCCTGCCGCCGTTCGTTCCGCACCGGACCGAACGGACCGTGCTCGCCGCCAACTTCACGGTGGTGGCCGGGATGGGCGGCAGCCCGGCCACGCTGGCCCAGGACGCGGCCCACGCGGTGGAGCTGGGCGCGGACGAGCTCCGTCTGTACCACGCGGGGCTGGCCTCGGACCAGGATCTGGCGGCCGTCCGTAACGCCCTGGCCGAGCTGGGCTGAAGCTGGGCCGAAGCGGTCCCGGAGACCCGTCGCCCCCGGGTGGCGGGTTTCCGGGACGGCCCGGCGGATTATCGGAAGCGCGACACCCGGTGGCATCGCCACGATCGAGGGGTGTCGACGAAACGGACCCCCTCGCGCCGCAGGCCCATCGCGCTGATGTCCCTGGGACACGCCTGTGTGGACATCTACCAGGGAGCGGTGGCCGCACTGGTGCCGTTCTTCGTCTCGGAACGGGACTACGGCTACGCCGCGGCCTCCGGCGTCGTGCTGGCGGCCTCGCTGCTGTCGTCCGTCGTACAGCCGCTGTTCGGGGCGCTCACCGACCGGTGGGCCATGCCGTGGCTGCTGCCGGTGAGCACGCTGGTGGGCGGCGCGGGCGTGGCGCTGAGCGGGGTCACCGGCTCCTATGCGGCGACCCTGGCGGTGGTCGCCGTCTCCGGGATCGGCGTCGCCGCGTACCACCCCGAGTCCGCCCGGGTGGCCCGGCTCGTCAGCCGGGGCAGCCACACCGCGATGAGCTGGTTCTCCCTCGGCGGCAACATCGGGTTCGCCGCCGCGCCGCTCGCGGTCGCCGCCGTCATCGCCACCGGCGGTCTGCACGCCTCCCCGCTGCTGGCCGTCCCCGCCGTCGCCGGGGCCGCCCTGTGCGCGGCCGCGCTACGGGCCCTCAGGGCCCCGGGCGCGGCAGCCGGGCCCGCGCGGGCGAGCCGCGGAGGAGCGGGACGGGACGACTGGCCCTCCTTCCTCCGGCTGTCCGGGGCCATCATGTGCCGCTCGATCGTCTTCGTCGGGCTGAGCGCGTTCATCTCCCTGTACGTGCGCGAGCGCACGGGCGGAGGCGAACTGGCCGGTACCGCGGCCCTGTTCGTGCTCTACGCCGGCGGCGCGGTGGGCACGCTGGCCGGAGGCGGGCTCGCCGCCCGTCACGGCCGCGTCCCGGTCGTCCAGTGGTCCTACGCCCTGACCGTCCTCGCCGTCGCGGGCGTCGTCCTCGTCACCGGTCCGGCGCTCTACCTCTGCGTGGCCCTCGCCTCGGCCGGGCTCTACGTGCCGTTCTCCCTGCACATCACCCTCGGCCAGGACTACCTGCCGCGCCGCGTGGGCACCGCCAGCGGGGTCACTCTGGGCCTGACGGTCAGCGTCGGCGGTCTGGCCAGCCCCCTCATCGGCGCCCTGGCCGACGCCACCACCCTCCAGACCGCCCTGGCGCCCCTGATAGCCC
>NZ_JAEEAP010000324.1 GCF_016103465.1 Streptomyces sabulosicollis
GGGGTGCAGCGCCCGGCACACCTCGTAGGACGGCAGCAGACCCGCCCGTTCGGCCTCGGCCAGCCCGGGGGCGTTCCGGTCGCGCGCGGAGACCAGATACTCCAGGTCCTTGGGCCAGGGCAGGCCGAGCGCCGGGTCGAAGGGGTCGATCTCGTGCTCGGCGCCCGGGTTGTACTCCTCCGAGTTGAGGTAGGCGGCCACGGTGTCGTCCCGCAGCGCGATGAAGGCGTGGCCGAGGCCCTCCTCCAGGTACACCGCCCGGTACGAGACGGGGTCCAGGCGCACACTGTCCCAGCGGCCGAAGGTGGGCGACCCCACCCTCAAGTCCACCACCACATCGAGCAGTTCACCGCTGACGCAGGTCACCATCTTGGCCTGGCCCGGGGGCACGTCCGCGTAGTGCACCCCGCGGACGGTGCCGCGCCGGGAGACGCTGTGGTGGTTCTGGCCCAGCCGCAGCGGATGGCCGACGGCCGCGGAGAAGGCCGCCGCGGTGTAGTGGGCGACGAACGCGCCGCGCTCGTCGCGGTGGACGTCCGGGCTGAACTCGTAGGCGCCGGACACCGCCAGCTCGCGCACCTTCATCGGCCGTGCTCCGCGGTGAGCCGCTCCAGCACCGGCACCACGTCGTGCGGGGTGGGGGTGCGCAGGTTCTCCTCGCGCAGCCGCTCGGCGGCCTCCTTGTACGACGCGTCCTCCAGCAGCCGTTCGACGCTCTCCCGCAGTACTTCGGCGGTCAGCTCCGAGGCGTGGACGGCGAGTCCGGCACCGGCCTCGTGCAGACTGGTTCCCTTGTTCCACCAGTCGGCGTAACGGATGGTGGGGATCAGCTGCGGTACGCCGCCCGCCAGTGCGGTGCCCCAGGAGCCGAAGCCGCCGTGGTGGATGAGGACCGAGGCGCCGGGCAGCAGGGCGTGCAGCGGGACGAAGTCGACGATGCGGGTGTTGGCGGGGACCTTCTCCAGCGCCTGGACCTCCTCGGGCGGCAGCGCGGCCACCACGTCGATGTCCATGCTCCCCAGGGTGTCGATCATGTCGGCCACCGGCATGAAGGTGCCGCCCAGGGCCGCTCTGGCGGAGACCCCGGAGGTCAGTACGACTCGCGGCCGCTCGGGGGCCTCGCGCAGCCAGTCCGGGATGTCGGAGGGGCCGTTGTAGGGCAGATAGCGGACCGGGACCCGCTGGAGGGACAGCGGGAGCTGGAGGCTGGTGGGGATCTGGTCGATGGTCCACTGGCCGACCACGACCTCCTCGTCGAAGGTGCGGTCGTAGCGGGCGAGGATGGGGCCGAGCCAGTCGGCCATCGGGTCCTCACGGCGCTCCTCGGGCTGCTCGGCGAGGCGGGCCAGGAACACCTCGCGCATCTTCGCGTAGATGTCGATGCACCACAGCAGCCGGGCGTGGGCGGCGCCCACCACCCGGGCGGCCACCGGGCCCGCGTAGCTGACCGGGTCCCAGATGACCAGGTCGGGCTGCCAGTGGCGGGCGTAGTCCACCAGCTCGTGCACCATGCAGTCGTTGTAGGTCTGGTACGCGAACATCACGCTGACCTTGAACTTCATCAGCACCTGTTCCCAGGAGTGCTGATCGAGCTCGGGGGTGGACCAGTCGGAGAGCGGATTCTCCAGCGAGTCGCGGTTCTGCGTCAGCATCTCGTGGAGATTGTGGTCCTTGCCCACCGGGACCGCCGTCAGACCGGTGCTCTTGATGGACTCGGTCAGCGCGGGGTTGCTGGCGACGTGCACCTCATGGCCGGCCGCGGCCAGCGACCAGGCGAGCGGGACCATGGTGAACAGGTGCGATTTCTCGGACACCGTCGCGAAAAGGATACGCATCGTCGGTTTCTCTCTCAGTCGATGGGTCGTCGGGTGCGGGCGGTGGCCGCCCGCAGGGTGTCCGTGATGACTCCGGCCACCGCTGCCTTCTGCTCACCCAGGTAGAAGTGGCCGCCGGAGAAGACCTCCAGCCGGAAGGAGCCCGAGGTGTGCTCCCGCCAGCCCGCCACGTCCCGGGCGGTGACGCGGATGTCGCTGTCGCCGGTGAGCCCCACGATGTCGCAGGCCAGCCGTGCGCCGGGACGGTACTCATAGGTCTCGGCCGCCTTGTAGTCGCTGCGGATGGCGGGCAGGGCCAGCCGCAGCAGTTCGGTGTCGCCGAGGATCCGGGAGTTGGTTCCGCTGACGAGCTGGAGCTCGGCGATGAGCCCGGCGTCGTCGCGCCGGTGGATGCCCAGGCTCCGGTGGTGGGAGGGCGCGGGCCGGCCCGAGGCGAAGAGCGCCACGGGCACGGTCCCCAGCTCCCCCTCCAGCAGTCTGGCGAGCTCGAACCCGACGCTCGCGCCCATGCTGTGGCCGAAAAGCGCGACCGGCCGGTGTGCCGTGTGCGGCCGCAGCGCCTCGTAGATCTCGCGCGCCATCTGGTGGATGTCCTCGATGGGCGCGTCATGGCGGCGGTCCTGCCGGCCCGGGTACTGGACGGCCAGCGCCTCCACGGTCGGCGGCAGCAGCTCGGAGATCGGGAAGTAGAAGCTGGCGGCTCCTCCCGCGTGCGGCAGGCAGACCAGGCTGACCTCGGCCTCCGGGCGCGGATGGAACCTGCGGAACCACAGGCTCTCATCGGTGACGGGCAACGTCATGGTCGTCGTTCCTTATCTGATGCGGGGAGGGCGCCTGAAGCGGGGTCCGGGCGGGGTTCAGGCGCCGTCGCGCGGCAGTCGCCCCAGCCAGTCCTCGATGGCCTGGGCGGTGGGGAGGGAGTGGTCCTCCATCATGGTGAAGTGGTTGCCGCGCACATCGACGATGTCGTGCGGCAGCTCCCAGAAGGACCGCCAGTCGGGCAGCTCCTCCAGCTTCACCGATCCGGTGGACAGCGGTTCCAGCGCCCGCACCAGGAGGGTGGGGGTCTCGATCGGCTCGGGGTCCCAGCTGCCGAAGAGGTTGAGGTACCAGCCCATGGCCGACAGCCGGGCGTCGTCCATGGTGACGAACACGCCCTCGCGCTCGGTCATCCCGTCCATGAGCGAGAGCCCGAACTGGTTGAGGATGCTGCTCTTGGGCACGTACGTGTCCACCAGCACCACCGCGGTGGGCCGGATGCCCATCCGCTCCAGATGTCCCGCCGCCGCATGGGCGAACCAGCCGCCCGCCGAGGAGCCCAGGAGCACGATGGGCTGCCCGTCGGCGGCCTTCGCCACCGCCTCGGCCTGGGCGGCGACCACCGCGTCCGCCGTCTCCGGAAGGGGCTCGCCGCGGCCGAAGCCCGGCAGCGCGAGCGCCGACACATCGCGCCGGCCCCGCAGCGAGGCCGCGAACCGCGCGTACTGGTGGATGCCCGCGACCGCCAGGCACGAGGAGAAGCAGAACAGGTGCTGCTCGGCCGGGCCCTTGCTGAGCCGGACCGGCATCGGCAGCTTCTCCAGGTCGGAGGGGGCGCTGAACCGGGGCCGCAGCGCCGCCGTGGCGTGCAGCAGGTCGAAGATCTCCTTCCACTTCCCGGTCTCGAACGCCTCGGTGTACAGCGTGCTCAGCGTGGTGGACTCCCCCGCCGCGGCGGGTGCCGCGCCCGCGGGCGTCTGCTCGGAGGGGCCCGACTGCCGGGCCGCGGCCAGGTCGGAGCGGAGCCGGGCGGCCAGATCGGCGGGCGTCTCATGGTCGAAGACGAGCGTGGCGGGCAGCCTCAGGCCGGTGGCCGCGTTCAGCCGGTTGCGCAGTTCGACCGCGGTGAGCGAGTCGAAGCCGGAGTCCACGAACTCATGGTCCGGGCCGATGGCGGACGGGTCCGGGTGGCCGAGCACGGTGGCCACCTGCGTGCACACCAACTCCACCAGAACGGCGTCCTGTTCGGACTCGGAGAGCCCGGCGAGCCGCTCCCGCAGGGCGGAGCCGCCGCCCGGCGCGCCACCGCGGGTGTGCGCGCCCGCCCGGCGCGCCGGTGTCCGCACCAGTCCGCGCAGCAGCAGCGGCACCGAGCCGGATCCGGCGCCCGCGCGCAGCGCCGCGAGGTCGGTCCGCATCGGGATCAGCAGCGGAGTGTCCAGGGCGAGGGCGGTGTCGAGCAGTTCCATGCCCTGTTCCGAGGAGAGCGCGGCCACACCCGAGCGGGCGGCCCCGGCCGTGTCCGCCGTACCGGTCATCGCGCTGGTCCGCGCCCACAGCCCCCAGGCGAGGGAGTGGGCCGGCAGCCCCTGCGCCCGGCGGGCCTGGGCGAAGGCGTCGAGGAAGCCGTTGGCGGCCGCGTAGTTGCCCTGGCCCGCGCCGCCGAGCACACCGGCGGCCGAGGAGAAGAGCACGAACGCGGCCAGGTCCAGCTCCCTGGTGGCCTCGTGGAGGTGGAGCGCGGCGTCGACCTTGGGCCGCAGCACGGTGTCCAGCCGCTCGGGGGTGAGCGAGGAGATCACCCCGTCGTCCAGCACTCCGGCGGTGTGGAACACCCCGGTGAGCGGGTGGTCGGCCGGCACCTGGGCCACCAGGGCGGCCACGGCGTCCCGGTCGGCGGTGTCGCACGCCGCCACGGTCACGGTCGCGCCGAGCGCGGTCAGCTCCTCACGCAGCCGCCCGGCCCCCTCGGCGGCCGGTCCCCGGCGGCTGGTCAGCAGCAGATGGCGGACGCCGTGTCCGGTGACCAAGTGGCGGGCGAGCAGCCCGCCGAGCGTACCGGTGGCGCCGGTGATCAGAACGGTGCCCTCGGGGTCCAGGGCGCGCGGGGCGCCGGTGGCGCCCTGGGCGCGGGCGAGCCGCGGGGTGTGCGCCTGCCCGGCGCGCAGCGCGAGCTGCGGCTCCCCGGAGGGGAGGACCGCCGGGAGGGCGCGTACGGACTCCTCGTGTTCGTCGAGGTCGACGAGGGTGAACCGGTCGGGGTTCTCCGACTGCGCCGAGCGGACCAGGCCCCAGACGGCGGCGCCCGGCAGATCGGTGACCTCCGCGCCGGGGCCCGTGGCCACCGCGCCACGGGTGACGAACACCAGCCGGGAGTCGGCGAACCGCTCGTCGGCCGACCAGTTCTGGGCCAGCTCCAGGGCGCTGCGCAGGGAGTTGCGTACGGCGTCGGCCGGTGCGCCGGGCCCGGCGGCGCAGCACACCAGGACCGCCGCGGGCGCGGCCGTACCGGCGTCCACGGCCGCGCCCAGCGACTCCAGGTCCACATACGACTCCAGGTGGACCCCGGCCGCGAACAGGCTCTCGGTCACCTCCAGCCCGTCGTCGCCGACCAGTGCGGCCCGGGTCAGCGGGGTGGGCCCGCCGGAGCCGGTGAGGGCGGGCCAGTCGAGCTGGAACAGCGACTCGCTGCTCGCGGCGCGGGCGCCGCTGAGCTGATCACCGGTCATCTTGCGCAGCAGCAGGCCCTCGACGGTGGCCACCGGGCGGCCGGTGGGGTCGGCCACCGCCAGCGCCACGGTGTCCTCCCCGGCCGGGGAGATCCGCACCCGCACCTCGTCGGCCCCGGCGGCGTGCAGCGACACCCCGGTCCAGGAGAACGGCAGCCGCCCCTGCGCCGTCTCGGGGTCCTCTCCGGCGAAGAGGGTGCCGAGCGCGATGCCGTGCAGGGAGGCGTCGAGCAGGGCCGGGTGGATTCCGTACCCGGCGGCGGCCGGCCGCTGCTCCTGGGCCAGCCGCACCTCGGCGAACACCTCGTCGCCGCGCAGCCAGGCGGCCCGCAGGCCCCGGAAGGCCGGGCCGTAGCCGAAGCCGCCCGCCGCGTACCGCTCGTACATGTCGCTGACGTCGAGTTCGGTGGCGTCCGCCGGAGGCCACGCGGTCAGCTCGGCGGGGTCACCCGGTGTGGCGGTGGCGAGCGTGCCGGTGGCGTGCGGGGTCCACGGCTCGCCGAACCCGGCGCCCTCGGGGCGGGAGTGGACGTTCAGCGGGCGGCGTCCGCTCTCGTCGGGTTCGCCGGCGGTCACCCGGAGGGTGAGCGCGCCACGTGCGGGGAGGATCAGCGGCGCCTGGAGGGTCAGCTCCTCGACCTGGTCGCAGCCGACCTGGTCACCGGCCTGGATCGCGAGCTCGAGGAACGCGGTGCCGGGGAAGAGGACCGTGCCGGAGACGGCGTGGTCGGCCAGCCAGGGCTGGGCGGCCAGGGACAGCCGCCCGGTGAGCACCAGACCGTCGGTGTCGGCGAGTTCGACGGCGGCGCCGAGCAGCGGATGCCCGGCCGGGCCCAGCCCCGCCGAGGTCACGTCACCCGCCCGGTCCGGGCCGTCCAGCCAGTAGCGCTGCCGCTGGAAGGCGTACGTGGGCAGCTCCACCCGGCGGGCGCCACGGCCGGCGAACACCTTCTCCCAGTCCACCGCCCCACCGTGGGCGTGCACCCGGCCCACCCCGGCCAGCAGCGACTCGGTCTCGTCGCGGTCCTTGCGCAGCAGGGGGACGAACGCGGCGGCGTCGGCGTCGGTGACGCACTCCTGTCCCATCACGGACAGCACACCGGCCGGGCCGACCTCCACATAGCGGGTCACGCCCTGGGCCTCGAGGAACCGGATCCCGTCCTGGAACCGCACCGGCTGCCGCACATGGCGCACCCAGTACTCGGGCGAGGCCAGCTCCTCGGCGACGGCCTCGCCGGTCACGTTGGACACCACCGCGATCCGGGGCGTGGCGTAGGTCAGCTCGCCGGCGACCTTGGCGAACTCCTCCAGCATCGGGTCCACCAGCGGCGAGTGGGAGGCGACGCCGACCCGCAGCCGCTTGCTCTTGACGCCCACCGCTTCCGCGATCCGCAGGACGGCCGTCTCCTCACCGGAGAGCACGGTGGCCGCCGGGCCGTTGACCGCGCCCAGGACCACCCGGTGCTCCTGGCCTTCCAGATGGGGCAGCACCCCGGCCTCGCCGGTCTGCAGCGAGACCATCGCGCCTCCGGCGGGCAGCGAGTCCATCAGCCGGCCCCGGGCCGCGACCAGCGCACACGCGTCCTCCAGCGAGAACACGCCCGCCACATGCGCCGCCGCCAGCTCGCCCACCGAGTGGCCGACCAGGAAGTCCGCGGTCACGCCCCAGGACTCCAGCAGCCGGTACAGCGCCACCTCGACGGCGAAGAGGCCGGTCTGGGTGTAGAGGGTACGGTCCAGCAGCTCGACGTCCTCGCCGAAGACCACGTCCCGCACCGCGTGCCCGACGTGGCCGTCCAGATGGCGGTCGAGCTCGGCGCAGACGGTGTCGAACGCGCCCGCGAAGACCGGGAAGGCGGAGTGCAGGGCGCGTCCCATGCCGAGCCGCTGTGCGCCCTGCCCGGTGAACAGGAACGCCGTCTTGCCCGCACCGGCCACCGCGCCGGGGGTGACGCCGGAGGCCACCTTGTCGAGCTCGCCGAGCAGTTCGGCCCGGGTCGAGCCCACGACCACCGCGCGGTGGGCGAAGGCCGAGCGGGTGAGCGCCAGCGAGTAGCCGATGTCCACCGGGGACGGCCCGGGCGCACCCGCCACATGGGACCGCAGCCGCGCGGCCTGTGCCCGCAGGGCCTCCTCGGTCCGCCCCGACAGCGGCCACGGCACCAGGTCGGACACGGTGGCGGGCGCGGTGTGCGCGGGGGCCTCGTCGGCGGATTCCGCCGCGGGCTCCTCGGCGGGGGCCTGCTCCAGGATCACATGGGCGTTGGTGCCGCTGAAGCCGAAGGCGGACACCGCGGCGCGGCGCGGGCGCTCGGTGTCCGGTTCGGGCCACGGCCTGGCCTCGGCCAGCAGCCGTACCGCGCCCGACTCCCAGTCCACGTTGGGCGTCGGCTCCTCGGCGTGCAGGGTCTTGGGCAGCACGCCGTGGCGCAGCGCCAGCACCGTCTTGATGACCCCGCCGACGCCCGCGGCGGCCTGGGTGTGGCCGATGTTGGACTTCAGCGAGCCGAGCCACAGCGGCCGGTCCTCGGGGCGGTCCTGGCCGTAGGTGGCCAGCAGCGCCCCGGCCTCGATGGGGTCGCCGAGCGAGGTACCGGTGCCGTGTGCCTCGACCGCGTCCACATCGGCCGCGGTCAGTCCCGCGTCGGCCAGCGCCTGCCGGATCACGCGTTGCTGGGAGGGGCCGTTGGGGGCGGTGAGCCCGCTGCTGGCGCCGTCCTGGTTGGTGGCGGAACCGCGGACGACGGCGAGCACCTGGTGGCCGGCTGCCCGCGCGTCCGACAGCCGCTCCACGAGCAGCATGCCCACGCCCTCGCCCCAGCCGGTGCCGTCGGCGGACGCGGCGAACGCCTTGCAGCGGCCGTCGGAGGCGAGCCCGCGCTGGCGGCTGAAGTCCACGAAGGCCACCGGTGTGGACATCACCATCGACCCGCCCACGAGGGCCAGGGAGCACTCCTGCCTGCGCAGCGCCTGCGCGGCGAGGTGCAGGGCCACCAGCGAGGACGAGCAGGCGGTGTCCACGGTGACCGCGGGGCCTTCGAGACCGAAGGTGTAGGCGATACGGCCGGAGGCGATGCTCCCGGAGCCACCGCTGCCGACGTACCCCTCGACGTCGTCGGGCACCTGGCGCAGCCGGGTCGCGTAGTCCTGGTACATCACCCCCGCGAAGACGCCGGTACGGCTGCCGCGCAGCGTGGCCGGGTCGATCCCGGCGCGCTCCATGGCCTCCCACGCGGTCTCCAGCAGCAGCCGCTGCTGCGGGTCCATGGCGAGCGCCTCGCGCGGGGAGATGCCGAAGAACGCGGGGTCGAAGTGGTCGGCGTCGGTGACGAAACCGCCTTCCCTGGCGTAGCTCGTCCCCGGCTTGTCCGGGTCCGGGTCGTAGAGGGCCTCCAGGTCCCAGCCCCGGTCGGTGGGGAACTCGGTGACCGCGTCACGGCCGTTCGCCACCAGCTCCCACAGATCCTCCGGCGAGGCCACGCCACCGGGGTAGCGGCAGGCCATCCCGACGATGGCGATGGGCTCGTGGTCCTTTGCCTCGGCCTCCTGAAGGCGCTGGCGAGTGCGGTGCAGATCCGTGGTCACTCGCTTGAGGTAGTCGCGGAGCTTTGCCTCGCTCACCGTTTACCGCCCATCTTTTGTGAATTCCAACTCCGGGCACTACAGGCCGAGTTCGTTCTCGATGAAGTCGAAGATCTCGTCGTCCGACGCGGCGTCGATGCGGCCGGCGACCGCGTCCTCCGCCTCCTCCGGGCCCTGGCCGAGCCGTACCAGCAGGTCCTGCAGGCGCGAGGCGAGCGTGGTGCGCGCCTCGTCGTCGGCGGCGACCTTGGCCAGGTTGCTCTCCAGGGCGTCGAGTTCGGGGAAGGTCACCGACGCGGCGGTGAACGTCTCCGGGGCGATCTCCGCTTCCAGGTACGCGGCGATCGCCGTGGAGGTGGGGTAGTCGAAGAGCAGCGTCACCGGCAGCCGCCGGCCGGTGGCCTTGCCGAGCTGGTTGCGGAGTTCGACCGCGGTGAGCGAGTCGAAGCCGAGGTCCAGCAGGCCGCGCTCCGCGTCCACGGCCGCCACCGACTCGAAGCCCAGCACCCCGGCCACGGTGGTGCGGACCAGGTCCAGCAGGAACCGGCCGCGCTCGGCCTCCGGCAGGCTCGTCAGATGCTGTTTGAGCCCCTCAGGCCGCGCGGGTGCGGCCCCGGCTCCGGCGGCGGTCCTGCGCGCGGGCCTGGCGGGCGTGGCCCGGACCAGCCCTCGCAGCAGTGCCGGTACGTCACCGGACCGGGCCCCGAGCCCCGCGGTGTCCAGCCGCATCGGCAGCACGACGGCGGCCTCCACGGCGCGTGCGGCGTCGAAGAGCCGGGCGCCGTCCTCGGAGGAGAACGGGACGATGCCACCGCGCGCCAGCCTGTTCAGATCGGCGCCCTCCAGCTTGCCGGTCATCTCGCTGCGCTGGGCCCAGAGCCCCCACGCGTGGGACTGGACGGGCCGGCCCTGGGCGCGGCAGTGCTGGGCGAAGGCGTCGAGGAAGGCGTTGGCCGCCGCGTAGTTGCCCTGGCCCATCCCGCCGAAGGTGCCGGCGATGGAGGAGAAGAGGACGAACGCGGACAGGCCCAGGTCCCGGGTCAGCTCGTGCAGGGTGAGCGCGGCGTCGACCTTGGGCCGCAGCACCCGGTCGATCCGCTCGGGGGTGAGCGCGGAGACCACACCGTCGTCCAGGACGCCCGCCGTGTGCACGACGGCCGTCAGCGGATGGGCGGCGGGGACGGTGGCCAGCAGCGCCGCCAGCGCCTCCCGGTCGGCCGCGTCGCAGGCGGCGAGGGTGACCTGGGCGCCCGACTCCTCCAGCTCCGCGCGGAGTGCGGCCGCGCCCTCGGCGTCCGGGCCGCGGCGGCTGGTGAGCAGCAGGTGCCGCACTCCGCCCTCGGCCACCAGATGGCGGGCGATGACCCCGCCGATGGTGCCGGTGGCCCCGGTGACCAGCACCTGTATCTTATACACATCTGACGCTGCCGACGACTAGTC
>NZ_JAEEAP010000325.1 GCF_016103465.1 Streptomyces sabulosicollis
GAGGTGGGAGCGGGCCGGGGCGCGGACTGCCGCGGCGGGGCGGACTGGCCACCGCCGCCGAAGCCGCCGCCGGGGCCGCTTCCGCCACCGAAACCGCCACCGGCGGTGGCTCCACCGCCACCGGCACCGGCTCCGCCGTAGCCGCCACTGCCTCCGCCGTAGCCGCCTGGACCGCCCGGGCCGCCCTGGCCACCGGGGCCACCAGCACCACCGAAGCCGCCCGGACCACCTGGGCCGCCGCCCTGCTGGCCGGCGCCGCCCGAGGGGTCGACGATCGCCTCGATCCGCCACTGCACCCCGATGGCGTCCTGGAGCGCCTGCCGCAGGACGTCCTCGCTGCCGCCGCCCACGAAGCTGTCGCGCGCGCCCGCGTTGGAGAAGCCGAGTTGGAGGGTGGTGCCGTCGAAGCCGGACACCGTCGCGTTCTGGCTCAGCAGGATCCAGGTGAACCGGCGGCGGTTCTTGACCGCCTCCAGGATGTCCGGCCACATCTGCCGCACCTGGACGGCGCCCTGCGCCATGCTCGGCGCGCCCGGCCCGGGTGCGGAGGACGCGGGTCCGGCGGCGGGAGCAGAAGGCGCGGTCGGAGCGCTCGGAGCGGCCGGCGCGCTCGGAGCGGCCGGCGCGCTCGGAGCAGTCGGAGCGGTCGGAGCAGTCGGAGCGGTCGGCGTGGAGGGCGCCGCGGGCGTCTGCGCGGGCGGGCCACCGCCCTGGCCCGGCGCGGTGGCTGTGGGCCAGCCGCCGGGCTGCCGGGCAGGCGCCCCCGCGCCCTGACCGCCGCCACTACCGGAGGCACCGCCCGCACCGGACGCCCCGGAGCCGGGTGCGGTTGCGGTGGGCCAGGCTCCGGGCCGCGATCCGCCGCCCTCGGCGGCCGGGGCCTGGGCACCCGACGGCCACGCTCCGGGCCGCTGCCCACCGCCGCCCTCCGCGGGCGCGGGCGCGGCCGGGGCACCGCCCTGCTGTCCACTGTCCACCGCGCCGCCCTGGCCGCTGTCCGCGGCGGGCCGCGCCCCGGCAGGCCACCCACCGGGCGCCTCGCCGCTCCCCGGACTCCCCGGACCGCCCGGGCCCTCCGGACCGCCCGGGGCCTGCCCCTGACCGGGTGCTCCCCCGGCCATCGCCGCACGCGCGGCGGCCGGACCGGACGGCCCACCGGCGGATGGACCGACGGGAGCGTGGGCGTCGGGCCCCGGTACGTACCCCATGGCGGGCCCGGGCCCCGCAACGCCGCCACCGCCGCCACCTCCGACAGCGCCACCGGCACCGGCCCCACCGCCCAGGCCGCCCGCGAGGGCCCCCCGCTCCAGCCGCTCCAGCCGCGACTGGACGGACCGCTCATCGTCGAAGGCGGCGGGCAGCAGCACCCGGGCGCAGATCAGCTCGAGCTGGAGCCGCGGCGAAGTGGCGCCGCGCATCTCCGTCAGACCCTCATTGACCAGGTCCGCCGCGCGGCTCAGCTCGGCGCCGCCGAAGACCGACGCCTGCGCCTGCATCCGCTCCACCACATCGGCCGGGGCGTCGATGAGCCCCTTCTCCGCCGCGTCCGGCACGGCGGCGAGGATCACCAGATCGCGCAGCCGCTCCAGCAGGTCGGCGACGAAGCGCCGGGGGTCGTTGCCCCCCTCGATCACGCGGTTGACGACCTCGAACGCCGCCGCCCCGTCGGTCGCCGCGAAGGCGTCCACGATCGAGTCGAGCAGCGAGCCGTCCGTATAACCGAGCAGCGAGGTCGCCATGGCGTACGTCACACCGTCGTCGCTCGCACCCGCGAGCAGCTGGTCCATCACCGACATCGAATCCCGCACGGACCCGGCCCCGGCCCGCACCACCAGCGGCAGCACCCCGTCCTCGACCGGGATCGCCTCGCGCCCGCAGACCTCTCCCAGATAGTCGCGGAGCGTCCCGGGCGGCACCAGCCGGAACGGATAGTGGTGCGTACGCGACCGGATCGTGCCGATGACCTTCTCCGGCTCGGTGGTCGCGAAGATGAACTTGAGGTGCTCCGGGGGCTCCTCGACCACCTTCAGCAGAGCGTTGAACCCCGCCGAGGTGACCATATGGGCCTCGTCGATGATGTAGATCTTGTAACGACTGGACGCGGGCCCGAAGAACGCCTTCTCCCTCAGCTCACGGGCGTCGTCCACACCACCGTGCGACGCGGCGTCGATCTCGATCACATCGATCGACCCCGGTCCGTTCCGCGCGAGGTCCTGGCACGACTGGCACTCCCCGCACGGCGCCGGGGTGGGGCCCTTCTCACAGTTCAGGCAGCGGGCCAGGATGCGCGCACTGGTCGTCTTGCCACACCCGCGGGGACCGCTGAAGAGATACGCGTGGTTGACCCGGTTGTTGCGCAGCGCCTGCTGCAGCGGGCCGGTGACATGCTCCTGCCCGATGACCTCCGCGAAGGTCTCGGGTCGGTAGCGGCGGTACAGCGCAAGGGACGACACGCTTACGACGATATCGGGGACCACGGACAACGGGCCCACACCCGTATCCCCGGGCCTCCCACCCAGCGCCCATGGACTTCCCCCAGCGCCACGGACCCCCAGCCTCACAGACGCAAGGGCCCCCCACGTACCCGCCAGAGCTCACTTACCCTTGCTGCCTTCCGGCCCTGGGGGAGTTCGGTGAGATAGCGCCACGTGAGGGGCTGGCCCCTACCTTAGCTGATCGACCCCGGTGGGAACGAGTTCGCGAGCACTCCCGATCGTCTTGTAGAGTCTCCAGCGGAGGATTCGCCTAGAGGCCTAGGGCGCACGCTTGGAAAGCGTGTTGGGGGCAACCCCTCACGAGTTCGAATCTCGTATCCTCCGCAGCCGCCCAGCAGGGCAGATGAAGGGTCCGGACCGATCATGGTTCGGACCCTTCATCGTTCGTAGTCTCATCCACAGTCTCAACGAGACGTGCTGAGCTCCTTCGGGCCGCTCTCGTCGGCGTCCTTGGCCACCTCCCAGATGAGTCCCCCGACTCGTTCGGCGACGTCGCTGAGGATGCCGTCCGTCACGTGCTGGTACCGAGCCGCCATGGCGGTGGACGACCACCCCATGATCTGCATGACGACTCGTTCCGGGACGCCGAGGATGAGCAGCACCGTGGCGGCGGTGTGGCGAGCGTCGTGCAGGCGCCCGTCTCGAACATCGGCATCGGCGAGCAGTCGCTTCCAGACGTCGTAGTCCGTACTGGGCACCAGCGGCTCACCGACCGGCGAGGTGAAGACGTAGCCGGTCTTCCGCCACTCCTGGGCTGCGCGCACGCGATCGCGTTCCTGTTCTTCCCGGTGGAGCTCCAAGAGCCTGATCAGTTCGTCGGGCAGGCCGATCACTCGGCGACCGGCGCGCGACTTCGTATTGGCAGTGTCCTCATTCTTCCGGATGCGCTGCTTGCAGTAGCCGGGTTTCCGGCCACAGTCGCCCCCGCATCCGTGGAGGTACTTCGGCCGCAGCCGGTTCTTCCTGACACGCAGGGTCCCGTTCCGGAGGTCGACATCAGTCCAGCGCAGCCCGAGGGCTTCACCCTGCCTGAGCCCGAGGGCGAGGGCGATCGACCACCGAGCGCTGTTGCGGAGCTTGGCGGCTTCGGTGAGCAGGCGCTGGACTTCCTTGATGTCGTACGGCTCGATCTCCTCTTCCTCGATCCGGGGCGGAACCGCGAGAGTGGCGACGTTCCGCGTGACGTGGCCACGTCGCATCGCGTGGTTCAGTGCCGTACGGAGGGTGCGGTGAGCCTGATGGGCGGTGGCGGCCTTACTCCCGTTGGCCTGCATCTTCGTGTAGAAGCGTTCCAGGTGCTCAGGCTCCAGCTTGTCCAGGCGATGAGCGCCCAGTCCGGGAATCAGGTGCACCCGAACGGCTACCTCGTACCCCGCGTATGTGTTTTCACGGACAGACGGCTTGGCGATCTCCTCCACCCAGTGCAGCAGCCATGCCCTCACGGTCCACGGCCGTCCGGGCTTGCGGACCTTGCCCGCATCGCGCTGCTTCTCCAGCTCGCGAACCTTCTTGATGACTTGCGCTTCGCTGACCTTGCTCATGACGTGCCGCCGGTCAGGCTTGCCGTTATCGCGAACTCCGACCGTGACGCGGCCGTGCCAGTAACCATCCTTTCCGAAGTAGATCGATGAGGCGCCATCCGGGCGCTTGGGGCGCTTGGGCATGAGGCTCCTTACGCGGCAGTGGTCTGAGAGTTCGGCCGCATGCGGTCGGCGAGGTAGTCGCTGATCGCATGCACGGGGACGCGACGGAGGCGGCCGATAAGGACGGTCGGGATGACTCCGTCGCGGATGAGGGCGTACATGGTGGTCCGGCCGACGCTCAGTCGACGGGCGGCTTCTTCCACCCGGAGCGCGAGAAGGGTGGGGTCGAAGTCGACTTCGTCCGCGTCAGGCTCGGTGGGGGTGTCGGGGAGGTCGCGCATCAGGGCAGCAGTCATCGCTGTGGCTCCTTGACGGAACAAAGGGGCTCGGGCCCCCTTCTCTGAAGTCCGCTACATCCGCCACACCGCTACGGCGCAGGTCAGCGGGGTGTATGGCGTAGCGGTGTGGTGGTGTGTAGCGGCTGAGCCGCGTTCGATGACGTCGGGCGCAGCCGCTACATGGCGGGGTTGCGCTACGCGTTCGAGCGCTCTGACCTGGGCTGTAGCGGCTGAAGCGTTGGTAGCGCTTCCTGGGAAGGCGGGGGGCAGTAGCGGGCCCATGCGTCGGCCAGGTCTTCGGCGAAGTAGCCCTTGAGTACGCCGCCGCCGGTGCGGATGTTGCGGGAGCGGACGGGCTCGTTGTCGGCGGTCATGTATTCGCCGAGCATCCCGGAGAGGCGGCGGCTGTCGAGCGGCTTGCCGCCCATGTCGGCCCATGGGGCGTCATCGAGGGCGTTGAGCCGGTCGAGGATCGCGACGGTCGGCAGGCGTTCAACGCCGATGAGCACGTGGTCCCGCAGATCGGTGAGGAGGCGGACACCCAGGCTGTGCTTGTCGTTGGTCTGGGCGGCCTGGACAAGAGTCGCGCACGCTGCCCGTGCCCGGCGAGGCCAGTCACCCCCGGCAGCATCCGCGATCGCGAGCAGGGGTTCCCAGACGTCCGCAGGCCGGTCGGTGACCCCCTGGGGCATCTCGGGGAACGCGTCGGTGACCCGCTCTTGCACCGTTTCCGCCCACGCGGCGAGCCGGTCCCGGAGCTGGTTGCCCTCCCGCACGTGGATACGGGTGCGGAAGGCTTCCACCTTCTCGTTCCGGGCCCGCCGCCGCATACGGATGATGACGGAGCGGGTCATGATCGTGTCGGGCAGGGAGCCGAGACCGGCGACGGCCACGGCGCAGTACGAGGGGAAGCCCTGTACCTGCTGGTTGGCGCCGTCTCCGACGCACCGGTACATCACCCGGCCACGGGTGTGGCCTGCGTTGATAAATCCCCGGAGCTGCTCGTTCTCCCCAGCCTTGGGCCCGAAGATCGTGTCAATCTCGTCGAACAGGATCGTGGGTCGGCCGCCGTCGACTCCTGAGACGGATCGGAAGAGCGCGGCGGCGGATGCGTCCACGGCCGCCATGGCGCGCGGCACGAGGGTTTCGACCACTTCCAGCGCCCGTGACTTCCCCGAGCCGGGTTCCGGGGAGAGGAACGCCAGTCGCGGGGTGGAGTCGAACGCGTCGAGCAGGTGAGCATGCGCGTCCCACAGCGTCACCGCGACGAACGCGGCTTCAGTGGGGAAGACGTTGAAGCGGCGGTGGAAGGCTTCCACCTCGTTCAACAGCGCGGCCCCGTCGAGGGTGGTGGTCATGCGGCGGTCGCCTCTTCCTGGGGAGTGCGGAGCGGGCAGGCGGTCTTGTGGGCTTCGTGGTCAGCGATCAGAGCGAGCACCCGGCGACGGCCGACCGCGTTGCGGTCCCGGCCGCACGCGCATTTCGAGGTGGCGGTGGGCACGGCCCGCCAGTCCGGCGGTGCGGTGATGTGGAGCCACGCGACCGGGTACCGGCCGTCTCCCTGCTGCTGGTCAGAGAGAAGAGCAGAAGGGACGGCCTTACGGCCGACGTTCCTCGGAGCGCTACGGCCGTCCGAGGCCGGGGCCGGTTCGGCGGGGTGCGGGCCGGTCGGGGTGCTGGTGGGGCTCTTAGGGGAGGCGGGGCTGGTCATGCGGCCCTGCCTCGGGTGGGGTTGTGGGCGATGGACCAGTCCAGTCCGCGCCTGATCACGTCGTCGTAGTAGCGCTGCGACTGCGTGGCGTTGCCCGCCGCCGCCTCCCTAAGAGCGTTCTCAACCCGGTTGCGGGTGAGGTCGCCGGATGCGATCAGCCGTCCCAGAGCGCGTGCGGCGCGCAGCAGGGTGGCGTTGCGGGTGCCGTCCGCCGCATGGGCCACGTTCCGCGCTTCGTTGGCGAGCGCTACATCCGCATATCGACGAGATTGCCCCACCGTGCCCCCCAGAGGGGCCCGTACGGGCTTGGGGGCCGGGCGGAGGATGGTTTGCAGCCAGGAGGGCAGGGGGGTCGCCACAGAGTCGCACAGAGCCTCGTACGGTCCTGCCGGGGTGATGCTGCCCGCCGCGACGACGTAGCCGCCCTGTGCGCGGGTGTCGACCAACGGGGCGATAGTGCCTGCGGTGTTGGTCAGCCGGACGCCGTCCGGCGCGGTGAAGTACAGGTGTTGCCCGCCGCTCGCGGTCCGGGTCCGGTAGGTGGTGGGGACGGCGTGCCCGGCGCGCTCGCAGAGCGCCGCAAAGGTCGTCGCGCCGCAAGGCGCGTCCGAACTGCTCTTGTCCTTGGGCATGTCGAGGTCGACCACGACCAGCCCGGACGGGCCGGTGGCGATGCCGACGTTGAACGGGGCGTGTGACCATGCGGTGCGGATGCGGTCGGGGTCGGTGGTGGCGCGCTGCTCCCACTTGCGGTGCCCGGCCGCGCACTCGCCCGTACGGGGGCAGGACGCTTCGCCGTGGAGGGCCGGGCGCTTGGTGCCGGGACGGAGGGGGAAGACGTGCCAGCCGCGTTCAGCGGCGTCCAGCGCTGCGCGGAGCAGCGCGGATCGTGCGTCATGGGTCATGCTGGAGGTCTCCAGTCCTGTGATGGGTGCTGGGAGACCAGGGCGGCCCTACCTTCATTGGCGTGAGAGGGGGCCGCCCTGGGTGTGTTCAGCGGGGGTTGGGTTTGGTTCCGGCGTCGCGGGTGTGGTGCCAGGTGTTCCACAGGCGGCGGCCGATGCGGATCCTGTAGCGGCTTCCGTGGCAGCGGCGGCAGAGCTTGATGCCCCTGATGCTGAGTTCGCGGAGCCCGGTCCCTTGGCATTTGCGGCAGGGGCCGAACGGCTTCACGGCGCACAACGCTGCGTAACCGGAGAGGGCGAGGAATATGGCCGCGCTAGCGGTGAGCATGCGGGGATCACTCCCATACTTGGGCGGGTTTTCGGGGGTTGTGGCAGGTCAGGCGCTAGACGCTAAATCGCTGGTCAGGTACCTGATTGGCTGCTAGTGGGGGTGCTAGACCTAGCAGCGGGGGCCGCTAGGTCTAGCAGCGGTGCTCGGGTCAGGCGGCGGCCCGGTCGGCGTCACGGCGCGTGATGGCTGCGGTGATGTCGGCCCGGTCGATGCCGCGCCGGTTCTTGCCCTCGCCGGTGTCGGTCTGGCCCCAGACCTGGCCAGGCTTGATGCCCCAGGGCTTGAGCGCGGCGGTCACGTTCTCGCCCTTCCAGCCGGTGTAGGTCTCCGGCCGAAGCGCGGCGAGACGTGCGGCGATGCGCTCGCACCACACCGCCTTCTCCTCCGCGCCGATGACGTCGAGGACGTCGGCGAGGATGTCGGCCCCGGTGGTCTTCTCCGGGCCCTTGCCGATGGCGTGCCCGGTGACGTTGCCGTACTCCTCGCGCAACTGGCGGGCGCGGGCGGCGACCTGCTCAGCCGCCACGGCGTCCACGAACGCGGAGGAGACGATGCGCGGGTCATCGCCTTCACCGGCCATCCAGCAGATGCCCCGGTCCGAGCGGGAGAACATGGTGGCCCGGTATCCGGCCTTGTACATGCTGGTGCCCAGCACCATGTCATTGGCCGGCTGGCCCATCACCTTCAGGCAGAACCGCAGCACCGCGTTCGCGCTGATGCCGGTGGGCAGAGACTTCGCATCCGGGCGCTGCGTGCCGAACAGGGGCACGATCCCCAGCGCGGGACCGCGCTTGACCAGGTCGGTGCAGATCGCCTCGATCTCCTTGCCGTGCTCCTCATGCTCAAACGGCACCTGGCACTCATCGAACCCGACGACGATCGGGTGCAGCCCAAGGCTGCGGTCACTGGCCAGTTGGGGAGTGACCTTGGACTCCGGGCAGCGGGAGCGCGGCAGGGACTTAATCACCTTCGCCCGGCGGCGCAGCTCTTCCTTCAGCTCCCGCAGCGCGTCCAGGACGTATTCGATGTCCTCGTCCTCTTCCCCGGCCCGGTAGCGGTGGCACACCGGCTCCAGGGCGCCGAAGTCGCCGGTGCCCTTGAAGTCGAACGCGTGCAGCTCCGCGCGCGGGTCGAGAGCGGCGATCAGCAGGAACAGCCGCATGAGGAACGTCTTGCCCATGCGCGGGATGGAGCCGACCACGACGGCCGCGAACATCAGCGTCACCGTGACGTCGCGCATGCGCTGGTCGTTGCCGAAGACGACCGGCTTGAACAGGTCCACCTGCCCCGACTTCAGGTAGGGCCAGGCAGGCTTGGTCGTCTCATTCATCGGCTTGTCGCCCACCCACAGCACCAAGCGCCCCTCATGCTCGCCGGGGTCGGGAGAGGGCCACACGCAGCCGACCTTGCGGCGCAGCCCCGACGCGAGGGGCTTGCGGGCTTCCATGATGTCCTCGGGCGTCACCCCGTAGGGCAGGTCGAGGTCCGCGCGGTAGCCGGGGCCGTCGCGGGTGATCTCGGAGGTGAAGCGCAGCCCGTTCATGTCGCCGCCCTTCTTGATGGCGGCCGAGATCTTCGCATTCCCGATGCTGTCCAGCCCCCGCAGCACAATGCTGCCGGTGAGCTTCTGAACCTCGGTCTTCAGCACGGCCGGGCCGACGACCGGAGCGTCCGGCTGCTGACCGGCCGCACCGAGCAGCAGCACACCACCGGCGGCGAACGCGTACAGGTAGCCGGGGGCCAGGACATACAGCCACAGGGCGAACCCGACACCGAAGACCAGAGCTACCAGCGTCACCAGACCACGCAGCCGGATACGGGCAGAGCGCAACCGCGCCAGACGCATGTACTCCTCAGCGTCCTCGGAGCGCACCGCGGAATCCCGCAAGGGAGCGGCTTCACGGTCCCACACCCACCGGTTGGTGGAGACGATGAACCGGCACGCTCCCCGCGGGGACATCAGACCCAGGCGCGCGGCGTAGATGGGAACGCGCACACCGTGGTAGAGCGCGGCGTACCCGATGTTCGCCCCAGTGTGGCGGGCGGTAGCGGTGAAGTCGCGGCGGTTGGTCAGCCAACCGGCCAGCACCGGCTTACGCTTCTGGCTCCGCACGCCGGGCTCGGGCAGATTCGGGTTGTCCACGGCCACGGGGGCGGTGCCGTCGCCGGGCTCGGTGTCGGGTGTGGTGGTGCCGGCATCAGGGTCGGGGACCGGCCGAAGATGCGCGGACGGGGGAACAGTGCCTGTCATGCTGGGAATCTCCTGCTGCTCGAAGTAAGGGGCGGTAGGCCCGGGGCGGCCGGTGTCCTTGGCCGGAATGGCGGCCGCCCCGGGGCGAACTCACAGACCGGCGCGGCGCATGGCCTTCTCGGTTGCCCGCGCCCGCCGCTCCGCTTCCTTGCGGGCCTCACGGGCGGCGGCCCGGTCCTTGCCACGCGCGGCACGCTCAGCGGCCTTGGCAGCGGCGAGCGCGGCCTTGGCCTTCTCGTCCTGCCGGACCAGCGCCGCAGCCTCGCGCTGCCCGCGCTCGGCGGCGGCCTGGTCGATACGGTCGAGCTGCCGGTTCAGCTTGGGGTCGACAGCGTCGGCGGCGGCCTGCTTGACGGTGCGTACGAGCAGCCATGCGCGCTGGCGCTTCTCAGCCGGGGTGTAGGAGCGGTAGACGTCGGTCACAGGGTGTCCTTCCTGGTCAGCGGTTGCGGATGGTGGTGTGGGAGCGGCCGAACCAGCGGTTGGCCACGTGGTGGTTGGTGATGTAGGTGTCGCCGCCCTTGCGGCGGCCGGTGGCCATGGCCACACCCGCAGCCACACTCCCGGCGAGGAGGACTTTGACGAGGGAATCCACGACGATCGCGGCGGCTCCGGCGGCGAAGTACGCGCCCACTCCGGCTCCGGCGGCGAACACGCCCTTGGCGGCCACTCGCTGAGCGTGCGGGTCCGGACCGGAGGGAACCGGCGCGGGTGCGGGGGTGGGGATGGTGG
>NZ_JAEEAP010000326.1 GCF_016103465.1 Streptomyces sabulosicollis
AGATGTGTATAAGAGCCAGGGTCAGCAGGGCGCGGTTCCTACGGCTCGCGGGGGCCGTCGCGGTCGGCGCGGCGCTGCCCGCCGGGTACGCCGCCGCGGCGGAGTGGCACGAGAGCGCACGTGCCCCGGCCGGTCGGACGCGGGCGGGGGACGCTCGGCCGGGCGGGGTGCGCTATCGCGGGGTCGTCTACGAGGTGGGCGAGGGCGAGACACCGGCGACGGCGTGGAACGCGGCTCGTACCCGGGCCGATCTGCGGGCGATCCGCCACCAGTTGCACGCCGACACGGTGAAGGTCACCGGCGATGGCGTCGAACGGCTGACCCGCACCGCGGGCGAGGCGGCCGAGAACGGACTGCGCGTCTGGCTGGAGCCGACCCTCGGCGATGTGCCCGCTTCGGACATCCTGGACCACCTCGCGGAGACCGGACGGTTCGCCGAACGGCTGCGCCGGCAGGGCGTGCGGGTGCACCTCAACGTGGGGTGTGAGTTCCTGCTGTTCGTCCCCGGGATCGTGCCCGGCGCCACCGCGACCGAGCGGATCGAGAACCTGGTCAAGGGCAACTACGACCCGGTGAAGACGGCCCAGCGGCTGCGCCGCTTCACCACACGGGCCGCCGCCGTCGGCCGCTCGGTCTTCCGCGGGCCCCTGTCGTACGGGGCCGCGCAGGACGAGGATGTGGACTGGGGCCTGTTCGACCTGGTGTGCGTCGACTACTACGGCTGGTTTCCGAACCGCGCCGGACACGTCAAGGAGCTGCGTACGTACCAGCGTCACGGCAAGCCGCTCGCGATCACCGAGTTCGGCTGCTGCGCCTTCGAGGGCGCACCCCGCCTGGGTGGTATGGGCTGGGACGTCGTCGACTACGCCAAGACGCCGCCGCGGGTCAAGAAGGGGCTGGTGCGCAGCGAGCACACACAGGCGGCGTATCTGACCGATGTGCTCGGTGTGTTCGAGTCGATGAGCCTGTACGCGGCCATGGCCTACACCTTCGTCACGCCCGACGCCCCACACCGCCGCGAGCCGCGACTCGACCTGGACATGGCCGCCTACAGCCTGGTGAAGGTGGTCCGGGACCGTCCGGCGGAGCCGGATTCTCCCTGGCACTGGGAACCCAAGGAATCCTTCCGGGCCCTGGCCGGCGAGTACGCCCGCCACCGGCGGCGTCCCTGAGTGCGCCGTCACTCATGTGCGTGATTCATGCGCGCTCGTACGACCCGCGCGCACCGTACCGGCGCAGCAGCCACAGGCCGTACCCCAAGTGGAAGGCGTACACGCTTGCTTCCCACCAGTCGGGGGCCGATCCGGGAGAGCGGATCTGGAAGAAGTCGTCGAGGCCGTGGACGACCACCATCGGCCAGATCGAGCCGATCGCGTAGCGCAGTGCGGCGCAGGTGAAGCCGAAGAAACCGGCGGACAGCATCTGCCACAGCGTGTCGTCGAGCGGATCGCCGAAGAACAGGAAGTTCTGGATGTGGCCCGCTCCGAAGAGGACGGCGACGCCCACGGCCGCGCGGACCGGACCGAGTGGGCCGAGGGCCTGCTGGACGAGTCCCCGGCTGTACATCTCCTCGTTGATGCCGACCCACAGCAGCGACACCAGGCCGCTGACGACAACGGTCGCGCTGCCGTCGAGGCCGACCACGGAGTACGAGCAGGCGATCAGCAGCATCGGCGCGGCCGCCCACCAGCGGCGTGGACGGCCGAGCGCGGCCACCCCGGAGGCGCGCAGCCAGCCCCACCGCCACAGCACGAGCCACACCCCCGCGGCGCAGATGGCGTTGACCAGAGTGGCGCCGAGGTCCGGGTACCAGGAGGGCGCGAGCGGAGGCAGGACCACCTTGGCGAAGAGCAGCAGCACGGCGTGCCATGCGAACGTCAACTCCACCGCGCCCCACAGCGGATGACGGATGACGTGGCCCTTCCACGGCTGCATCACGGGGACGAGCGTAGCCGCGGGCGCTGGAAAGGGAACGCGGAGCTTTCGGTGGTCGAGGTGATCCGGTCTCGCTTTGCTACTCCCGGCTGGACTTTCGGCACCGGGCTTTCTACGCCGGGGCTTTCTACGCCGGGTATGCCCGGCGGGCCCACTGCTCGTCGGTCAGCCCGGAATGGCGCTCGACGGCGGCCGCGTCGAGGGCGTCGCGGGCGGCGCCCCGCACATAGGCGTCGACCATGTCGAACACGTTCACCAGCGCCGCGCAATGACGCGTTCGACGTGGTCCTCGCCTGTCTCGCCGCCACCCTCTCCGGGACCCTCGCGGCCGGACCTCAGGACCGGGCAGTGGCCCTGTCCCGGGAGCCGGTCGGCATGGACCCGGCCTGGCGGCGGCAGGTGCTACGGCCGCCCAGGGTGTTCCGGGTGCGGAAGTGGAAGGCGAGGAGGGCGACGAGTGCGGCGGCGGTGAACCACCCGGCCTGGATGGTGAGGTACTTCGGGAGCGGGGTGGTGGAGAACCCGGCGCCGGTGGCGGCCTGCATCGCGCCGTAGGACGGCAGGTAGCGCACGACGCTGCCGTCGGAGCTGGAGCTGTAGAGGGGGTTCTGCAGGGCGAGATCGATGACGCTGGTCATCACGATGGCGAACATGCCCTCCACCTCGCGCCGCAGGAGCGAGCCGAAGGCGACGCCCAGGGCGCCATAGGTGATACCGGCGCAGAAGAGGGCCGCGGCGAGCAGGACGGGCTGTTCCGGTCTCCAGAAGGTGCGGGTGAGGGCGGTCGCGTAGACGGCCACGGCGGCGGAGGCCAGCGTCAAGGAGGTGAGTTTGGCGAGGACGAGGTGGGTGCGGGGGTAGCCGGCCAGGGCCAGCCGACGGTCGAAGTGGCCCCCGGTGAAGGAGGCCGCGAACATCATGAATCCGACGATCAGGGTGACGGCGTTGAGGGCGCCGGTGATCTCGGTGAGCTGGTTGCCGTGGGGGGTGAGCGGCTGACCGGTCGCGCGCAGCCGGAAGCGGGTGGGGGTGCTGGGCACGGACCAGAACGCCAGTGCGGTCCACACGGGGACGAACAGCGCGATGAGAACCATGGCGAAGCGGTTGCGCAGGTGCTCGACGAGCGCGTAGCGGGCCGCGGTCAGGAACAGGGGGCGGCGGCATATGGCTCGGACGGGTGTCATGCGGTGGGCTCCGTGGTCCGCTCGTGCAGCAGTCCGCCGTCCAGGCGCCACAACACATCGAGGCGTTCGGCGTCGTAGGCCAGGTGGGAGACCACGAGCACCGATCGGCCGTCCTCGCGCAGCCGGTCGGCCAGTTCCCAGAACCGCTGGTAGGTCTCCCAGTCGAAGCCCTGGTAGGGCTCGTCCAGCAGCAGGATCCGCGGGTCGTGCATGAGGGCCAGGGTGAGGTTCAGTTTCTGCCGGGTGCCACCGCTGAGGACTCCGGCCCGTTCGTCGGCGTACTCGCTGAACTGGAGTGCCTCCATCACCTCCTCGGCCCGCCTCAGATCACCCAGGCCGTAGGCGACCTTGAAGTAGTCCAGGTGCTGGCGGACGGTGAGCGCGTCGTTGAGGACGGCGGCCTGCGGGCAGTACCCGAAACCGCCGTGGTGCCGGACCGTGCCGCGGTCGGGGGCCAGTTCGCCGGACAGAATCCGCAGCAGGGTCGTCTTCCCCGCGCCGTTCTCCCCGACGATCCCGGCCAGCACACCGGGTCGCAGTCGCAGGTCGACACCGCGCAGCACCACCCGTCGGCCGTAGGCGTGATGCACGCCGGTCACCTCCATCGAGGGCCTCCTCCCCTTGGCGTTCCGCTATAACGAGCCGGGGGCCTCGAGGGCACGGTGACGACCCGATATCCGGGCTGTGCGTTCATCCGATGAGGTGGGGCGGGTACGACAGTGCCCGGTGAGCGGGCGAGGGACGTCTAGGTTTCCGGCATGACCACCTCCCCGTCCCGTTCCGTGGCGCAGGACCCCTCACGGCCGGCACCGCACCGCACCACCTGCTCAGCGCCCTTCGGCGCACCGCACCCGTCGGCCGGCGCCGAAGCGTGGTATCTCAACGGGCATCTGCGCGACGAGAGCGGCGACGCGTACACGTGGATGGTCAGCTTCCTCAAACACCACGACGTGCGGGACCACGCCGCCCCGCCCGGATACGGCCTGGTGTCCACGTGCTCGGGCCCGGCGGGGGCCTCCCACCGCGCCTGGATGTCGCCGACCATGCATCACGCGGTCCACGAGGCGCTCCGCGGCGACAGCGCGCTGGATCACCGGGTCCGCGAGGCGCTGGCCGAGGCCCTCGCCGAGGGCCCGCTGCTGCCCGACCGGCTGCTGTCCGGCCCGGTGGTGGAGTCGGCCGGGACGCTGGACATCTCCTTCGGGGACCTGGCCGCGCTGCGGCGTGAGGAGGACGGCGGCTACCGCCTGGCCTTCCAGGACGGGGAACGCTTCGAGCTCGTCCTCACCCCCGTGAAGGCCGCGGTCCCGCAGTTCGACGCCCGGGGGCGCTACCCGGGGCGGCTTCCGACCGGCGCGGACACGATGACGTCGTACTTCGTGCCCCGACTGCACGCCCACGGGACCCTGCGCCGCGCGGACGGCACCCAGCGGCGGCTGGAGGGGCACGCCTGGTTCGAGCAGGACTGGGGCAGCACCTACTACGACGTCCGGCGGGCCCAGGGGACGCCGGACCACACCTGGGAGTGGGCGGGCATCCAGCTCGGCAACGGCTGGGAGATCAGCTGCGTCCACGCGCGCAACACCGACCCCGCCACAGGCGCCACCACGCTGGAATTCACCCGCGCCACGGCGGTCGCCCCGGACGGCGGCGTCAGCTACCACGACGTGGACTGGCGGCCCGTGCGCCACTGGACCTCGCTGGCCACCCTCAACACCTACCCGACCGCCGTGCGGGTGAGCGTCCCCGACCTCGGTCTGGACGTCGAGGTGGTCGCCCCGGCGGCGCAGGGCGAGGTCCGCACGCTGATCGTCGGACGCGCTCTGTGGGAGAGCCCCGCCGCCGTGCGCGGTGTCATGGGGACCGCGCCCGCGGTCGGCACGGCGTTCCTGCAGACCCTCCCGACCAACACCATCGGCGACATCGAGCACTACATGCGCCGCACCCACGACATCGCCCGGGCGGAGGCCGCCGCGCTCTACTCCGGCGATGCCACCGACGACACCGCGCTGGGGCTGCTCACCGGCATCGGCGGCGGAACCGGCCTGGACACCGCCGCCCGTATCCGTCTCCACCAGGGGGTGGCCGCTCCCCTCCTGCACCTGCTGGACAACCCCGGGCGCTCGTGGCGCCCCTACGTCGCCGCGGCCGTCCTCTGCCTTCTCGGCGTCGACCCCGAGCCCTACCGGCCGCTGACCGCGGTCACCGAGCTCCTCCACGTCTCGGCCCTGGTCATCGATGACATCCAGGACAGCTCCCCCACCCGGCGCGGCCGTCCGAGCGTCCACGAGGTCTTCGGCACCGCTCCCGCGATCACCGCGGGCACCCTCGGCTACTACACCTTCGACGCCCTCATCCAGCGCGTCCCGCAGGCCGACCCCGGCACCATGCTGCGTATCTACCGGCTCTATCTGCGGGACCTGCGCGCCGCCCACGCCGGTCAGGCCCTCGACATCGCCGGGCACCACACCGCGTTCGACGAAGCGGTGGCAACCGGTGACGCCCGCCGGCTCATCGACCAGATCCGCACCGCCCACCGGCTCAAGACGGGCATGCTCGTCCGCAGCACCGCGGAGGTCTCCGCGATCCTCGGCGGCGCCGACGGGACCCAACTCGCCGCGATCTGCGAGTACTTCGAGGCCGTCGGCATCGCCTACCAGATCACCGACGACGTCGCCGACCTGTACGGGCAGTGCACCGCCGACGAACACCGGCAGGGCATCACCACCCGCTCCCCCGCCGAGGACCTCCGCAACGGCGAGGTCACCTACCCCGTGGCCCACGCCACCGGCCTCCTCGGCGCCACCGACCGCCGGCGCCTGCGCGACGCCCTCCGGGAGCGCTCCGACGCCGGTGCGCTCCGGGCGTCCGAGCTACTGATGCGCAGCGGAGCCGTTGACGCGTGCGTGGCCGAGGCCCGCACACTCGTCGACGAGACCTGGGACGCCCTCGCGCCCTTGCTCCCGCCGACCCCGCACAAGCCCATGGTGCGCGCGCTGGGCTGGTACGCCGCCCAGCGGGAAACCGACCACATCCCCCGGTGAGCCTGCGAGTTGACTTGCCGGAACGGCAAGGTTCCTCGCCACTTCGTGACGCCTGTGCTGAGACTGGGCCCCCCGACACCGAGGGCCGCCCCGACGAACGCCGCACAAGGAGTACGCCGTGCCCACCGCCTCCCGCCGCAAGGACACCCCTCCGCCCCGCACCGCGAACAGCGAAGCCGACGTCCTGCGCGGTTTCCTCGACTATCTGCGTGACTCGGTCGCCGCGAAGGTCGACGGAGCCGCGGAGCCTCAGGCCCGGACGTCGGCGGTGCCCTCGGGCACGACCCTGCTCGGCCTGCTCAACCATCTGATCGCCGTCGAGAGCGCGACCTTCCTCGGCGAAAGGGTCACCGATTGGCAGGCGACGCTCCGGCCCGCCCCTGAGGACAGCGTCTCCGACGTCGTCACGCGCTACCGGGCGACCGTCGAGCGCGCGAACCAGGTGCTCGACGGATGCACCGATCTCGGCGCGCCACTGCCCCGGCCGGGGCGGCCGGGCCCGGCGCCGAGCGTGCGCTGGGCGCTCACCCACATGATCGAGGAGACCGGTCGCCACGCCGGTCACGCGGACATCCTCCGCGAACTCATCGACGGCAGCACCGGGCGCTGAGTCTCCTCCCGCCCCTCCACCCCCTGTCGCGGGCCTACTGGGGGTAGGCGGTGTCGCGAGCGGTCTTCTCCCAGGTGGTGACGTCGGAGCGGACGGTGTCGAGGTGGGTGAGGACCGCGTCGACCGCGTCGCTGCCCAGGGGCAGCCGCAGGGGCGTCCGCTCGGCGTCCAGGGCGGCCAGGATCGCCGCCGCGGCCCTGGCCGGGTCGCCCGGCTCCGCGCCCCCGGCGGTCCGGGTCATCCGCCGGGTGGGTCCGACCGTCTCGGCGTAGTCGGCGATCTCCTCGCTGGCACCGGTGTTGTCCATCAGGCTGGTGCGGAAGGCGCCGGGCTCCACGATGAGCACCTTGATGCCGAGCGGGCGCACCTCCTCCACCAGCGCCTCCGAGAACCCCTCCAGGGCGAACTTGGTGGCGCTGTAGGCGGAGAACCCGGCGAAGGACATCTGGCCGCCCATGCTGCTCATCTGGACGATCGCACCGGAGCGCCGGGCTCGCATGGCGGGAAGCACGGCCCGGACCAGCGCGGCGGGGCCGAAGACATGCAGGTCGAACAGCGAACGCAGCTCGGCGTCGGTGGTCTCCTCGGCCGCACCGACATGGCCCCGCCCCGCGTTGTTGACCAGGACGTCGACCCTGCCGTGACGGCTCACCACATCCCGTACGGTGGCCTCGATCCCGGCGATATCGGTGACGTCCAGCGTCAGCGCCTCCACCTGGTCGGGGTGTGCGGCGACGAGGTCGCCCAGCGCCTCCACACGGCGTGCGGTGGCCACGACCACGTCCCCGGCGGCCACCGCGGCCTCGGTGATCGCCCGGCCGAAGCCACTGTTCGCCCCGGTCACCAGCCAGACCTTGCCCATCGGACATCCCTTCACGGAAGTGGTGCGCACCTTTGCACCTATGCACCTTGCGCCTATGCACCAGTGCTCCAGTGCTCCAGTGCTCCTTGGGGACGACTCTCCCGGAGAAGCCCTTTGCCCGTCCAAGACCTGGCGTGATAACCAATGGTTATGGATGTGCATGGGAGGGATCTCCGGTACTTCACGGCCGTGGCCGAGGAGTTGCACTTCACCCGCGCGGCCGAGCGGCTGTTCATCTCGCAGCCGGCGCTGAGCAAGCAGATCCGGGCGCTGGAGCGGCAGCTCGGCGCGCCGCTGTTCGTACGGGACGGCAGGAGCGTCCGGCTCACACCGGTGGGCGCCGCGCTGCTGCCGCACGCCCAGCAGGTGCTCGCCGCGTGGGACGCCGCGCGGGATGCGGTCGAGCGGGCCAAGGCCGGGCAGCGGGCGACCCTCGTCGTGGGGATGAGCACCAGTCCGGGCCGTGGGGGTCTGCTGCCGGGGATCAGGTCCCGGTTCACCGACGCACACCCCGACGCCCGTATGAAACTGCGCCAGGTCAGCTGGGAGGATCCGACCGCGGGGCTCGCGGACGGTTCCAGCGACCTCGCCTTCGTCTGGCTCCCGATGCCCGATCCGGACCGCTACACCTGGGTGGTGGTGGCCCAGGAGCCCCGTCTGGTCGCGCTGCCCGAGGAGCACCCGCTGGCCGCGCGGGACGTCGTCGACTTCGCCGACCTGCTGGACGAGCCGTTTCTCGCGCTGCCGCCGAGCGCCGGGGCACTCCGGGAGTACTGGCTCGCCACGGACGCCCGCGGCGGCAGGCCGCCGGTCATCGGTGCCGAGATCGCCAGCACCGAGGAGACGTACGAGGCGCTGGTGGACGGGCGCGGGGTCTGCCTGCTGGCCGGCGGGAACGCACCGCTCGTCACCCTGGGCGGCGTCGTCACCCGGCCGGTGCGCGGCATCTCGCCCAGCCGGTTCGCGCTCGCCCGGCGTGCCGACGACCACCGTCCCCTGGTGCTGGACTACGTACGTGCTTGCAGGGAGGCCACCGGGCAGTCCTCGGCCGGAGCCTCCCCTCCGCCCGCTTTGGCCTGATCCGGGTGGTCCCCGTCTCACCGTGGCGGACACGATGGGCCTCATGTGACCGACCCTCGGACACGAGGGGGAGAGCACCATGCACGAGAAGCACCCGCCGAGGACCTCATCGTCCGCGGTGGATGCGCGAGAGCTGATCGCCAGGAGACCCGGCGCCGCCGTGCGCGAGCATGTGCTGGGATACCGGGGCTTCCGGTTCGGGGCGCGTCAGCCCCGATGTCGGCTGACCGACCGCCCCCGGGCGCACTCCCGGAGCCGTACGCCACCGCCGACGGCCGCGTCCCCACCCGGTTCACTGGTCCTCCTGGCGACGACACCCACAACAGCCACGGAGCCGCCGAGACGCCTGCCCGAGGACGCATACGAGGAGCTGCTAGCGTCCCGCACCGTGAGCGACAGCGTGTACGTGGGCAATGCGGGCAAGGACGCGGCACTGGACCGGGGGTGGCTCCTCGGACACTTCAAGGACGCCGGCGATCCGCGCCACAGCGAGGCCGTGGAGATCAAATGGGGCGTCCACCCTCGTGGTGACGAACGAGCGGAATGGGTGAGGGGCGAGGAACGCACGGCCCTCCTGGTCCTGATCAGCGGCCGTTTCCGCGTGGAGCTCCCCGGCCGCGACGTCCTTCTGGAAGAGCAGGGTGACTACGTGGTGTGGGGGCACGGAGTCGACCACTCATGGTTCGCGGAGGAGGAGTCGGTGGTACTGACCGTCCGATGGCCGTCCGTGCCCGGCTACGCGGTGGCGGAGAACGGTGAAGCGCGACCTCGGAGCCGACCATGACCCGCGAGCCCGACGACAGGTTCGTTGCGACGAAACCGGGCATGGACCGTGGCCCCCTCCTTCATGGGCGGCGACCTCAAGGCGCGAACGGGATGCCGTGGCGTCGCCGTATCGGTCACGGCGGAGGCGGGCCCGGCCACCGGGTCCGGGCCAGGACCGCGTCGGCCACCTGTTCCACGGTGCGTCCGTCGGTGTCGAACCACAGATCACCGAGCTTGGCCCGCTCCGGCGGGATCGCCGATGTCACCGCCTGGTCGGCGATCCGCAGCAGGTGCGCGGTGGACTGCCCGCGCAAGGGGTCGCCCGGCTGTTGCCAGCCCTCGCCCTGTCCGCGCCGCATGATCCGCCGCGTCAGCTCTTCCCGTCCGGCCCGCAGTCCGCACACCGTGAACGCCGCCGTGGGCAGCGCATCGCGGTAGACCTCGAGTGCGGTCTCGTCCTGGACGGGGCCGGTGATGACCAGGGCATGGGCACCGGCCGCCCGGTAGTTGCGCCACAGGGCCGCCAGGTTACGGGCCTTGACGCGGTGGTTGCCGACATCGTCTTCCGGAACCGGGCTGCGGCAACCGATCTGGTCCAGGTCCAGATAGGCGACGGTGAACCCGGCCCGCAGCGTCCTGAGGTAGACCTCGAAGCCGACCGCCGACTTGCCCACGCCCGTCGCCCCGCACACCCAGAGAACCGGGCCGTCGGCGGAGGTGGCCGCTGGTCCCGGTCGCTCGAACGCGCGGGTGGGTGTGCGGGGTGGTGT
>NZ_JAEEAP010000327.1 GCF_016103465.1 Streptomyces sabulosicollis
GTGCGGCTCCGTGCGGCGCGGCCCGTGGGAGCCGCCGTGCCCGCCGTGACCGCCGTGCCGGATCGGCAGGGCGCCGCCGACCAGCAGCGGAGGCTCCGGGCGCGGCACCGGATAGCCACCGCGCAGCAGCGCCCGGCGCAGCCGGTGCTCGTCCAGCGGCCCGCTGAAGGCCGCCCCTTGGGCGTGGGTGCATCCCATACCGCGCAGGGTGACGATCTGCTCGGGCAACTCCACCCCCTCTGCGATGGACTGCATTCCGAGGTCACCGGCGATCCTCAGCAGCCCTGCGGTGATCTTGTGCAGCCGTGAGGACTCGACCACTCCCTCGACCAGTCCGGGGTCCAGTTTCAGCACATCGATGGGAAGCCTGCGGAGCGCCCTGATCGCGGCGTAGCCGCTGCCGAAGCCGTCGAGGGCGATCCGCACCCCCAGGCGGCGCAGCGCGCCGAGGCGGTGCTCGAGCTCGTCCAGCGGCACCCGTGGATCGCTGTCGGTCAGCTCCAGGATCAGCGCGCCGGACGGCAGCCCATGGCGGGCCAGCAGGGTCTCCACGGCCTTGGGCGGCATCGACTTGTCCACCAGCCGGCTCGCGGGGAGCCGCACGCAGACCGGGACCGGATGGCCGTCGCGGCGCCGCTGGGCGGCCTGCTCGACGGCCGCCTCCAGCATCCAGCGGGACAGCTCGGCGGTGCGGGCCGTGTCGTCGCCGCTCCCCCGGCCGTTGTCGGCGACCCGGAGGAACTCGGCGGGGGTGAACAGGATGCCCTGGGCCGAGCGCCAGCGGGCCTGCGCCGCGACCGCGGTGACCCGGCCGCTGGTCAGCTCGACGACGGGCTGGTGCAGCAGCACGAACTCCCCGTCGTGCAGGGCGGCGCGCAGTCTGGTGGCGACCTCGGCGCGCCGCGCCACCTCGGCCTGCATCTGCGGTGCGTACAGCTCGACGCGGTTCTTGCCCGCGGCCTTGGCGCGGTACATCGCCAGGTCGGCGTTGCGCATCAGGGCGCCGGGGCTGGTGCCGGGCTCGGCGAAGGCGACGCCGATGCTGGCGGCCACGCGGACCTCGGTGCCGCTCTCGACCCGGTAGGGCTGGGAGAGCCGGAGCCGCAGCCGGTCGGCGATCTCCATGATGCGCTGCTCGCGGGTGCCCGCGTCCCCCTCGCCGTCGCCGAGGATGAGGGCGGCGAACTCGTCGCCCCCGAGCCGGGCCGCGCAGTCGCCGGACCCGGACCGCACGGACTCCTGGAGCCGGCGGGCGGCCTGGACCAGCAGCTCGTCACCGGCGTGGTGGCCGACGGTGTCGTTGACCGCCTTGAAGCCGTCGAGGTCGATGAAGAGCACGGCGGTGCCGGCGTCCGTACGGCGGCGGCCGGCGACGGCGTGCGCGACCCGCCGGGTGAACAGGGCGCGGTTGGGCAGATCGGTGAGCGGGTCGTGCTCGGCGTTGTGCTGGAGCTGGGCCTGGAGCCGGACCCGCTCGGTGACATCGCGGCTGTTGAAGATCAGCCCGCCGTGGTGGCGGTTGATCGTGGACTCCACGTTGAGCCAGTCGCCGGAGCCGGAGCGGAAGCGGCACTCGATGCGCGTGGTCGGCTCCTCGCCCGGTGAGGCGGCCAGGAACCGGCGGACCTCGTGGACCACCGATCCGAGATCCTCGGGGTGGATGAGGGAGGCCAGCTCGGAGCCGATCATCTCGTCCGCGTCACGGCCGTAGACCCCGGAGGCGGCCGGGCTGACGTAGCGCAGGATTCCGGTGGGCGCGGCGATCATGATCACATCGCTGGAGCTCTGCACCAGGGAGCGGAAGTGGTTCTCCTTCTGGGCGAGTTCCTGGGTGAGCCTGATGTTGTCCATCAGCATGATCGCCTGTCGGACGACGAGCGCGAGCACGACCGCGCAGGCGGTGAAGAGCACCACCCCGTCGATCGGCCGGCCGTCCATCACGTTGAACAGGACCCCCAAGGTGCAGACGGCGGCGGCGAGATAGGGCGCGAGTGCGGCGAGCGAGCCCGCGATGGGGACGCTCTGCTGCGGGGAGCGGCGCGCCGGCGGCGGGTTCTGGGCGGCCTCGCGACGGGCCACCCACGGGGCGTACGCCAGCAGCGCGGAACCGGCGAACCACCCGGCGTCGAGTATCTGCCCGGAGCGGTAGTGCTCGCGCAGCAGCGGCGAGGTGAACAGCGCGTCGCACAGCACGGTGAGCGCGAAGGCGGCGATCGCGGTGTTGATCGCGGAGCGGTTGCCCGATGAGCGCCGGAAGTGGAGCACGATCACCATGCTGACCAGCACGATGTCCAGCAGCGGATAGGCGAGCGAGAGGGCGCCGCGGGCCACGGAGGCGCCGTCCGCGCCGAACTCCCCGGTGTGGGCGAGCGCGAGGCTCCAGGAGAGCGTGACCAGCGATCCGGCGATCAGCCAGGCGTCCAGCCCGAGGCAGATCCACCGGGCCCGGCTCGTGGGACGCTTGGCGAGCACCAGCATCCCGACGATGGCGGGCGGGGCGAAGAGCAGGAAGCAGAAGTCGGCGACCGAGGGGGTCGGCACCGGACGGCCGAGCACCACCTCGTACCAGCCCCAGACGGCGTTCCCCAGCCCGGCCATGGCCGAGGAGGCGGCGAACAGCAGCCAGGCCGGGCGCAGTCGCCCGGCGTGCCGACGGCCGTGCCACAGACAGGAGGCCGCGGCGGCGAACGCGGCGGCGCTCAGCCCGAAGTCACCCATGACGAGGGCCAGTTGGATCGACCCCCAGCCGACGATCGCCCCCGCCGCGTAACCGCCGCAGACCAGGGCGAGGACCACTTGCGGCAGCAGCCCGGCCCCGCCGCCGGAGACCGACGGCCGGGCGAGCACCGCTCCCGTGGCGCTCACTGGACTGCCATCCACTGCGTGGCGGACCACTGGCGCCTCGGGGCTCCGGGAAGCGGTATCCCCGCGGGCCTCGTCGAGTCGGAGAACCGCGCGGCAGCGCGGAAGTGTCGCGGTCGACGCCTGAGCTGCGTCGGGTTGTCGGTCCATCGGCCATACATCGCCCGTCGCCCCCCTCGAGTTCCGGTCCATCGCTGACGCCGTCTGGTCAGTGGCGCAGCCCCCGCTCGGGACGATACACCAGAGTGGTCACTCAGGGACATAGGCCATCTACGTACCGTAACCGACTACGGCGTTGTATATACGGAGGGGAGTCAATCGGTGTCTGTATGTGGTGCCAGAGGCATGTCTACCCCGTCGTGGCGACGAGATGTGCCAGCGCCTCGCCGCGCGCGTAGCGGTGCAGCTGATCCCTCAACAGCCGCTTGGCGCGCGGGAGGAAGGCAGACGTGGGGCCGCCCACATGCGGGGAGATGAGCACCCCTGGAGCGTGCCACAGCGGATGCCCGGTGGGCAGTGGTTCGGGGTCGGTCACATCGAGCGCGGCCCGCAGCCGGCCCGACTCCAACTCCGTGAGCAGGGCCTTGGTGTCCACGACCCCGCCGCGGGAGACGTTCACCAGCAGCGCCCCGTCCTTCATCAGGGACAGGAACTCCGCCCCGGCCAGGCCACGGGTGGCCTCGGTGAGGGGGGTCACCAGCACCACCACATCGGCGTCCGGAAGCAGTCGGGGCAATTCGTCGATCGGATGCACCGGGCCGCGCTCGGTCGTGCGCGGGGAGCGCGCGACGCGCGCCACCCGCTCGCACTCGAACGGCACGAGCCGATCCTCGATCGCGCTGCCGATGGCCCCGTAGCCGACGATCAGTACGGACTTGTCGGCGAGCGCGGGGCGGAAGCCGGAGCGCCACTCCTCGGCGTCCTGGCCCCGGACGAAGTCGGGGATGCCGCGCAGCGAGGCCAGGATGAGGGTGAGGGCGAGCTCGGCGGTGCTCGCGTCGTGCACTCCGCGCGCGTTGCACAGCCGCACCCCGGGCGCGACGTCGGCCAGCGCGGGCTTGATGTGGTCTATTCCGGCGGTCAGGGTCTGCACCACCCGCAGGTTGGTCATGCCGGGCAGCGGGCGGGTGCACACCTGCGGCGGCTTCATGTAGGGGACGCAGTAGAACGCGCAGCGCGCCGGGTCGGTGGGGAAGTCGGGGCCGCCGTCCCAGTGGGCGTACTCGAGGGTGTCGGGAAGGCCGCCGATCTCCTCGGGCGGGATGGGCAGCCAGACCAGGTCGCGCGCTTCGGATGAACGGTGAGTCGGATCGTGGTGGCGGAACGTATCGCTGTCATCTGCACTCATGCCAGGAGGCTATGCGATCACCGGCTGTTGGCAGAGGTTAGTTTGGGGTCCGAGGAACGGGAGGGGTCAGGCCAGGTGGAGCGCAGGAGAATCGGAGCGGCGGCGCTCGAAGTGGGGGCCATCGGCCTGGGGTGCATGCCGATGAGCTGGGCGTACACCGCTTCGCAGCGCAGTGGCGAGCGCTCGGTGCGCGCCGTGCACACCGCGCTCGACTCGGGCGCGAGCCTGCTGGACACCGCGGACATGTACGGCCCCTTCACCAATGAGCTGCTGGTGGGGCGGGTGCTCAAGGAGCGTCGGGCGGACGCCTTCGTGTCCACCAAGTGCGGACTTCTGGTGGGCGACCAGCACATCGTGGCCAACGGGCGGCCCGGCTATGTGAAGCGGGCCTGCGACGCCTCGCTGCGCCGGCTGCAGACCGATGTGATCGACCTCTACCAGCTGCACCGGGCCGACCCGGAGGTGCCCATAGAGGAGACGTGGGGCGCGATGGCGGAGCTGGTCGCGGCCGGGAAGGTGCGGGCCCTGGGGCTGTGCGCCGTGGGCGCGCGGGCGCAGCGGAGGGCGGGCGCCGGGATGCACGACGCCACGGTGCGCCAGCTGGAGCGGGTCCAGCAGGTCTTTCCGGTCAGCTGTGTGCAGGCGGAGCTGTCGGTGTGGTCGCCCGAGGCGCTGGAGGCGCTGGTGCCGTGGTGCGCCTCGCGGGGAGTGGGCTTCCTGGCGGCGATGCCGCTGGGGAACGGCTTCCTGAGCGGGACGCTCACTCCCGGGCAGGGCTTCGAGCCGGACGACATGCGGGCCCGGCATCCGCGGTTCACGGCGGAGATGATGGCCGCGAACCAGCCGATCGTGGCCGGTCTGCGGCGGGTCGCCGAGCGGCACGGGGACGGGGTGACTCCCGCGCAGGTGGCCCTGGCCTGGCTGCTGGCGCAGGCGCCGCATGTGGTGCCGGTGCCGGGGACGAAGCGGGCGCGGTGGGCGGCGGAGAACTGCGCGGCGGCCGGTCTGCCGCTCTCCCCCGAGGACCTCGCGGAGATCGCGGAGCTGCCCCCCGCACGGGGGTCGTGGGACTGAGGCCGGGCCCGGTCCGGACGCGGTGGCGGATGCGCGGCCGGGCCTGGTCCGGGCCCGGTTCGGGGATGGGAACCCGGCGCGGGTCCGCGGTGTATAAGAATCAGTGCCGTGCCGCGGCACACGTGCCCATGGAGAGGAACCCGACCGTGCGACGTCCTCGCGTCACCTCTGTTCTCGCCGCCGCTGCCGCCGTGTTGCTCGTGGCGGGCTGCTCGTCGGACGGCGACAGCATCACCAGACCGGGCGGCCGGTCGTCCGCGCCCACGAAGCCGGGCGGCGGGGGCTCCTCCTCGGGCGCGCCCTCGCCGACCAAGTCCGCGGCGCCCGCGAAGGGCTCGGTGAAGGTGGTGCGCACGCTCACCACGAAGCTGGATTCCCCCTGGGGGCTCGCGGCGCTGCCCGGCGGAGATCTGCTGGTCTCCTCACGGGACACCGGACAGATCTTCAAGGTCTCGGCGGACACGGGGAAGAAGACCGAGGTGGGGTCCGTCCCGGGGGTCTCCGCCGCCGGTGAGGGCGGGCTGCTGGGGCTGGCGGTCTCCTCCGACTTCGGCACGGACCACATGGTCTACGCGTACTTCACCACCGATTCGGACAACCGCATCGTCCGGATGGTGTATGACGACAAGCGCCCCGCCGGCGATCAGCTCGGCGCCCCGGACACGATCTTCAAGGGCATCCCCAAGGGCACGATCCACAACGGCGGCCGCATCGCCTTCGGCCCGGACAAGATGCTCTACGCGGGCACGGGTGAGAGCGGTGACCGCGGCCTCGCCCAGGACATGGACTCCTTCGGCGGCAAGATCCTGCGGATGACCCCGGACGGCGAGCCCGCGCCCCGCAACCCGGACGCCCAGTCGGTCGTCTACTCCCCGGGTCACCGCAATGTGCAGGGCCTGGCCTGGGATGATGACAAGCGGTTGTGGGCCTCCGAGTTCGGCCAGGACACCTGGGACGAGCTCAATCTGATCGAGCCGGGCAAGAACTACGGCTGGCCGGAGGTCGAGGGCAAGGCCGGGAAGAAGGGCTTTGCCGACCCGCTCGAGCAGTGGAAGCCCAAGGACGCCTCACCGAGCGGAATCGCCTTCGCCAAGGGCTCGATCTGGATGGCGGGGCTGCGCGGTGAGCGGCTGTGGCGCATTCCGCTGAAGGGAGACAAGCCGGTCGCGAAGCCGCAGTCGTTCCTGGACGGGAAGTACGGACGGCTGCGCACCGTGGTGGCGGCGGACGACGGGGGGCTGTGGCTGACCACGAGCAATACGGACGGGCGTGGCGACCCGGGTCGTGAGGACGACCGGATCCTGCGGCTGGAGGTCCGCTGAGGGGAGTTCCCCCTCCGCTGAGGGGAGATCCCCGAAGGGAGATCCGCTGGAGGTCGGCTGAGCGGAGGGCGAACCGGCCGGTCGTGGCATTGAGTTCAGCCGACATGTCGCGGCGTGCCCGTTCTGTGCCAGGTCTGCCTACACTGTCAGGAGTCGCAACGCTACGGGGGTCGTCATGTTCAACCTCATCGAGGAGCTGTTCGCGCCCGGACGCAAGCACACCGAGGAAGAGCGCAACCGGCTGGAGGTCACGCTCGACGAGACGGGCAGCGGCGACCCGCCGTGGAAAGGTCCCATAGACCTCGAGTCCGGCCGGGTGGTGATCCGGCCCCGCGAAGCGGACTGACCCGGCGAGCGGTCGGCGTACCGCGCCCCCTGTCAGCGCGCCGCGCAATCCGGTCAGCGTGTCGCGCCTCCTGTCAGCGCGCCGCCGCGCACCCCCGTCAGCGCCCGGCGTACCCCGTCAGCGAGCCGCCGCGCACCCCCGTCAGCGCCCGGCGTACCCCGTCAGTGAACCGCCGCGCCGTCGGTCAGGCCGTCCACCAGGCGCAGTCGGTGGGCCACGGCGGCTGCCTCCGCCCGGCCCGAGACGCCCAGCTTGGCCAGGATGTTGGAGACATGCACGCTGGCCGTCTTGGGCGAGATGAACAGCTCCTCGGCGATCTGGCGATTGCTGCGCCCGTCGGCGACCAGCCGCAGCACATCCCGCTCCCGGGGCGTCAGCCCCAGCTCCTCGGCCGGATCGGCGGGCTCGGCGGCGGGCGGGGCCGGGAGCAGCGCGGGGGTGCGGTGCGGGGACGCGTCGAGCGCGGCACGGGTCGCGGCGGACACCAGGGGCAGCCGGGCGCGCCGGGCCAGCAGCTCGATCTCCTCGCGCAGCGGACGGGCACCCAGCCGTTCGGCCACGGCATGCGCCTGGGCGAGCAGTTCGGTGGCGTGTTCACGGTCGGCCTGGTCCGGAACGCCCTGGCCGGTAGTGCCCCGGCCGGTAGCGCCCCGGGCCGGGGTGAGCAGCGCCTCCGCCCAGCGGTGGCGGGCGCGGGCCAGCGGATACGGGCGGTCCAGCGCGGCGAAGGCGGCCGTGGCCTCGGCCCAGAGGTCGGGCCGGTCCCGGCCCTCGGCGCGCGCCAGTTCGGCCTGGACCATCGCCGCGTGGGCCCGCCACACCGGCACGGGCTGCGGCACCCGCTTCACCGCCGTCCGGAGGCGGGCCAGCGCCTCGCCCCGGCCCGGCTCGGCCGTGGGCAGTCCGCGGGCGGCCGACTCGGCCGCGGCGGCCGCGTGCAGCAACCGCCAGGCGTAGCGCTGCATCCCGGGCGGGAAACCGGCCTCCACGGCCTGCCGCAGCAGGGCCCGGACCTCCAGGATCCGGCCGCGCGCCGCCGCGAGTTCGATGGCGTGCCCCGCGACCTGGAGGGTGTACTGCGGTTCGGTGTTGTGGGCGCCGTAGTGCTCCCGGGCGGCGGCCAGCTCGCGCTCCGCCGTGTCCCACTCCCCGCGTGCCAGCGCCAGCTGGGCGAGCCGGTTGGCGGCGGTGCCGCGCGGTTTGGTGCCGAGGGCGAGCCGCCGGGTCTTCAGGGCCGCCGCCTCCGCCTCCTCCCAGCGGCCCAGGGAGAACAGCGACTCGGCCAGATTCCCGTAGACCCAGGCCCGGGAGTCCACCAGGCCGACGCGGTCCAGGATCCGGGCGCCCTCCTCGGCGGTCTCCACCGACTCGGCCGACCGGCCGACCCCCTCCAGCGCCGAGGCGAGATTGACGTAACACCGCCCCAGAACGCTGATGTCGCCGAGGTCCAGGGCCCGCTCGCAGACCTCGCGCATCTCGGCCAGCCCGCACTCGATGTCGCCGGAGTCTCCGGTGAAGTAGCCCAGCGTCAGCCGGGCGTTCAGCTCCGTGCTCTCGGCGCCGACCATCCGGGCCAGCTCCACCGCCCGTTCGGCGGCGGCCAGGCCCTCAGGACCGGGGCGGTGGGTCATCGTCCAGCCCGCCACCTGCGCCATGACCTCGGCGTGCACGGGGGACGGCGGCAGCCCGCGCACCAGTTCCTGGGCGCGGCTCAGCTCCTCCCAGCCGTCACCGCGGGCCAGGCCCTCCATCAGCTTGGACCGCTGGGTCCAGAACCAGGCGGCCCGCAGCGGATCGTCACCGCCGCGTTCCAGCGCCCGCAGCGCCCGCTTGCTGACGGTCAGCGCCCGCTCCCGCTGCCCGGACATATGCGCGGCCACCACCACCTCGGCGAGCAGATCGAGATGGCGCAGCGCCTGGTCCTCACAGCCGCAGGCGGGGTACACCTCCGCGTAGTCCAAGGGCCGCTGCGCCCGCCGTATCTCCTTGGGGGCGTCCTCCCACAGCTCCATGGCCCGCTCCAGCAGCCGCAGCTGCTCCGCGTGGGCGTACCGCCGCCGCGCCTCCACGGACGCCTGGAGCACGGCGGGCAGAGCCTTGGCGGGGTCGTGCGCGTGGTACCAGTAGCTGGCCAGCCGGGCGGCCCGCTCATCGGCCCGCACCAGCGCGGGCTCGGCCTCCAGCACCTCCGCGAAGCGCCGGTTGAGCCGGGAGCGCTCCCCGGGGAGCAGATCGTCGCGCACGGCCTCGCGCACCAGCGAGTGCCGGAAGCGGTAGCCGCTGTCGTCGGCCGTCGGGCGCAGGATGTTCGCCCCGACCGCGGCCCGCAGCGCGTCGATCAGCTCGTCCTCGCCGAGCCGGGCGACCGCGCGCAGCAGCTCGTACTCCACCGAGGAGCCGCCCTCGGCGAGGATCCGCACCACCCCCTGGGCCTCCTCGGGCAGCGCCTCGACCCGCACCAGCAGCAGATCGCGCAGCGATTCGCTGAGCCCGGTGCGGCAGCCCTCGTTGAGGGAGCGGGCGATCTCCTCCACGAAGAAGGCGTTGCCGTCGCTGCGCTTGAAGATCCGGTCGACCAGGTCGCGCTCCGGTTCGGCCCCGTTGATCCCGGTGAGCTGGGCGTGCACCTCGCCGCGGGTGAAGCGGGACAGCTCGATCCGCCGCACCTCGCGCATCCGGTCCACCTCGGCGAGGAAGGGGCGCAGCGGATGGCGGCGGTGGATGTCGTCGGAACGGTAGGTGGCCACCACCAGCAGCCGGGCGCTGAGCAGCGACCGGAAGAGATAGCCGAGCAGCTCGCGGGTGGAGCGGTCGGCCCAGTGCAGGTCCTCGATGGCGACGACGAGGGTGCGCTCGGCGGCCAGCCGCTCCAGCAGCCGGACGGTGAGCTCGAACAGCCGGGCCCGGCCGTCCCCGTCGTGGGACGCGCGGGAGGTCTCGCCCAGTTCGGGCAGGAGCCGGGCCAGTTCGCCCTCCTGCCCGGCGGCGGCCCCGTCCAGCTCGGTGCCCAGCTTGCGGCGCAGTGAGCGCAGCACGGTGGACACGGGGGCGAACGGCAGCCCGTCGGCGCCGATTTCCACACAGCCGCCGACCGCCGCGACCGCCCCCGCCGCCACGGCCGAGGCCAGGAACTCGTCGATGAGGCGGGTCTTGCCGACCCCCGCTTCTCCCCCCACCAGCAGCACCTGCGGCTCGCCCGCGGTGGCGTGGGCGAGCGCGTCCTCGAGGGTGGCCAACTCCTGGGCACGGCCGATGAACACCGGGCTGACAGACGTGGTGTGCACGTCGTCGAGCATCGCACAGGGCCCCGACACCGCGGCACCGGCTTTTCCGGTGCCCACCACCCCGGCGTCCACCACCCCGGTGCCCACCAC
>NZ_JAEEAP010000328.1 GCF_016103465.1 Streptomyces sabulosicollis
TCCTACCGCATGCGCGGACGCGAACTCGGACGCGTCCCCACCGACCGAACCGACAACGACTGAACCATCCCAAACTGGGTCACATTTCACCCGACCAAAGTGGGTCACGATTCACCCGCCGCCGACAGGGCCGCGTTGCGGCATATATCAGACCTCTTGCGCTGGGTGGGGGTGGGCACACCGTCTCGTGCTGACACCCCGAGCCGGTCCGGTTGCCGCCGAAGGAGGCAGGCCCCGGGCGAAGGATCCGGCCCACCTCCGCCAGCTTCCCGTCATTTCTCTTTTGCCTGGTCGCTTTTGTGCCTGATGGAGGTGCCCTGCCATGCTCTGCCGCTTCCGACGGCCACACCTCGCCATGCGTCGGCTCGTACGCCGTGGGGTCCGGATGGTGTTCGTCCTCGCTGTGACCGCTGCTGCGCTGCTGGCGGATCCGCCCCTGGTGTGGGCGGTGGCCACGATTCCGGAGGTCATCTCGAATCTTCGGGATTATGTCGTGGGTCTGCTCGCTGGACTCGCCACGCTGTTCTTGACTTTCGGCAGCGTGCGCTATCTGACGGCCGGCGGCGACCCGGGGGAGATCGAAGCGGCGAAGCGGGCGCTGAAAAGCGCTGGCATCGGCTACGGGCTGGCGATTCTCGCCCCGGTCGTCGTGCTCGTTCTGCAGCAGATCGTGGGCATCGACACCGGCGGCGGGCAATGACCCGCCCCCGCCTGGTCTGTGTCCTCCTGATGTCCGCTGTCCTGGTGACCGGCGCCGGTCCGCTCGCCGCATCCCCCGCACAGGCCGTCCCCCTCCCCACCATCGCGTTCCAGGCACCCGTCACTCCTGGTGATCCACAGCCCCGGCCTGAGCCGGGTCCTGGAGCAAGCCCGCGCGGTCCCGGGGCCGGTTCTGCCCGGCCTGGGGCCACGTCCGGGCCGAGCCCTGGGCCCGGCCGCTCCTCCCACACACCCTCACGTCCACCGGCTCGGGAGCCGACTCCGGGACCGACGCCTCCTGCCTGCGAGGTCACCGGTGGTGACTGCTCTCCGGCCGGCTGGGGACTGGACGGTCTCTTCGATATCCCCGGGATGATCGTGAACGCGATCACCGCGTTCCTGGGGCTGATCGTCGAGCAGATCATGAAACCGCTACGAGAACTGCTCGCCGACACGCTGCTCGCCACACCCGACGTCACCCGGCACGCCGACCTGAAACGGCTGTGGACCGGGACGATGGGCATCACAGTCGGCATCTACGTGCTGTTCGTGACCGCGGGCGGGGTCACGATCATGGGGTACGAGACGCTCCAGACTCGGTACGCGCTCAAACAGATCGCTCCCCGTCTGCTCATCGGAATGATCGCCTCGGCGACGTCGCTGACCGTGATGGGGAAGACCATCTCCCTCGGCAACGCTCTCTCCCACGCGATCATGGGAATCGGCATGTCCGATGCCGGGCAGGGCCTGGTGGAACGCGCCCTCCCCTTCTCCCTGTTCGGCGCGCCCGGGCTGAAGATCTATCTGCTGATCGTCTCGATCGTCATGATCGCGCTGATCCTGGCGGTGCTCATCGGGTTCTTCGTGAGGGTCGCCGTCATGGCTCTGCTCGCGGTCTGTGGCCCGCTGGCGCTGGCCTGCCACGCTCATCCGCTCACCGAGCCGATGGCCCGGCTGTGGTGGCGCGCCCTCGCCGGGTGCCTGGTCATCCAGGTCGCGCAGTCCATGACGTTCATCGTCGCGCTCAAACTGTTCTTCGCCCCCGGGGCTACGGCGCTGGGGATTCCGTACGCGGACAAGCTGGGCACGATGCTGGCCGGGCTCGCGCTGTTCTGGGTGCTGTTCAAGATCCCCGGCTGGACGATGCAGGTCGTCTTCCGCGCCACCCCCATCCACAACCCCCACGCTCCCACCGCCGTGCGCATTCTGCGTCATCTGGCCATGTACCGGCTCATGGACCGCTACCTGCCTGGCATGCCCCTGCTGGGCCGTGGTGGGGGCCGTCCCGGCGGCGGAGGTGGAATGCCCCATCGTGGAGGCGGCGGGCGACCACCACGCCCAGGGCCGGGACCGGGTCCCAGGCCGGTCCCTGGACTGACGGGCTGTGGCCCTGCTCCCAGTTCTGCGGGCGTGTTGCCACGCGTATCACTAACCGGCGCTGGTTCGTCCGGCCCCGGCGGCGGTACATCCGCGCCTGTCGCGTCCAGCGTCGGCGGATCAGCGATTGCTCCAGTCATGCGCCCGGCCCAGGGCACGACACCCGGCCGTCCACGAGTCAGCGCGGCCCCTGCCTCATCGCGCAATCCGAGTCTGAAAGGTCCCCGCACGGTGATCCATCCCTCGCAGGCGCGCCGCAAGCGGCAGCTGACGCTGCCGGTGGCCGCGCAGCGTGTCCCCAGCCGCCCGCCGCGCCCGGTGCAAACCTGGCTGCCGATCCGAGCCGAACGCACCCCCCGCACGCAGGCCGCGCGCCGCACTGTTTCTTCCCGCTCTTCGGTGCAGCCGCCTGTTGTTCCGGCCAGTCCTCGGATGCGTTCGCGCCAGATGGTATTGCCGGTTCCCGCAGAGCGGGTGCGTGTGCGGTCCGCCCGTCCAGCGCAGTTGCGGTTGCCCCTCGAACTGCCCCGGAGGTGAATGTTCATGACGGATGTGAACGACGAAGGCGTTGCCGCTACCCGTATCCCGGCCGATATCGCGCGTCCCGACCGCATCCTGGGGCCGTTCACCGCGCGGCAGACCGGAATCCTGGCCGCCGCCGCGCTGGTGATGTATGGCGGGTACTGGATCGCACGCCCGGTCATGGCCCCGCTGGTGTATCTGGTGATGATCGTGCCTGTGGCCGGGGTCGTCACCGCGATCGCGCTGGGCGCCCGGGAAGGTATCGGTCTGGACCGGTTCGTGCTCGCGGCTCTCTTCCACGCCCGCACCTGCAAGCGGCGCGTGCACGCCCCGGAAGGTGTGCCGGCGCTGCCCGGCATCGTGCCCCCGCGCCTGGCCCGGGCAGCCGGGCCCATGCCGGAGGCGATGCGGATGCCCTGTCGCGGAGTCAGCCCGGCAGGCGTACTGGAATTGCGCGGGCAGGGGCGGGCGGCGATGGCGAGGTGTTCGACGGTCAACTTCGATCTGCGCAGCGGCGCCGAGCAGCAGGGCCTGGTCGCGGCGTTCGCCCGCTGGCTCAACTCGCTGACCGGCCCCACTCAGATCCTGATCCGCTGCTATCACACCAACCTTGCGCCCCTGGCCAACCAGCTCCACCACGACGCGCCCGCCCTGCCGCACCCGGCGCTGGAGCAGGCAGCTCGCGCCCACGCCGACTACCTCGCCGAACTGGGGGCAGGAGGGGGCCTTCTCACACGCCAGGTCGTGCTCGTCGCACGCGAAGAGGCAGCGCGGCATCAACCCCGGTCGGCAGCCGGAAGCGGTCGTGTCATCCAGCGCATCCAGGAAGCAGCCCGGGCGCTCGCGCCCGCCGAGATCAGCGTTGTCCCACTGCACGCCGAAGAGACGACGGCTGTGATCACCGCAGCGTGCAATCCCGACTCTCCCACCTCGCCGGTGGGCACCGAACGTGATGGAGACCAGGCGTGATCCAGCTCTTGAAGACCCGCCGCCGCGCTGCGACCGACACGCTCGTACCGGCCGAGGAACTGCTGGAGGCGGTCGGCCCGGAAGCCGTCGAGGTCCACGCGCGCACCCTGGCGATCGGCGGCCATCTGGCTTCCACGCTGGTGGTGACCGGGTATCCGGCCGAGGTCACGCCCGGCTGGCTGGCGCCCCTGCTGAACTTCCCCGGACACCTCGACATCGCCGTACACATCGACCCGGTCCCCAACCCCGTCGCCGCGGCCGGGCTGAAGAAGCAGCGCGCCCGGCTGGAATCCGGGCGGCGCGGCGGCCTGGACAAGGGGCACCTGGACGACCCGGACGTCGAGGCCGCCGCTGCCGATGCGGCCGAACTCGCCTACCGGATCGCCCGGGGTGAGGGGAGGCTCTTCCAGGTCGGGCTGTACATGACCGTCCACGCCTCGGATGAGGACACGCTCGCCGAGCAGGTCGCGGCGGTTCGGGCGGTTGCGGAATCACTGCTGATGACGGTCGCGCCGACCACCTACCGGGCGCTGCCCGGCTGGCTGACCACCCTGCCGCTGGGCATCGACACTCTCAAGGTCCGCCGTACCTTTGATACTGCGGCACTCGCCGCGTGCTTCCCCTTCACCAGCCCCGACCTGCCCGCCACTGACGCCGAAGGCGCCGGGGGCGGAGCTTCTTCAAGGGTGCTGTACGGGTTGAACGCCGTCTCCGGTGCCCCGGTGCTGTGGGATCGCTTCGGATGCGACAACTACAACTCCATCACCCTGGCCCGCTCCGGCGCGGGCAAGTCCTATCTCGCCAAGCTGGAGCTGCTGCGGCTGCTGTTCACCGGCGTCACCGCCTGCGTCATCGACCCCGAGGACGAGTACGTCCGCCTGGCGGAGACCGTCGGCGGACACATCGTCGCGCTCGGCGCGGACCAGGTGCGCCTCAACCCCTTCGATCTCCCACCCCACGGTGGGCGCGACAGGGCTGGTGATGATGTGCTGACGCGACGGGTCTTGTTCCTGCACACCTTTCTCTCCGTACTCATCGGCAGCCCCTTGGACGGGACGGATAAGGCCATCCTGGACCGGGCCATCCTCGCCGCTTACCGCAGGGCCGGGATCACCGCCGATGCGCGTACCTGGACCCGCACCCCGCCCGTGCTCGCTGACCTGGCCGCCGTGCTCGCCGAGGACGACAGCCAGGCATCCGCGGAATTGGCCGAGCGGCTCGCGCCGTACGTCACCGGGTCGCATGCCCCCGTGTTCAACGGCCCCAGCACCGCGAGCACCTCCGGACACCTGGTGGTCTTCGCCCTGCGGCAATTGCCCGAAGAGGTCAAGGCCCCGGCGATGCTACTCGCGCTGGATGCCGTCTGGCGCCAGGTCACCGCCCATGGCCGGCAAGGCAAGCATCTGGTGGTGGTCGACGAGGCATGGCTGCTGATGCGCGACACAGCCGGGGCACGTTTCCTGTTCCGGATGGCCAAGGCCGCGCGTAAGCACTGGACCGGGCTCGCCGTGGTCACCCAGGACGCCGATGACGTGCTCGCCTCTCCGCTGGGCCGGGCGGTGGTGGCGAACGCGGCGACGCAGATTCTGCTCCGCCAGGCACCGCAGGCCATCGACACCATCAGCGAGTCCTTCCGGCTCTCGCACGGTGAGCGGGAGTTCCTGCTGTCCGCCACGCGGGGCGAGGCGCTGCTGCTGGCCGGGGAACGACACAAAGTCGCGCTGATCTCCGTGGCCGCGCCCGGCGAACACGAGATCATCACCACTGATCCCGGAGAACTCGCCGCTCAGCGTCTGCCTGATGACACCGATCCCGATGGCCCGTACATCGATGAAGCTGACGGCGACGAGGGGTGGGACCGGTGAGCGTGAACGCGCTCGTGACCACTGCCGGGCCGCACGGCCCTGTGGCCGACTTCCTTATCGATCCTGGCGCCTTCTGGACGGCTGCCGGCCGGCGTGTGCTCGACTGGATTACCCCGTACGGGCCCGCACTCGTCCCAGTCACCACCGCCGTGGCCGTCTGCGCTGGCGCCGCACACAGCCGGTTGCGGCGCCGACGCCAGCGGCGCTTCGCCGACGGGGCACGCTGTGTGGAGATCCTGGCTCCCCCGCGCGTCCCCGCCAAAGGCGGCGAAGTCCTCTGGGCTCAGCTCGCGGGCCTGCTGCGACCGTGGTGGCGCCGCCTGACGGGCGGGCAGCCGCATGTGGGCTTCGAATACGCCTGGACCCACGCAGGGCTGAGCATCCGGCTGTGGGTACCAGGCACCGTACCGCTGGGACTGGTGCGCCACGCAGTGGAGGCAGCCTGGCCCGGAGCCCACACCCGCATCCTGGAACCACCAGGACTCATCCCGCACGGGCACGTAGTCAGCGCGGGCCGGCTGCGTCCGGCGCGCCCGGACGTGCTGCCCCTGCGCACCGAGCATGCCGCCGATCCGCTCCGCGCCCTGCTCCAGGCCGCTACCAGCCTGGGCGAAGGCGAGACCGCGTGCGTGCAGATCCTCCTCCGGCCGGCCACAGGGGCGGCGGTGCGACGCTCTCGCCGGGCGGCACGCCGGCTGAAGGCCGGCCAATCCGTCCAGCGGCTTCCCGCCCTCGGCGCCCTGTTGCTGCACCGGCCGCAGCCCACCACTACAGGGCGCCAAGATGTCGAACACAGTGCGGCGGTCCGCCAGTCCGCAAGCAAACTCGCAGGCCCTCAATGGCAGACAGTCATCACCTACGCCGCCACCTGCACCCCGGAGCAGGAGCGCGCCCAAGACCTGGTCCGCGGGCGGGCGCACGCGCTGGCCTCCGCGTTCGGCCTGTACGCGGAACGCAACTGGCTCGCCCGCACCCGCCTGCCCAAGCCGCATCGGCCACTGGAGGGACGTCTGTTCCCTCAGCGTGCCGCGCTCCTGTCGGTCCCCGAGCTCGCGGCCCTCGCCCATCTGCCCATCGACGCGGACGCCCCCGGGCTGCGGCGCGCCGGAGCCCGTTCCGTGCTGCCTCCTCCCGCCGTGCCCTCCCCCGCACCGGGTGCGGGGGTCAAGCCGCTCGGCTACTCGGATACCGGCGCGCGGCGCCCGGTCGGACTGGCGGTCGCCGATGCCCGTCACCATGTGCACCTGATGGGCGCCACGGGGTCCGGGAAGTCCACACTCATCGCCCACCTCGTCCTGGACGACGTACGCAACCGGCGGGGCGCGATCGTCATCGATCCCAAGGGCGATCTCGTGACCGACCTCCTCTCCCGGCTCCCCGACACCTGCGCCGACCGCCTCATTCTGATCGACCCGGACGACGTTCACGCCCCGCCCTGCCTCAACGTGTTCGACGGCGCGGACATCGACGTCGTCGTCGACAACATCACCGGCATCTTCCGCCGCATCTTCACCGCCTTCTGGGGCCCGAGAACCGACGACGTCATGCGCGCCGCCTGCCTCACCCTCCTCAAACACCGCACGCGCAGCGGCCAACTGGTCACCCTCGCCGACGTACCCCGCCTCCTGGGCGAGCCCGCCTACCGCCTCCGGCTGATCCCCACCATCAAGGACCCCGTCCTCCGCGGCTTCTGGGCCTGGTACGAAGCGATGTCCGAACCCTCCCGCGCCGCCGTCGTGGGGCCGGTGATGAACAAGCTGCGCGCCTTCCTGCTGCGTGACTTCGCCCGCCGTGCCATCTCCGCCGGTCCCTCCACCTTCGACCTCGCCCGGGTCCTCGACGGTGGCATCCTCCTGGCCCGCCTCCCCAAAGGCGCCCTCGGTGAGGAGACCGCCCGGCTGCTCGGCTCGTTCATCGTCGCCGGGACCTGGCAGGCCGCCTCAGCCCGCGCTCGTACCCCCGAGCACCAGCGCATCGACGCCGCCCTCTACATCGATGAAGCCCACAACTTCCTCACCCTCCCCTACCCGCTGGAAGACATGCTCGCCGAAGCCCGCGGCTACCGGCTGTCCATGGCACTGGCGCACCAGCACCTCGCCCAGCTCCCCCGCGACCTACGCGAAGGGATCTCCGCCAACGCCCGCAACAAGATCTTCTTCATCGCCTCCCCCGAAGACGCAAACGTCCTGGAACGGCACACCCTTCCCACCCTCACGGCGCACGACCTCGCCCACCTCGGCCCCTACCAGGCCACAGCCCACCTATTGACCGGCGGAGCCGAATCCGCCGCCTTCACCCTCACCACCCGGCCCCTGCCGCCCCCAGTCCCTGGCCGCGCAGCCGATCTACGCGCCGCCGCAGCAACCCGCACCGGCGCCCGGACCACCACCCGCCCCTGACACCACGCTGCCCGGCCACAACCCGTCTTCCGCCCACGTCATTTCCTCGTTTTGGTGGTGACTGCCGATGCCCGCTTTGCCCCGCCCCGCCTCCGGGCCCGGTTCCCGCTACACCGCGCGCGCCGCTACCACCCGGCCCCGGCCTGCACCGGCACGCCGCCACACCGACATCGTCGCGCTCACCCACCGCCTCACCACTCGCGACCTCTGGCTGACCGCCATGGTCCATGAACACCGCGTCCTGACAGCACCGCAGATCGCCCGCCTGGCCTTCAGCACTCTGCGTTCCGCCCAGCGTCGCCTGCGCACCCTCCACCAGCACGCGGTCCTGGACTCCTTCCGTCCCCTGGTCCAAACCGGCTCCGCGCCCGAGCACTACACGCTCGGTCCCGCCGGCGCCACCCTGCTCGCCGCCCATACCGGATGCGAACTTCCCGTCCTGGGCTGGCGTCCCACCGCCACCGGCCGCATCGCCTACTCCCCCTCTCTGGGCCACGATGTCGGCGTCAATGAACTCCTCACCCACCTCGCCGCCCGCCCCCGCCATCACCCCGGCAGCGGTCTGGCGCTGTGGCTGTCGGAACGCTCCTGTGCACGCCGCTGGGACGACATGATCCGCCCCGACGCCTACGCCCACTGGCACGACCTGCCAAGCACAACTGAAAGTCCTTACCAGCTGCCGTTCTTCCTCGAATACGACACCGGCACCCAGCCCCTTGCCCGGGTGGAGGCCAAACTCGACGGATACGCCACCTTCGCCACCTCCACCGGTACCCACCCGGTCCTGCTCATCCACACCCGCACCGCCTCCCGGGACCGAGCCATCCGCCACCGCCTCGCCCAGCCCGCCCGCGACCGGGGCCTGCGCGTCGCCACCTCCTCGCTGGACTTCACCACCGACAACCCGTGGGGCCCCTGGTGGGCCCCGCTCGAGCCCGCAGCCCGCCGCACCTCACTGACCGCCCTCGCCGCCCACTGGACCGGTCTCACCCCGGCCGCCGGACTCGAACCCACCGACGCCGACACCGCCCTAACGCTCCCCGTCTCCCCACTACCGCCCACAGCACAAGCCTCATGAGCCTGCTCACCAAGGCCACCGCCGGAATCGGCTGTGCGATCGCCGCCCTGCCCCTGCTCGCGGTATTCCTGGTCGCCGCGCTGCTCAATTCCTTCAGCCCCGGCTCCGGAGGCAGCACGGCCACCCTGGGCAAGGACACGCTCAGCGATATTCCTCCGGCCATGCTGGCCGTTTACCGGCAGGCGACTCCTGAATGCCCGGACCTGTCCTGGACGATCCTCGCCGCGATCGGCAAGGCCGAGACCGACCACGGACGCCACCCCACCATGACTTCCTCAGCAGGCGCGGTCGGCCCCATGCAATTCCTGCCGTCCACCTTCGCGCTCTACGCATACCCGGTACCGGCCGGCGGGAAGAGACCACCGACCCCGTGGGATCCGGTCGACGCGGTGTTCGCCGCGGCCCGCCTCCTGTGTGCGCACGGCGCCCGAGGAGGCAAAGACCTCCAGCGGGCGATCTACGCCTACAACCCCTCCCATGCCTACGTCGCAGGCGTTCTGGGCATCGCACGGCGCTATGCCGCCGCATCCCCGGCAACCAGCCCCGGACCCCCCACCGGCTCCACACACGCATCGGCTGTGGTCACCTTCGCCCGCCGCCAGATCGGCACCCCATACGTGTGGGGTGGCGACGGCCGCGCCGAAGGCGGCTTCGACTGCTCCGGCCTGACCAAAGCCGCCTACGCCAGCATCGGCATCACCCTCCCGCGCGTCGCACAGGTCCAGTACGACGCCGGCCCCCGCCTACCGGCCGGAGCACACCTCCTGCCAGGCGACCTGCTGTTCTTCGGCACCAGCCCCCACGCCATCACCCACGTCGGCATCTACACCGGCAACCACCGCATGATCGACGCACCCCACCCCGGCGCCGTCGTCAGAGAAAACACCGCCCGCCTGGCCAGCACCACCTACCAGGGGGCGACCCGCCCGAGTCTGCGCGGTGCGCGGTGAGTACACAGCCCACCCCAGCCGACGTCAACGCCTTGCTCCACGCCCTCATCCGCATCCTGTCCGGCGTCGCGGCCCTCACTCTCATCTTCACCGCCGTCAACGTCACCCTCTTCGCAGTCGACCACCACATTCCCTGGCCCATCGCCCTCCTCCTGGACCCGATGGTCGCCCTCACCCTCGCCACCGTCCTCTACGCAGACGCACGACTCGCCGCCTGGGGCATCCCACCACCCGGCTGGTCAACCACCCTGCGATGGTCCGCCGGCCTCGCCGCAACCCTCATGAACACCTGGACCTCGCTATGGCCCGACGACCGCATCGGCTGGCCCCGCCACGCGGACCCGGCCGGAGTCCTCCTGCACTCCGTACCCCCACTGCTCCTCATCGGCCTGACCGAAACCGTCGCCGCCTACCGCCGCTGCACCAGTCTCTTATACCCATCTGACGCTGCCGACGACTAGCC
>NZ_JAEEAP010000329.1 GCF_016103465.1 Streptomyces sabulosicollis
CCGCCCCCTCGTCCCGTAAAATCCCCGAAACCGCCGAAAGCGCCCGCTATGACTCCCCAGCACCTCCTCGAGCGCGCTCAGCGCCTGGCCGACGCAGGCGGCCGCCGCCTGCTCGGCATCGCCGGACCACCCGGGGCCGGCAAGACCACCCTCGCCGAGCACCTGGTCGACTCCCTCGGCGCCGACCGGGCCGTCCTGGTGCCCATGGACGGCTTCCACCTCGCCGACGCCGAGCTGCGCCGACTCGGCCTGACCGGCCGCAAGGGCGCGCCGGAGACCTTCGATCCGTACGGCTACACCGCGCTGCTGCGGCGGCTGCGGGCGCCGCGCACCGAGGAGGTCGTCTACGCGCCGGGGTTCGACCGCGAGCTCGAGCAGCCGGTCGCGGGCACCATCCCGGTGGAGCCGGAGATCCCGCTGGTGATCACCGAGGGGAACTACCTGCTGCTGGACGAGGCGCCCTGGCTCCCGGTGCGCGAGCTGCTGGACGAGACCTGGTGGGTCGACCTGGACACCGAGGAGCGGGTGCGCCGGCTGATCGAGCGCCATGAGCGGTTCGGCAAGCCGCGCGAGGAGGCCGAACGCTTCGTCCTCACCTCCGACGAGGCCAACGCCCGGCTGGTGGCGCCCGGGCGGGCGGCCGCCGACTTCGTGGTCGGGGGCCGGTGATGACCGGCACCCTCAGCCTCGGAGCCGTCGACTGGTTCCTGCTCGCCGTCTACTTCGGCGCGATCATCGCCATCGGCATCACCACCAAGCGGGCCGTCCACACCACCGGTGACTTCTTCCTCGCCGGACGCTCGATGCCCGCCTGGATCACCGGCCTGGCCTTCATATCCGCCAACCTCGGCGCCCTGGAGATCATCGGCGGCGCCGCCAACGGCGCCCAGTACGGCGCCGCCGCGGTGCACTTCTACTGGCTCGGGGCCATCCCCGCGATGGTCTTCCTCGGCGTCGTGATGATGCCGTTCTACTACTCGACGCGGGTCCACAGCGTCTCGGAGTATCTGCGCCGCCGCTTCAACAACCAGACCCACCTCCTCAACAGCGTCGTCTTCGCCGTGGCGCAGATGCTGCTGGCCGGGGTGAACCTCTTCGCGCTCGCCCTGATCGTCAAGCTGCTGATCGGCTGGCCGCTGTGGCTGTCCATCCTGCTGTCGGCGGTCTTCGTCCTCGCGTACATCACCCTGGGCGGGCTCGCGGGCGCGATCTACGGCGAGGTACTGCAGTTCTTCGTGATCCTCGCCGGGCTGATCCCGATCGTCGTCATCGGACTGCACTACGTGGGCGGCTTCAGCGGCCTCAAGGAGGCCGTGCAGGACCCCAGCCTGCTGCACACCTGGCAGGGCACCGCACCGGGCCACTGGACCAACCCGCTGGGCGACTGGATCGGCCTGGCCATGGGCGAGGGCTTCGTCCTCGCCTTCGGCTACTGGACCACCAACTTCGCCGAGGTCCAGCGGTCCCTGGCCGCCAAGGACCTCAACGCGGCCCGCCGCACCCCGCTGATCGCCGCCTTCCCCAAGATGGCGCTCCCGCTGTTCACCGTGGTGCCCGGCATGATCGCGCTGGTCATCATCCCCAAGCTGGGGAAGCCCGGCGGACCCACGTACAACGACGTGATCCCCGAGATGATGCAGCGCTTCCTGCCCAACGGCGTGCTCGGCATCGCGCTCACCGGGCTGCTGGCGGCCTTCATGGCGGGCATGGCGGCCAACATATCCGGCTTCAACACGGTCTTCACCTACGACATCTGGAAGCCGTACGTGGTCAAGGGGCGCGACGACCGCTACTACCTCACGGCCGGGCGCTACGCCACGGTCGCGGGCATCGCGGTGAGCGTGGCCGCCGCGTTCGTCGCCTCCGAGTACAACAACATCCAGAACTACATCCAGCTGCTGTTCTCGTTCTTCAACTCGCCGCTGTTCGCGACCTTCCTGCTGGCGATGTTCTGGAAGCGGGTCACCCCGTGGGCGGGCTTCTGGGGCATGCTGTCCGGCACGGTCGCGGCGGCCGCGGCCCATCTCTCCGCGTACCACATCGGCTGGTTCTACCCCGGCGGCGCGGTCGGCCCGCACGACACCATCAACGCCCAGATGGCCAACTTCTACGGCGCGCTCCTCGCCTTCGTCGTGGACGCGGTCGTCACGGTCGCGGTCACCCTCGTCACCAAGCCGAAGCCGGACGCCGAACTGGCCGGGCTGGTGTGGGGCCTGCCCGACCCCGACTCGCCGGACGCCCACGAGGCGCTGGTGCGGCAGCCGTGGTGGAAGTCCCCGGTGGTGCTGGGGAGCGTCATCCTGACCCTGACAGCGGCTCTGAGCGTCTGGCTGGTGATCGCGGTATGAGCGACATGAAGAGGGGCGAGAACCCCATGACCCCGGGCAGGACCTTCGATGTGCGCTGGCTCATCGCCGGGCTGCTCGGCCTGTACGGCGCGGTGCTGACCGTGCTGGGCGTGACGGACAGCCCCGCCGAGGTGGCCAAGGCCGACGGGATCCGCATCAACCTGTGGATCGGCCTCGGCCTGCTGGCCGTGGCGGCGGCGTTCGCGGCGTGGGCGAAGCGAGCCCCCGCGGGGCGCGAGGACCGGTGACGCGGAAGGCCGGGGGCTCCGCGCCCCCGGCCTCGTGGTCACTCCCCGCGGTGGAGGGTCACTCCCCGCGGTTCAGCCGCTGGGCCACCTCGGTCGCCCAGTACGTGAGGATCATCCCCGCGCCCGCGCGCCGCACCGAGGTCAGCGTCTCCATGATCGCGCGGTCGCGGTCGATCCAGCCGTTGGCCGCGGCCGCCTCGACCATCGCGTACTCACCGGAGATCTGGTAGGCGGCCACCGGCACCTCCACGGCGTCGGCGATCTGCCGCAGGATGTCCAGGTACGGCAGGGCCGGCTTCACCATCACCATGTCCGCGCCCTCGGCCAGGTCCAGCTCCAGCTCGCGCAGCGACTCCCGGGCGTTGGCCGGGTCCTGCTGGTACGTCTTGCGGTCGCCCTTCAGCGAGGAGCCCACCGCCTCGCGGAACGGTCCGTAGAACGCGGAGGCGTACTTCGCGGTGTAGGCGAGGATGGAGACGTCCTGGTGCCCGGCGCCGTCCAGCGCCTCACGGATCACCCGGACCTGCCCGTCCATCATCCCGCTGGGGCCCACCGTGTGGACGCCCGCGTCGGCCTGGGCGCGCGCCATCTCCGCGTACCGCTCCAGCGTGGCGTCGTTGTCGATCCGGCCCTCGGCGTCCAGGACCCCGCAGTGGCCGTGGTCGGTGTGCTCGTCCAGGCAGAGGTCGGACATGATCACGAGGTCGTCGCCGACCTCGGCGCGCACGTCCCGGATGGCCACCTGGAGGATCCCGTCGGGATCGGTGCCGGGGGTGCCGACCGCGTCCTTCTTGGACTCCTCCGGCACCCCGAAGAGCATGATCCCGCCGATCCCCGCGGCGACCGCCTCGGACGCCGCCTTCCGCAGGGTGTCCCGGGTGTGCTGGACCACGCCCGGCATCGACTGCAGCGGCACCGGCTCGGTCACACCCTCGCGGATGAACGCGGGCAGGATCAGCCCGGCCGGGTGCAGCCGGGTCTCCGCGACCATGCGCCGCATCGCGGGCGTGGTGCGCAGCCGGCGCGGCCGCGTACCGGGGAAACTGCCGTACGAGATGTTCAAGAGCGTGCCCTCCTTCGGGAACCGGGCCGTCGCTCGCTCGGGCGGGTGACCGGCTCCCCGGCCTCGATCGCGGCCTGCCGCCGCGCCGACCCGAAGTCCGCGAGCGCCTCGGCCAGCTTGAGCACCGAGGGCTCCGGCGACAGCACATCCACCCGCAGTCCGTGCTCCTCCGCAGTCTTCGCGGTGGCCGGGCCGATACAGGCGATGACGGTGACATTGTGCGGCTTGCCCGCGATGCCGACGAGGTTCCGCACGGTGGACGACGAGGTGAAGAGCACCGCGTCGAACCCGCCGCCCTTGATGGCCTCACGGGTCTCGGCCGGCGGCGGCGAGGCGCGCACGGTGCGGTACGCGGTCACGTCGTCGACCTCCCAGCCCAGCTCGATCAGCCCGGCGACCAGGGTCTCGGTGGCGATGTCGGCACGCGGCAGGAACACCCGGTCGATCGGGTCGAAGACCGGGTCGTACGGCGGCCAGTCCTCCAGCAGCCCGGCCGCGGACTGCTCACCGCTGGGCACCAGATCCGGCTTCACCCCGAAGTCGATCAGCGACTTCGCGGTCTGCTCGCCCACCGCCGCGACCTTGATCCCGGCGAACGCGCGGGCGTCGAGCCCGTACTCCTCGAACTTCTCCCGCACCGCCTTGACCGCGTTGACCGAGGTGAAGGCGATCCACTCATAGCGCCCGGTGACCAGGCCCTTGACCGCGCGCTCCATCTGCTGCGGGGTGCGCGGCGGCTCCACGGCGATGGTCGGCACCTCACTCGGCACCGCGCCGTAGGAGCGCAGCTGGTCCGAGAGCGAGGCGGCCTGCTCCTTGGTGCGCGGCACCAGGACCTTCCAGCCGAACAGCGGCTTGGACTCGAACCATGACAGCTGATCGCGCTGACCGGCGGCGGTCTGCTCACCGACCACGGCTATCACCGGCTGGGCGCCCTGCGGCGACGGCAGCACCTTCGCCGCCTTCAGCACCTGGGCGATGGTCCCCAGGGTCGCGGTCCAGGTCCGCTGACGGGTGGTGGTGCCGGCGACGGTGACGGTGAGCGGGGTGTCCGGCTTGCGGCCCGCGGCCACCAGCTCACCCGCGGCGGCGGCCACCGTCTCCAGGGTCGCGGAGACCACGGCGGTCGCGTCGGACGAGCCGATCTCGCTCCAGCAGCGCTCATCGGCGGTCAGGGCGTCCACGAAGCGCACATCCGCGCTGTGGGCGTCCCGCAGCGGCACCCCCGCGTAGGCGGGGACACCCACCGCGGCGGCCACACCGGGCACCACCTCGAAGACGATGCCCTCGGCCGCGCAGGCGAGCATCTCGTCGGCGGCGTACCCGTCGAGTCCGGGGTCGCCCGCGACCGCGCGGACGACCCGCTTGCCGCCGCGCGCAGCCGTCATGACAAGATTGGCACTGTCCCGGAGTACCGGGACGGTGGCGGTGCCTGACGACCCCTCAGCGTCCGCCTGCCGCGGCGTGCCCTGAGCGTCCGCGGCCACGCCCGGCCTGACGTGCTTGCGCACCACGTCGAGCACTTGAGGGTCGGCGATCAGCACGTCCGCGGAGGCCAGTGCCTCCACGGCGCGCAAGGTCAGCAGGCCCGGATCTCCGGGGCCGGCACCGAGGAAGGTGACGTGTCCGCAGCCGGGGTGATTCGGGGCGGTGGGGTTCAAAGTGCTCGCTCCCCCATAAGACCGGCCGCACCCTTGGCGAGCATCTCGGCGGCGAGTACGCGACCGAGGTCCGCGGCCTCACTGGGCGATGCGGGTACGGGACCGGTGGTGGACAGCTGCACCAGCGTCGTGCCGTCGAGGGTGCCGACGACGCCGCGCAGGCGCATTTCGGTGACAGCCTGACCGTCGCCCAACAGGTCGGCCAACGCCCCCACGGGTGCGCTGCAGCCGGCCTCCAGGGCGGCGAGCAGGGTTCGCTCGGCGGTCACGGCGACCCGTGTGGACGGGTCGTCGATCGCGGCGAGCCGGGCAGCGAGCGCCACGCTGGACGCGGCGCACTCCACTGCCAGGGCCCCCTGGCCGGGGGCGGGCAAAACATGGTCGGCATCGAGCAGCTCGGTCGCCTCGCCGATCCGTCCCAGACGGATCAGACCGGCGGCGGCGAGCACCACGGCGTCCAGCCGTCCCGAGCGGACGTAGCCGATGCGGGTGTCGACGTTGCCGCGTATCGGCACGGTCTCGATGTCGAGGCCGAAGGAGCGGGCCCACGCGTTCAGCTGGGCCGCCCGGCGCGGGGATCCGGTGCCTATCCGGGCCCCCGGGGGGAGCTGGGCGAAGGTGAGCCCGTCCCGGGCGATCAGCGCGTCGCGCGGGTCCTCGCGGCGCGGGACCGCGGCCAGCGTCAGCCCCTCCGGCTCCGCGGTGGGGAGGTCCTTCAGCGAGTGCACGGCCAGGTCGATCTCGCCCCTGAGCAGCGCCTCGCGCAGCGCCGAGACGAACACGCCGGCGCCGCCGATCTGGGCGAGGTGCTCCCGCGAGGTGTCGCCGTACGTGGTGATCTCGACCAGTTCGACGGGGCGCCCGGTGACCTCGCGGACCAGGTCCGCGACCAGACCGGACTGGGCCATGGCGAGCGCGCTGCGGCGGGTGCCCAGACGCAGCGGCGGAGCGCCGCCGGAGGCGGCGGGTGAGGGGGTGGCGTTCATGCCCGGCCTCCCTTCGGGTCGTTCGGTTCGGCGGTGCGGGCCGAGCCGTCGGCGCGGCTGACGGCGGCGACCGCCTGCGGATCGAGGTCGAACAGCTCCCGCAGCGCGTCCGCGTAACCGGCGCCTCCCGGAGTGCTCGCGAGCTGCTTGACCCGCACGGTGGGCGCGTGCAGCAGCTTGTCGACGACCCGGCGCACGGTCTGCGTGATCTCGGCCCGCTGCTTGTCGTCCAGATCCGGAAGTCGCCCGTCGAGGCGGGCGATCTCACTGGCGACGACGTCCGCCGCCATGGTACGCAGCGCGACCACCGTCGGGGTGATGTGCGCGGCGCGCTGGGCCGCCCCGAAGGCGGCCACCTCCTCGGAGACGATGGTCCGCACCTTGTCCACGTCGGCGGCCATCGCCCCGGCGGACGAGCCCGGCGCGCCGGACGGCTCGGCCGCCGCCTCGGCGAGGGACTCGATGTCGACCAGGCGCAGCCCCTCGATCCGGTGCGCCGCCGCGTCTATGTCGCGCGGCATCGCCAGGTCGAGCAGCGAGACGTCCGCCCCCGCGGAGTGCGCCCCGGGCGGGCAGGCGGCGCGCTGGGCCAGCGCGGTGCGCAGGTCGGCGGCGGTCAGGACCAGGCCGGTCGCGCCCGTACAGGACACCACGATGTCGGCGTGCGGCAGCTCGGCGGACACCCGGTCCCGCGGCACGGCGCGGGCCACCAGACCCTCGCGCAACGTTTCCGCACCGGCGGAGCTCTCCTCGCCGGCGGAGGTCTCCTCACCGGCGGGGACGATCGCGGCCGGGGTGGCCGCGTGCTGCTGGGCCAGGGACTCGGCCAGGCGCAGCGCCCGCTCCAACGTCCTGTTGGCGATCACCAGTTCTGATACACCGGCGCGCGCGAGCGTCGCCGCGGCCAGCGAGGACATCGAGCCGGCGCCGATCACCAGGGCACGCCTGCCCCGGGCCCACTCGGCCACCGGCGCGCCCTGGGCCAGCTGCTCCAGCCCGAAGGTGACCAGCGACTGGCCCGCCCGGTCGATACCGGTCTCGCTGTGGGCCCGCTTGCCGACCCGCAGCGCCTGCTGGAAGAGATCGTTCAGCAGCCGCCCGGCGGTGTGCAGCTCCTGTCCGAGCGCCAGCGCGTCCTTGATCTGGCCGAGGATCTGGCCCTCGCCCACGACCATCGAGTCCAGCCCGCAGGCGACCGAGAACAGGTGGTGGACGGCCCGGTCCTCGTAGTGGACGTAGAGGTACGGGGTGAGCTCGTCCAGTCCGACGCCGGTGTGCTGGGCGAGCAGTGTGGACAGCTCGGCCACCCCGGCGTGGAACTTGTCCACGTCGGCGTAGAGCTCGATGCGGTTGCAGGTGGCCAGCACCGCGGCCTCGGTGGCGGGCTCGGCGGCGAGGGTGTCCTGCACCAGCTTCGCCTGCTCGTCCCCCACCAGGGCGGCGCGCTCCAGCACGCTCACGGGCGCGCTGCGGTGGCTCAGTCCGACGACGAGGAGACTCATGCCGGCATCACGGCGGGCACGTCCCCGTCAGGTCCTTGCCGGCCGCTGTCGGCGCCGGGGGCGCCGGAGGGCGCGCGGTGGGGCGCGACGGGCGGCGGTGGAACCGCCCCCGCGGCCTCCTCCGGGGCGGCGATCTCCTCGCCCGCCTTGCGCTGCTCGTGGAAGGCGAGGATCTGCAGCTCGATCGAGAGGTCGACCTTGCGCACGTCCACCCCGTCCGGAACGGACAGCACGGTGGGCGCGAAGTTGAGGATCGAGGTGATCCCGGCGGCGACGAGCCGGTCGCAGACCTGCTGGGCCGCGCCCGCCGGGGTGGCGATGACGCCGATCGAGACGCCGTTGTCCGTGATGATCTTCTCGAGCTCGTCGGTGTGCTGCACCGGGATGCCCGCGACCGGCTTCCCGGCCATGGCGGGGTCGGCGTCGATCAGCGCGGCGACCCGGAAGCCGCGGGAGGCGAAGCCGCCGTAGTTGGCGAGCGCGGCGCCGAGGTTACCGATACCGACGATCACAACCGGCCAGTCCTGGGTGAGCCCGAGCTCCCGCGAGATCTGGTAGACGAGGTACTCCACGTCGTAGCCGACACCGCGGGTGCCGTACGAACCGAGATAGGAGAAGTCCTTGCGCAGCTTGGCCGAATTGACGCCGGCCGCGGTGGCCAGCTCCTCCGAGGACACCGTGGGCACCGAGCGCTCGGAGAGAGCGGTCAGCGCACGTAGATACAGCGGTAGCCGGGCGACGGTGGCCTCGGGGATCCCTCGGCTGCGGGTCGCCGGTCGGTGAGTTCGGCCAGTTGCCACGGTGCTCCTGCGGGTAGAGCGAGGCTGCGGGCGGCCGGGTGTTTCATGACCGCCCCATCGACAGCAGGCTATGTCTTTGTGAACGCGTGCACAAAGATGGTGTCCGCTTTGTCCGTGCAAAGTGACCGGTGTCACGCGCTTTATCGAGCCAGCCGCGGAACCACTACCTGCGTCGCACCGTTCCCGGCGGGCACGTCGGCCCCCCGGGGCCGCCGACGGGAGCACAGGCCCTCACTCCTCACCTTTTTACCCCCGGACAGCAACAAAACGCCCACGATCGTAATCGACCGAGAGCCCACTTCCGAACTCGCCGGAAGCGGCCCGCTCACACGGGCGGGCACACTTGTGGCCATGAGCCCGTTGCTGCGCCGCACCCCGCGGAAGAAGCCCACCGAGCGCACGGTCACGCTGATCGGCAAGCCCGACTGCCATCTGTGCGAGGACGCCGAGGCCGTGATCGAGGAGGTCTGCGGCGAGCTGGGCACCCCCTGGGAGAAGAAGGACATCACCCAGGACGAGGAGCTGTACCGCGCCTACTGGGAGCAGATCCCGGTGGTGCTCATCGACGGCGAGCAGCACGACTTCTGGCGGGTGAACCCCCAGCGGCTGCGCGCCGCGCTCGGCGGCTGATTCCGGCCCCCGCACCGGGCCCGTTCCTCCTCCGCGCGCCTCCCTTTCGCGTAACCTGAATCGGCCCGACACCCGGGCGTAACGGGATGCGCCGGAGCGCTGGCTATGCTCCCTCCATGGCCGCACTGGGATGGTTGACCCGACGCCGACGACCCGCCACCGAGCGGAGTGTCCTCGCCGGAGAGGCATCGGCCGAGGCCGCGCGCAAGTCGTCGGCCGAAACCCCCGCACCGCAGCCCCCCGCCGAGCCGGAATTCCCCGTCGTCGGGGACGAGCGGGCCGCCGCCTTCTTCGACCTGGACAACACGGTCATGCAGGGCGCCGCGCTGTTCCACTTCGGCCGCGGCCTCTACAAGCGGCACTTCTTCCGCAAGCGCGAACTCGCCCGCTTCGCCTGGCAGCAGACCTGGTTCCGGATGGCCGGTGTCGAGGACCCGGCGCACATGGAGGACGTGCGCAGCAGCGCCCTGTCCATCGTCAAGGGCCACCGGGTCTCCGAGCTGATGTCGATCGGCGAGGAGATCTACGACGAGTACATGGCCGACCGCATCTGGCCCGGCACCCGCGCCCTCGCCCAGGCCCACCTGGACGCCGGACAGCGGGTCTGGCTGGTGACCGCCGCGCCGGTCGAGACCGCGACGATCATCGCCCGGCGGCTGGGGCTGACCGGGGCACTGGGCACGGTGGCCGAGTCGGTGGGCGGCGTGTACACCGGGCGGCTGGTCGGCGAGCCGCTGCACGGCCCGGCCAAGGCCGAGGCCGTACGGGCGCTGGCGACGGCCGAGGGGCTGGACCTGGCCCGCTGCGCGGCCTACAGCGACTCCTCGAACGACATCCCGATGCTGTCGATCGTGGGCCATCCGTACGCGGTGAACCCGGACACCCGGCTGCGCAGGCACGCCCGTGAGCACGGCTGGCGGCTGCGCGACTACCGCACCGGCCGGAAAGCGGCCAGGATCGGCATTCCGGCGGCGGCCGGGGTGGGCGCGGTGGCGGGCGGCACGGCGGCCGCCGTGGCCCTGCACGGCTGGCGGCTGCGCGACTACCGCACCGGCCGGAAAGCGGCCAGGATC
>NZ_JAEEAP010000032.1 GCF_016103465.1 Streptomyces sabulosicollis
GCCCCAGACCCCGAGACCGGGGCTCCGCCCCAGACCCCGGACCGGGGCTCTGCCCCTGACCCCGGATCGGGGCTCCGCCCCAGACCCCGGGTTGGGGTTTCGCCCTGGGCCCCGGGTTGGGGCTTTGCCCACGGGCCTCGGGTTGGGGTTTCGCCCCGAGGCCCCGGATTGGGGCTTCGCCCCAGGCCCCCGGACTGGGGCTCTGCCCCGAGGCCCCGGGTCGGGGCTCTGCCCTGGTCCCCGAACCGGGGCTCCGCCCCAGGCCCCGGCTGGGGGCTCGGATGTGCGTGGGGCTTCGTCCGGCTGTCCGCTGACGCGGTGGTCGGAGTGTCGGTCCCCGGGGGGCCAGGGGCGGAGCGCTTACCGGGTGGCGGAGCCGCATATCGGTGTTGCGGGGAGGGGGAGGTCTCGATATGCGGCTCCGCCGCGTGGCCCGCCGGGTACGCCGTAGCGGCCCGATGGGCGCTGGAGGGCAGGGGAAGGCCCGGTCACAGGGCGTGAGCACGCCGCGTCCCGCCGCGTGGTGCCCGTACTCTGTAGGGCGACGCATCACGGTTGAAGGAAGGCATACGGCGGACGATGTCGCAGCAAGGGACGAAGCAGCGGGTGGACGACGAGTTCATCGTGGACACGGAGGACTGCGAGGAGCGCGAGCGGGCCTTCCGCGAGCGCGGCACCGCCCGCCCGATCACCGTGTACGGCAACCCGGTCCTGCACAGGGAGTGCCGGGACGTGACCGTGTTCGACGAGGAGCTGGCACGGCTCGTCGACGACATGTTCGCGAGCCAGCGGGCGGCGGAGGGCGTGGGGCTGGCCGCCAACCAGATCGGTGTCGACCTTAAGGTCTTCGTCTACGACTGCATGGACGACGAGGGCGTCCGCCACGTGGGCGTGGTGTGCAACCCGGTGCTGGAGGAACTCCCCGCCGACCGCCGGGTGCTGGACGACTCCAATGAGGGCTGTCTCTCGGTCCCCACGGCCTACGCGGAGCTGGCCCGCCCGGACTACGCGGTGGTGCGCGGCCAGGACCTCGACGGCGAGCCGATCGCGGTGCGCGGCACCGGCTACTTCGCGCGCTGCCTCCAGCACGAGACGGACCACCTCTACGGCTACCTGTACATCGACCGGCTCTCCAAGCGCGACCGTAAGGACGTGCTGAAGCAGATGGCCGAGGGCACCGCCCGCTATGAGACGGTGCCCAACGACTGAGTGTGCCGTACCTCACAGGACGGGCCGGACCTCGGGGGTCCGGCCCGCCCTGTTGACGTCAGCAGTCCTCCGGCGTCAGAAGTCGTCGTCGAAGGCGACCGAGCCCTCGACCGCGACCTGGTACGCCGAGGCCCGCCGCTCGAAGAAGTTGGTCAGCTCCTGGACGTTCTGCAGCTCCATGAAGGAGAACGGGTTCTCCGAGCCGAAGACCGGGGGGAAGCCGAGCCGCTGCAGGCGCTGGTCGGCCACGCACTGCAGATACTCCTGCATCGACGCGGTGTTCATGCCCGGCAGCCCGTCCCCGCACAGATCGCGGGCGAACTGCAGCTCCGCCTCGACGGCCTCCTTCAGCATGTCGGTGACCTGCCGCTGGAGCTCGTCGTCGAAGAGCTCCGGCTCCTCCTCGCGGACGGTGTCCACGACCGAGAAGGCGAACTCCATGTGCATCGACTCGTCGCGGAACACCCAGTTGGTGCCCGTCGCCAGGCCGTGCAGCAGCCCGCGCGAGCGGAACCAGTACACGTAGGCGAAGGCGCCGTAGAAGAACAGCCCCTCGATGCAGGCCGCGAAGCAGATCAGGTTGAGCAGGAAGCGGCGGCGGTCCTCCTTGGTCTCCAGCCGCTCGATCTTCTCCACCGAGTCCATCCAGCGGAAGCAGAACTCGGCCTTCTCCCGGATGGAGGGGATGTTCTCGACGGCGGCGAAGGCCGCGGCGCGGTCGTCCGGGTCGGGGAGGTAGGTGTCCAGCAGCGTCAGATAGAACTGGACGTGCACGGCCTCCTCGAAGAGCTGCCGCGACAGATACAGCCGCGCCTCGGGGGAGTTGATGTGCTTGTAGAGCGTCAGCACCAGGTTGTTGGCCACGATGGAGTCGCCGGTCGCGAAGAAGGCGACCAGGCGGCCGATCAGATGCTGCTCACCGGCGGAGAGCTTGGCGAGGTCGGCGACGTCGGAGTGGAGGTCGACCTCCTCCACGGTCCAGGTGTTCTTGATCGCGTCGCGGTAGCGGTCGTAGAACTGCGGGTACCGCATCGGCCGCAGGGTCAGTTCGAAGCCCGGGTCGAGCAGGTTCTTGGTGTCACTCATGGTTACTGGCATGCCTCGCAGGACTCGGGGTTTTCCAGGGAGCAGGCGATCGCGTCGGCCTCGGCCGGGGCCGCTTGCGCGGGGACGGTGACGGCGGGGGTGGCCGCGGCGCCGCCGCCCCGGGCGCTCTGGGCGATCCGGGTGGCCGGACGCGAGCGCAGGTAGTACGTGGTCTTGATGCCGCGCTTCCAGGCGTACGCGTACATCGAGCTGAGCTTGCCGATGGTCGGCGAGGCCATGAAGAGGTTCAGCGACTGGCTCTGGTCGAGGTACGGGGTGCGGGCCGCCGCCATGTCGATCAGGGCGCGCTGCGGGAGTTCCCAGGCGGTGCGGTACAGCTCCCGTACGTCCGCGGGCACCCAGGAGAGGTCCTGGACCGATCCGTTGGCATCGCGCAGCGCCTCGCGGGTCCGGGCGTCCCAGATGCCCAGCTTCTTGAGGTCGTCCACCAGGTAGGAGTTGACCTGGAGGAACTCCCCGCTGAGCGTTTCGCGCTTGAAGAGGTTGGAGACCTGCGGCTCGATGCACTCGTAGACGCCCGCGATGGAGGCGATGGTCGCGGTCGGCGCGATCGCCAGCAGCAGCGAGTTCCGCATCCCGGACTGAGCCATCCGGGTGCGCAGCGCCTCCCAGCGCTCCGGCCAGGTGGCCACCGCGTCCGGGTAGTGGTCCGGGTGCAGCACGCCGCGCGCGGTGCGGGTCTCGGCCCAGGCGGGGTGCGGGCCGTGGCGCTCGGCGAGCTCACAGGACGCCTCGTACGCGGCGAGCATGACGCGCTCGGAGATCCGCGTGGAGAGCGCCGTGGCCTCGGGCGAGTCGAACGGCAGCCGCAGCCGGAAGAAGACGTCCTGGAGCCCCATGAGGCCCAGGCCCACCGGGCGCCAGCGGGAGTTGGAGGCTCCGGCCTCCTCCGTGGGGTAGAAGTTGATGTCCACCACGCGGTCGAGGAAGGTCACGGCGGTGCGGACGGTGTCGTCGAGGCGCTCCCAGTCCAGCTGCCCGTCCTCGCCCAGGTGCGCGGCGAGGTTGACCGATCCGAGGTTGCACACGGCGGTCTCGCCGTCGTCGGTGACCTCCAGGATCTCGGTGCAGAGGTTGGAGGAGTGGACGACCCTGCCGGGCTCGGCGGTCTGGTTGGCGGTGCGGTTGGCGGCGTCCTTGAACGTCATCCAGCCGTTGCCGGTCTGGGCGAGGGTGCGCATCATCCGGGCGTACAGCTGCCGCGCCGGGACCTTCTTGACGGCCTTCCCCTCGGCCTCTGCCGTGCGGTACGCGGCGTCGAACTCCTCGCCCCACAGGTCCACCAGGTCGGGCGCGTCGACCGGGGAGAACAGCGACCAGTCGGCGTCCGCCTCGACCCGGCGCATGAATTCGTCCGGGATCCAGTGGGCGATGTTGAGGTTGTGGGTGCGGCGGGCGTCCTCGCCGGTGTTGTCCCGCAGCTCCAGGAACTCCTCGAGGTCCGCGTGCCAGGTCTCCAGGTAGACACAGGCCGCGCCCTTGCGCCGGCCGCCCTGGTTGACGGCGGCCACCGAGGCGTCGAGCGTGCGCAGGAACGGCACGATGCCGTTGGAGTGCCCGTTGGTGCCCCGGATCAGCGAGCCGCGCGCCCGGATGCGGGAGTAGGACAGGCCGATGCCGCCCGCGTGCTTCGACAGCCGCGCCACCTGGTGGTAGCGGTTGTAGATGGAGTCCAGCTCGTCCAGCGGCGAGTCCAGCAGATAGCAGGACGACATCTGCGGGTGCCGGGTGCCGGAGTTGAACAGCGTGGGGGAGCTGGGCAGATACGACAGCGTGCTGGTCAGCCGGTACAGCTCGGCCACGTCCTCCAGCGCCCGCTCCGAGAGGTCCTCCGCGAGCCCGCAGGCCACCCGCAGCAGGAAGTGCTGCGGGGTCTCGATCACCTGGCGGGTGATGGGGTGGCGCAGCAGATAGCGGCTGTAGAGGGTGCGCAGCCCGAAGTAGCCGAAGCGGTTGTCGGCGCCGTCCGCCAGGGCCCGCTCCACCAGCGCGTCCAGCCGCTCGGCGTGGGCGGCGGCGAACTCCGCGGTGGAGTCGGCGAGCAGGCCCTCGCGGTGGCCCACCTGGACGGAGGCCGAGAAGGAGACCGCGCCCTGCCCGGCCGCCTCCTCGGTGATGGTCAGCGCCAGCAGCCGGGCCGCGAGCCGTGAGTACTCCGGTTCCTCGGCGATCAGCCCGGCCGCCGCCTCGGTCGCGAGCCCGCGCAACTCCGCCTCGTCCGAGCCGGGATGGCGGCCGCGCAGGGCGGCGGCCGCCACCAGCTCGTGGTCGGTGGCGGGCAGGTCGGCGGTGAGTCCGGTAAGCGTCCTTAGCAGGGCGGTCCCGGGCGCGTCGTCCGCTGCCTGAGAAGGCGCGTCGTCCGTTGCCTGAGAAGCCGCCTGCGCTGAAACCGGATCGGCGGGCGCGATCGTCACTGAGGTGCTCTCCCTCGCTCGGCCGGGCCGCGAGGGGTGGTGCGATGGGCGCGTACGGGCATGCCGATGCCGCACTCCTCGTACGCCGGGCACACCACGCAGCGTCCATCGGCCCAACCCTCGAGGCCGGGGGACGTGTCCACACAAGGCCGTCGGCAGGTGCTCGGACTCACGGGCACGCTGAATTAAGCGCACACGTACACCGTTGCGGGACAGTTCCGGATTCCCACCGGATTCCCCTGCGGCGACAGCGAGGACGAGCATACATCTTGTGTCGCCCGACGCGCGCACCCCTATATCTTGTGTCGGAGGTGCGGAGTTTCGCATGAATGTGCTCATGCGTTCCGGAGGTGGCCAGTGACCAGGGGCGCGTGTGAGGGCGTGGCCCGGGGTGTGCGGCGCCGGGCGTCACAGCTCCACGGTGAAGGCCCAGAGGGTGATGTCCGTCCCGGGCAGGGGCGCCCAGTCGCGCTCCGGGGCGCGGACGAAGCCCAGCCGCTCGTACAGGCGGTGGGCGGCGGTCATCGAGCGCTGGCTGCTGATCACGATCCGCCGCAGCCCCAGCTCGCGGGCCCGGTCCAGACAGGCCCGCACCAGCGCCTCGGCCGCGCCGCGCCGCCGGGACTCGGGGCGGACGGCCAGCATCCGGAACTCCCCCTCGCCGGGGCGGGCCAGCTCCGCGTACGCCCCGCCGTGCACGGCGAACGCCACGGCGCCCAGCACCTCGTCGCTGGCCGCGTCCGCCGCGACCAGCAGCTCGGCCTCGGCGGCCCGGCGCCGGGCGTCGCGCAGGGTGGCGAGATAAGGATCACTGTCCCCGAAGTCCAGGAGCCCGTCCCCCAGATACACCTGAGCGGTGAGCTCCCCGATCCCGTCCAGTTCCTCGTCCCGCGCGTGCCTGATCGTGATGTCCATGCCCGCAGTCTGCCGCAGGCCACTGACAGCCGGGCCGCCGTGCGCCGGGCGTGGGTTCCCGTCGTCACTGGGTGACGGCGGTGATCACTCCGGTGGAACCCGCGCGCTTGTTGGCGGCGTCGGCCTCCTGGTGGGTGACGTAGCGCCGGACCGTGCCGTCCGGCAGCGTCAACTCATAGACGACAACGGGTTGGGGCGGCCATTGAGGCGCTCTTCCGCCGCAGTTGCATGCCATGGTTGCCCTGCCTTTCCCTCGGGTCGTTGGTGGGTTTCCCTCGAGTCGTTGGTGGGGTGGGGGTCAGTCCAGCCACCGCGAGGCGACGCCGGCCAGGTAGGAGAGCGTCAGGGCGGTGGCCGGGAGGTGGAACCACGCGGTGGTGTGCAGCAAGGAGGCGTAGCCGGCGATGGCGGCGGCCACCCATGTGCTGGTGCACCAGCCGCAGTTGACCAGGTAGGAGGCGCGGGAGTCGTCGCCGAAGCGGTCGGCGACCCAGGTCCTGAACCCCGCCGCCAGGGTGTCCTTGGTGATGAAGCGGGTGATCCGGCAGGTGGTGCCGAGGGCGAGAAGGAACGCGGCGAGGCTCATCGGATCGTTTCCTCCCCGGGTGGTCATGCGGGGGCCGGTACGGCCGGTGTCACTGGGGGACCGGCACCGCCGATGTCACTCATTAGAGGCATGACGGGCGACGGCAAGCCATACCCCTTGGCACGCATTCGCCCGAATAGCCGAGCGCTTGTCATACAAGCTCGCCGTCAGGCGCGCGCTGATGCGCCAAACGAGTGATGGCCGCCGTGAGGGCCTTGAGCGATGCGGAGGGGCGTGGATAACTGGGAACGTGGCCGCCGAGGCTGCCCCATACCTCGTCGGCCACCCCAGGAGCCGGGCGTCCGCCCCGAGGCTCCGCTCTCATCCGCGCACCGCTCCCGCGCCCTGACCGACCGGCCGCCCGGCGGCTTTCCGTTCCCCCGGAGCCGGCCTGTCTCGACCGCGCGGTGACGACGAGGCGTTGACCAGCGATGTGCGCACTTTCCGTCGGCCTTCCGTCGGCGCACATCACCCGAACCCCTCCCCGGGAGGACCGACCATGACCTCGACCGCTCTCGCGACCGCCGCCCCCACCGCCGGCAACTGGCCACCGTCGACGCAGGGACCGCCGTTGCTCCTGTCCGTGGTGCCCAACTCGGGCCCCGCCAGCGGTGGGAACCTCGTCCAGCTGACCGGGCAGAACCTGCGCAATGTCATCAGCGTGACCTTCGGCGGCGTGCCCGCCCAGATCGTCAGCCAGAGCAGTCTCGGCGCTCCCGCTGCCGGCGACTGGGATGGCGGTGGCTGGCCCGGCGGCGGTGACTGGGGCGGCGGTGGCTGGCCCGGAGGGGGTGGCTGGCCGGGTGGCGGCTGGCCGGGGAATCCCACCACCGATGTCGTCGTGGTGATAGCCCCGCCGCACGCGCCCGGACCCGTCCAGGTTCTCGTCACCACCACTGCCGGCACCAGCAACAGCCAGCCGTACACCTATGTGGCGCCGGCCCCGCCCGTCGCCGTCGCCATCACCCCGACCGCGGGCCCGACCACCGGCGGCACCGTGTACGTGATCACGGGCGCCAACCTGACCGGCGTCACCAGCGTCCTCTTCGGCGGAAACCCCTCGACCATCCTGGCCATCAACCCCGCCGGGACCAGCCTGGTCGGCATCACCCCGGCAGGCCCGCCCGGTGGCGGCAACGTCCCCGTCACGCTCACCGGCCCCGGCGGCAGCACCACGGTCCCGGGCGGCTTCACCTACTTCGTCGCGCCGCCCCCGCCGGTGCCCGTCGCCATCACGCCCGCCACCGGGCCCGCCGCCGGCGGTACCGCGTTCACCATCACCGGCACCAACCTCGGTGGCGTGCTGGCCGTGCTGTTCAACGGCGTTGCCGCCACCGGCGTGACCGCCACCCCCACGACGGTGTCCGGCGTCACCCCGCCCGGGGTGCCCGGTAACGCGACCGTCACCCTGGTGACGGCCTCCGGCACGGTCAACGTGCCCGGCGGCTTCACCTACGTCTGACGCGCGGATCCGGCCACACCGCGCCGGTCACCGGGCCCCCTTCCGTCAGGGCCCGGTGGCCGGCGCGCCGCCGTCGGACCGGTCACCTCCGCTCGTCCCCGGCCGTCAAGGACGACATGGATGTCTACGAAGCGGTCATGAGCCGACGGGCGGTGCGCGGGTTCACGGACGAGCCGGTTCCGGGGGAGGTGCTGGAGCGGGTGCTCTCCGCCGCCGCGCGCTCGCCCTCCGGCGGGAACCTCCAGCCGTGGCGGATCTATGTGCTCTCCGGTCCGCCGCTGGCCGAGGTCAAGAAGCGCACCGCCGAGCGGGTGGCCGCGGACGATCCCGGCGACGGGCGGGAGTACCCGATGTACCCGTCCGAGCTTGGGCAGCCCGTACCGCGAGCGCCGCGCCGAGGCCGCCGAGCGGCGGTACGCCGCGCTCGGCGTCCCACGGGACGATCAGCGGGCCCGCCACCGGGCCGTCGCCGCCAACTGGGACTGTTTCGGGGCCCCCGCCGCTCTGTTCTGCTACCTCGACCGCCGTATGGGACCGGCCCAGTGGGCCGACGCCGGGATGTATCTCCAGACCGTGATGGTGCTGCTCCGCGCCGAGGGGCTGCACAGCTGCACCCAGATGGCGTGGTCGGTGTACCGCCGGACCGTCGCGGAGGTCGTGTCGCCCCCGGAGGGGCTGATCCTCTTCTGCGGCATGTCGATCGGCCACGAGGACGCTGCCGTGCCGTACGCCCGCTCGGAGCGGGCGCCGCTCGCCGAGACGGTCACCTTCCTCGGGGGCTGAGCCGTGGGGGCGACCGCCGCGTCAAGGAAGCCCTCCTCACCGAGGAGGGGCGCCGCGTCATCGACGCGATCGACGCCGCGCGCGGCATGCGGCGCTACATCGATGACCTGATCGGCTGGTCCGCGGCCGAGAAGGTCGCGGACCAGCCGCTGATCCTTACGCCGTGCCGAGGTGGTCGAGCTGCCCTGCTTTGGCGCTGCGTATGAGGGCGGCGAGGGCGGTGGGGTTGGTGGTGAGGATGGTGTCGGGTTCGTCGCTCTCACGGAGTCGGATGGTGGCGTTGTCGAGTGCGGAGACGTAGAGGCAGGCGTTTCCTTCCCCGCTGAACGAGGACTTTTGCCAATCGCGAGCGGACAACTCATTCACCTTTCAGGGTACGGATGATGCTCTGGATAAGATCGCGTGATCGGCTCTCCGAGAGCGCGACCGTTTCCATACGGTCCAGCACGACGCGGTACTTCTCCAACTGGGCCGCTGCGTCGAGGAGTTCGGAGCCATGCTCGGTATCCAGCTGCACGGTGTCCAGCTGTGGGACCTGCCCAGCGGCATAGAGGATCGACTGCCCCGAGCCGGGGAACGATCCGGCCTCGAAGGGAATCACGACCACCTTGATGTGGCCGTGCTCGCTCATGTCCAGGATGTGCTGCAACTGCGCCCGTGTCATGTCGGGTCCTCCGAAGCGCATACGCAGAGCGGCCTCATGGACGATGGCCGTAAGCGGCGTGGGCTTGTCACGGTACAGAATGCCTTGGCGTTTGATGCGATGCGAGACGCGATGCTCCACCTCTGGCGGAGGCAGTGTCGGTACGACCTGCCGGAAGATCTCGCGTGCGTGCTCGGCCGTCTGAAGCAGACCGGGTACGTGTGCGATGTACGCCGTGCGCAGCGCCACGGCGTGGTGTTCGAGCTCGGCCAGGTCGAGCAACCCGGTGGGCAGGATTTCCCGGTACTCCTCCCACCAGGCTCGCTTGCGCTGCGCTGCCATGTCGATGAGCGCCGCGATCAGAGCTTCGTCGGCGCAGGAGTAGTTCCGCGCCAGCGCTTGTAGCCGCTCCGCGCTCACGCCCAACCGGCTCGCCTCAATGTTGCTGATCGTCGTCTGGTTGGTGCCAAGCAAGCGCCCGGCCTCGGTCGACGACATCCCAGCGCGCTCGCGGAGCCTACGAAGCTCGGTGCCGAGGCGGAGTTGGCGTGCGGTCGGAACGCTTCTCATGGGCATCTGCCGATTCTCTCTGCTCATGCGCAACAGACGTGTCACTCACACGAGTGGTATATGCACTCCTTTTCCTCTCTGGGGTAAATACCTTAAGGCATGCCGACTACGGTGTGTGCCCGGACACCGCACAACTCCTCGCACAAACCGGAGACTTCATGCCCACCCCTGCGCCGGAAACGCCGGAAACCCCCTGGTCCTACTCACTACGCCTGCCCCACGACCCCCGCGCAGCGGCCATCGCCCGGATTACCCTCCGTGCGGTCCTCGCCCGGCACGGGCTGGGCGAACTCACCGACCCCGCGACCCTCGTCGCGAGTGAGATGGTCACCAACGCCTACCGCCACACCACCGGCCCGGCCGAAATGCGCGTCCGCGCCGTGGAGGAGGGGCGCCTGCGGATCAGCGTGTGGGACACCAGCCCGGACATCCCGCCGCCCTTCGACAAGCCCCCCGCCCTCTTCGACCGCTCGTCCGCCCTCGCGGAGGCCGCCGCGAACACCGAGGCCACCGAGGGCCGGGGACTCCTCATCGTCCGGATCTGCGCCGACAACTGGGGCGGTTACGCCCTCGCCGACGAGCTCTTCGGGCGGAGCGGCAAGCTGCTCTGGTTCGAGATCGCGCCGCGACACCCCTGCGACGCCTTCGAGATCGCCGCTTAACGCCCGCCGGTCGTCGTGGCCGGGGTGAGCGCCGGGGGGAAGTCCAGGGTCGGCCCGTCGTAGGGGCCGCTGTACCCCTTCTCCTCCTCCTCTTTCCGCTTCTCTTCCGGCCAGCCCGGGTCCATCGCGCACGGCGCGCTGACGAAACCGGTGAGCCGCTGGAATTCCGGTTCCCAGGTGACGTGGATCTCGTAGCCGCCGTCGCGCTCCGCCCGTACGCTCCACTCCTCGATCTGCTTGTTCTTGCCGTACTCGGTGACGTGCCATCCCTTGGCTTCGAGGCGATGGCGTACCCCGCGCAGTCCGGGGAGCGCTTCCGCCTTGCGCACCTTGCTCAAGGTCCACTCGTGGTACAGCCGGTACGCGCCCTCCACGGGCGGGTCGGCGACGCTGAACAGGCCGTCCGGGTAGCAGTCGTTGTGCCCGAAGGTGTTGTTGCCGTTGCCATCGACGTAACCGCCTTCCACGGTGCGGTCGATGCCGAGCGCGGCGTAGGCGTCCCGGGAGTACCCGGAGAGCTGACGCGCCCGCTTCTCGGGGTCGACGTCGGGGTAGGTGGAATCGACGCTCGCGTACGCGAGTCCGGCGAGTCCGGCCACGGCCAGCGCCAGCACGCTGGTGCACCCGACGCGCCACCCGTTGCCGCCCTTTCCGGCGGGCGCCTCACTTCCGGTCATATACCGGACGGTAGGTCCCGGCTCCGGCGCGCCGGATCCGCGCGCTCGCTCAGGACGGCCTAGGTACCGGTACTCATGTCAGGACGGTCGCGGAGAGGCCGCGCAGATCGTCGAAGGCCCGGAGGAGATGGGCGTCCAGGCTCTGCGACGGGTCGTCGATCCAGGCCCCGGCCGCGTGGTGGAAGGTGGCCCAGCCGGTCTGGGCGGCCAGGTCGGCCAGCCGGTCGGCGACACCGCGCTGCCGCAGCGCCTCCGCCACGGCTTCGGTGAGGGACGCGGCCTTGGCCAGCTCGCGTTCGCGGAGCGTGGGCGTCGCCGCGATGATCTCCAGCCGGGGCTCGGAGAACGCGCGGTTCTCCTCGAGGATCCGTCCGGCCTTCCGGAAGGCGTGGAGCAGTACGTCGAGCGGTCGCAGACCGTCGGGCGCCTCGGCCACCTCCCGCATCAGGGCGGCCCGCAGGTCGGCCTCGCCCGCGAAGAGCACCTCGCGCTTGTCCGGGAAGTGCCGGAAGAACGTGCGCTCGTTGACGCCCGCCCGGGCGGCGATCTCGGCCGTGGTGGTCCGGTCGAATCCGCGCTCCCGGTACAGCTCCAGGGCCGCCTGCTGAAGGCGGCGGCGCGCTTCTGCTCCGCTCCGTGGCACGCCCCGAGGTTACCGCACATGCCAGTGACCGACACGTCGTTGCGTCAGTGACTGGCGCTACCGTAAGGTCAGTGACTGGCGCTAAGTAGCGCCAGTCACTGACATCAAGTGGGAGTCCCATGCATGTCTTCGTTACCGGTGGTTCCGGGCTGACCGGCCCCACCGTCGTCGCCGAGCTCGTCGCGGCCGGTCACACCGTCACCGGCCTGGCGCGCTCGGACACCGCCGCCGCCCGGCTGGAGTCGCTGGGCGCCACACCGCACCGCGGCTCCCTGGAAGACCTGGACAGTCTGCGGAGCGGGGCCGAGGCCGCCGACGGCGTCCTGCACATGGCCTTCGGCGGCGACTTCGCCGACCCCGACGACCTGGAGCGGCGCGACCGGACCGCGATCGAGGCGCTCGGCCGGGCGCTGGTGCACTCGGGCAAGCCGTTCGTCTCCACCTCCGGCACCCTGGTCATGCCCGGCGGCCGGGAGAGCACCGAGAAGGACGAACCGGACACGGCGGGGCTCGCCGGCTTCCGGATCCCGGGCGAGCGGACCTGTCTGGGCTTCGCCGCCCAGGGGGTGCGCGCGAGCGTGGTCCGGCTCGCCCCCACCGTCCACGGCCCCGGCGACCACGGCTTCATCGGGATGCTCGTCGCCACCGCCCGGAAGACCGGCGTCTCGGCCTATGTCGGCGACGGAAGCAACCGGTGGCCCGCGGTCCATCGGCGCGACGCGGCCGTTCTGTTCCGGCTGGCGCTGGAGAAGGCTCCGGGGGGCGGCGTGCTGCACGGCGTGGCCGAGAGCGGCGTCCGCTTCAAGGACATCGCGGAGACGATCGCCCGGGGTCTCGGTCTGCCCGCGGTCTCCCTGACCGCCGACGAGGCCGCCACGCACTTCCCCAGCCCGGCCATGGCCAGGTTCTACGGCTTCGACGGGCCCGTCTCCAGCTCCCATACCCAGGAGCTGCTCGGCTGGACGCCGACCCATCCGACCCTGCTCCACGACGTGGAGCACGGCGACTACCTGGCCGCACCCGCCTCCTGAACCCCGCACGCCGAACGGCTGGGCGTCACGCCGGCGGCCGGGTGAGTTTGCCGGCCACGGCGTCGAGGACCCAGTCCAGGCCGGTCGCGAAGGATGTCTCGGCGTCCACGTGAGTGCCGTCGTACACGGCCTTGGCCAGCGCCGGGAAGCGGCCCGTGGCCAGCATTCTCGTCACATGCGGGCCGGAGGCGCGCTGCCAGTCGCGCTTGGACAGGCCCGTGGCGCGCTCGGCCCGCAGGTTCGCGATCTCGCGCCTGATCGCGCCGATGAAGTAGGCGCTGACGGTCTCCACGGCGCGCATGACGGTGTCGCCGTCGGCGAGGCCGTCGAGGGCGGCCAGCGTGGCCTCGGTCACGGCGAGGCCGTTCGGGCCCAGGGCCGGGCGGCCGCCGAGCAGGTCGGCCAGCCATTCGTGGCGGAGAGCGGACTGCCTGGTGCGGTGGGCGAGGACGCGCAGCGCTTCCCGCCAGTCGCCGGGCGGCTCCTCGGGGAGGAGCTCGGCCTGGACCTCGTCCACCATGAGGTCGAACAGCTCCTCCTTGGTGGAGATGTATCGGTACAGCCGCATCGGGCCGGCGTCCAGCCGGGCGGCAACCTTGCGCAACGACACCGCCTCCAGCCCGCCCTCGTCGGCCAGCGCGATGGCGGCGGCGACGATCCGCTCCCGGTCGAGCGGTACGGGGCGAGTCGGCGGCTCCGGCCGGTCCCACACAGTCATGGTCACACCGTACCCTTGCGATACACCGCATGAATTCAATACGGTGTATCGGTATGAGACATCGCATCGCCGTGGTCGGGAGCGGACCTGGCGGGCTCACCTTCGCCCGCGTCCTGCACCGCCATGGCCACCCCGTGGCCGTCCTCGAACGCGACACCGGCCCCGACGCCCGCCCGCCGGGCGGCACGCTGGACCTGCACGAAGGGCTGGGCCAGCGTGCGCTGGACAAGGCGGGGCTGCTGGCGGAGTTCCAGGCGCTGTCCCGTCCCGAGGGGCAGGCCATGCGCATCCTGGACGCGGACGGGACCGTCCTGCGCGACTGGCGACCCCGTCCGGATGACCGGGCCAATCCCGAGATCGACCGCGGGCAACTCCGTGACCTGCTGCTCGGCCCGCTCGACGTCCAGTGGGGGCGGGACGTGACGCGGGTGGTGCCGGGGACTCGGGATGGCGTTGTGGTCCATTTCGCGGACGGGCGACAGGAGACGTTCAACCTCGTGGTCGGCGCGGACGGCGCCTGGTCCCGGGTCCGCCCGGCTCTCTCGTCGGTGACGCCGCACTACACCGGCGTCACCTCGGTCGAGACCGCCCTGAGCGACGTCGACACCCGCCACCCCGACCTCGCCCGGCTGATCGGCGACGGTTCGGTGGCTGTGTACGGCGTGAACCGGGCTCTCGTCGCCCAGCGCAACAGCGGCGGCCACGTCAAGGTGTACGCCCAGTTCCGCGCGCCGCTGGACTGGCACACAAACCTGGACCTGGCCGACGTCGAGGCCGTGCGATCGAGCCTGCTGGCGCTGTTCGACGGCTGGGCCGCTCCCGTCCTCGAACTCCTCCGCCACGGCACCGCTTTCGTCCACCGCCCCCTCTACGTCCTGCCCGTGTCCCACACCTGGACGCATGTCGCCGGGGCGACGCTACTGGGCGACGCCGCCCATCTGATGCCCCCCTTGGGGGCGGGCGCGAACCTCGCGATGCTGGAAGGCGCCGAACTCGCCGAGTCCCTCGCCACGGGCTCCGGAGATCTGGACGAGACCGTCCGCGCCTTCGAGGAACAGATGTGGGCACGGGCCGGCAGGTGGGCGGGATTCACGACGGCTGGTCTGGAACGCCTGGTGAGCCCGGACCCCACCGAAGCCCTCGCCCTCTTCGACGAGGTCCAGCCGTCCTGAGGAAGCGCTGAGATGAACGGCGACGGGCCGTCGGCTCCCCTGAGGGAAGCCGACGGCCCGTTCCACCGTCGATCGGCGCGGCCCGCCGCCAGGCGTCAGTGGCCGCCCGGGGCGCCCGCCGTGGCGGGCGGGAGGTCGGCCTGGACGCCCGGGTCGCCCGCGTCCGCCTTGTAGTCGGCGGAGGACGTCTCGTCCACGCCGTCCGGGGCCTTGACCGCCCGCAGGATCAGCGTCAGGACGACCGTGACCACCACGTTGAGCACGAAGGCGGTGAGGCCGATGTAGCCGATCTCGCCGATACCGGGCACATCGGCGGTGTTGCCGAAGTGCTTCTGGGTGCCGCTCGGGGTGTCGTACGCCTTCCACGTTCCGTAGACCATGCCGACCGCCCAGCCCGCCAGCAGCGCCCAGCGGTGGAACCAGCGGGTGAACAGGCCGCCCACCAGGGCCGGGAAGGTCTGGAGGATCCAGATGCCGCCCAGCAGCTGGAAGTTGATCGCGACGGTCTTGTCCATGCCCAGCACGAAGATCAGCGCACCGACCTTCACCAGCAGCGAGACCAGCTTGGAGACCTTGGTCTCCTCCTCGGCCGTGGCGTTCGGCCGCAGGAAGTCCTTGTAGATGTTGCGGGTGAAGAGGTTGGCCGCGGCGATCGACATGATGGCCGCCGGGACGAGCGCGCCGATGCCGATCGCGGCGAAGGCGACGCCCGTGAACCAGTCGGGGAACATGTCCTCGAAGAGCTGGGGGATGGCCAGCTGGCCGTTCTCGACCTCCACCCCGGCGGCGATGGCCATGAAGCCCAGCAGCGCCAGCAGCCCCAGCATCAGCGAGTACAGCGGCAGGATCGTGGTGTTGCGGCGGATCACCTCACGGCTGCGGCTGGAGAGCGTCGCGGTGATCGAGTGCGGGTACATGAACAGCGCGAGCGCCGAGCCCAGGGCCAGCGTGCCGTACGCCCATTGGCCCTCCGCGGCGGGTGCGAGCCCGCCCGCCCCGGCCTTGGTGAACTTGTCGTTCGCCGCGCTGAAGATGTCGTCGAAGCCACCCAGCTTGATCGGGATGTAGATGATCGCCACCGCGATGACGATGTAGATCAGGGTGTCCTTGACGAACGCGATCAGCGCGGGGGCGCGCAGCCCCGAGGAGTAGGTGTACGCCGCGAGCACACCGAAGGCGATCAGCAGCGGCAGGTCCTTGATGAACCAGTTGGTGTTCTCGCCGCCGCCGACGCCCATCACGTCCAGCACCGCCTGGATGCCCACCAGCTGGAGGGCGATGTACGGCATGGTGGCGAGGATGCCGGTGATCGCGACGGCCAGCGACAGCCCCTTGGAGCCGAAGCGGCCGCGGACGAAGTCCGAGGTGGTGACGTACCCGTGCTTGTGGGACACCGACCAGAGCCGGGGCAGGAAGGTGAAGATCAGCGGGTAGACCAGGATGGTGTACGGGACCGCGAAGAACCCGGCCGCACCGGTCGCGTAGATCGCGGCCGGGACGGCGACGAAGGTGTACGCGGTGTACAGGTCGCCGCCGAGCAGGAACCAGGTGATCCAGGTGCCGAAGCTGCGGCCGCCCAGGCCCCACTCGTCGAGGTTGTTGGCGTTCTCGGCGGCGCGCCAGCGCGCGGCCAGGAAGCCCATGACCGTGACGGCCACGAAGAAGAAGATGAAGACGGCGAGCGCGACGCCGTTCACTCCGTCCTTCATGCGGAGTCACCCCCCTTGCGCTCCCGCTGCTCACGGCGGACCAGGACGTAGGCGATCGAGGTCAGCGCGGCCGAGATCGGCACCCAGAGCATCTGGTACCAGTAGAAGAACGGGATTCCGATGAAGGTCGGCTCGACCTTGCTGAACGAACCGACCCAGAGCATCCCGACAAACGGGGCGATCAGGCACAGAGCGGCCACGACGCGCATGGGCGTCACGACCGGTCTCCTGCCGGGTGAAGCGGACGTGTCTGACATGTGGCGGGCTCCAGTCCCCTCGGCTCATCACCTGCGTCACAGTCGATCACCTGGATCACAGCTGATCATTTGTGTAATGCGCAGGAAATCTAAGCCCGGGGCCGGGCGGCCGTCACTACCCGTCCGTATATCGGTATGAGAAAGATAGCCGGTCAGCGGTATCACGGCCCGGCCGTCAGCGGTGTCACGGCCCGGCCGTCAGCAGTGTCACGGCCCGGCCGTCAGTGGTCTCACGGCCCTTCCGGTGGCGCCCCTCAGCCGTTCGGGCGCTGCAGCCGGGCCACGAACTTGTAGCGGTCCCCGCGGTACACCGACCGCACCCACTCCACCGGCTCCCCGGACGCGTCCCGCGAGTGCCGCGAGAGCATCAGCATCGGCAGTCCCACATCGGTGCCCAGCAGCCCCGCCTCGCGCGGGGTGGCCAGCGAGGTCTCGATGGTCTCCTCGGCCTCGGCCAGCCGGACGTCGTACACCTCGGCCAGCGCCGTGTAGAGCGAGGTGTACTTCACCAGGCTGCGGCGCAGCGCGGGGAAGCGCTTGGCGGACAGATGGGTGGTCTCGATGGCCATCGGCTCACCGCTGGCCAGCCGCAGCCGCTCGATGCGCAGCACCCGCCCGCCGGCGGCGATGTCCAGCAGCCCGGAGAGCCGGTCGTCCGCGGTGACATAGCCGATGTCCAGCAGCTGGGAGGTGGGCTCCAGGCCCTGGGCCTTCATGTCCTCGGTGTACGAGGTGAGTTGCAGCGCCTGGGAGACCTTGGGCTTGGCCACGAACGTGCCCTTGCCCTGGATCCGCTCCAGGCGCCCCTCGACGACCAGCTCCTGGAGCGCCTGGCGCACGGTGGTGCGCGAGGTGTCGAACTCCGCGGCCAGGGTGCGCTCCGGCGGGACCGGGGTGCCCGGTGGCAGGGTCTCGGTCATGTCCAGCAAGTGGCGCTTGAGGCGGTAGTACTTCGGGACGCGCGCGGTGCGTGCCCCATTGGAGCCGTTGCCGTCGCTCTCGGCCGTCGTGGTGGCCGCCGCTGCCGCCGTTGCCCCCTCGGTCTCCATCGCGCGCCCTTCCGACTCCTGGTCCGCTGCCGTCACCGGCGTCCACCGCCGTCACCGGTCTCCTGAAGAATCCAGCGCCTCACATCGTGGCACGGTCCCGGCTCCGGGCGGCCGCTCGGTCCGGATGTCGGGAAGTGTCGGTCCGGTAACGGAGCCGCCAGTGACTCTTATACACCCTTGACACCCCAAAAGGTCTAGGCCAAGCTGCGGGCACTGGTCTGGACCATTAACCCCTCATCCGGCCTTCCGAGGAGAGTGCTGTGAAGCGTGGGCTCATAGCGGCGACGGGTGTCGCGGCAATGCTGGTATCCGTCGCGGCCTGTGGGTCCGACGGTGACGACGACAAGGCCGGAGCGGACGGTTTCAAGGGGCAGACACTCACTGTCTGGGCGATGGACGGCTCCACGCCCGACGGCTGGACGAAGGATGTCAAGGCCGCTTTCGAGAAGAAGACCGGCGCCAAGCTGAAGCTGGAGATCCAGCAGTGGAACGGCATTCAGCAGAAGGTGACCACGGCGCTCTCGGAGTCCGACCCGCCGGATGTGCTGGAGATCGGCAACACCCAGACCCCCGCCTACGCCCAGACTGGCGGGCTGGCCGAGCTGGGCGACCTGAAGAAGTCGATCGGCGCCGAGTGGCCGAAGACGATGAACGAGTCCGCGGTCTACGACGGCAAGCAGTACGCGGCGCCGTGGTACGTGGTCAACCGGGTCGTCCTCTACAACAAGAAGATCTGGGCCGAGGCCGGGATCAAGGACACCCCCAAGACCCGTACCGAGTTCTTCCGTGACCTCGACACCATCGAGAAGAAGACCGACGCCGAGCCGATCTACCTGCCGGGCCAGAACTGGTACTTCTTCGACGGGCTGACCATCGGCACCGGCGCGGACCTGGTCAAGAAGGTCGGCGACAAGTGGGTCTCCAACCTCGCCGACCCCAAGGTCGGCAAGGCCATGGACATCTACAAGCAGTACCAGTCGTTCAGCAAGGCCCCCAAGGACAAGGACGAGGCCACCCCGCAGCAGGCCGAGGTCTTCGCCAAGGGCAAGACCGGCGCCTTCATCGGCATGGGCTGGGAAGCCGCTCTCGCGGTCAAGGCCAACCCGAAGATCGAGAAGGACATCGGCTACTTCACCATCCCGGGCGAGACCGCGGGCAAGCCCGAGGGCGTCTTCCTCGGCGGCTCCAACCTCGCGATCGCCGCGGGCAGCGAAAAGCAGGAACTGGCCAAGGAGTTCCTGAAGATCGCGCTGAATGACACCCACGAGGGACAGCTCGCCAAGGAAGGCGGTGTCATCCCCAACAAGGAGTCGCTCCAGGCGAAGCTCAAGGGCAACGCCGCCGCGCAGGCGGCCGCGCCGGCCGCCGCGAGCGGCGGCACCACCCCGCTGATCCCCGAATGGGCCGCGGTGGAGAACGCCCCGAACCCCGTCAAGACCTATATGACCGCCGTGCTCACCGGTAAGTCGCCCGCCGAGGCGGCCAAGTCGGTCGAGGGCGAGCTGAACAAGCGACTCAGCCAGGAGCGTTGAGCACGATGGCCGTAGCGACCGAACGCCAGGACCCCGGCCCGGCGGCGGCCGGGGTCCGCCGGGGCGGGGCGCCGCCGGGGCCCCGCCGCCCGGCCCCGGGCGCCACCGGGCGCGCACGGCTGACCGGCGCCGCCCCGTACCTCCTGCTGCTGCCCGCGCTGGCGGCGACCGCGCTGCTGCTGGGCTGGCCGCTGGTCAAGGACGGCCTGCTGTCGTTCCAGAACCTCAATATGCGGCAGCTGATCCAGCACCTCACCGAGTGGAACGGCGTCGACAACTACCGCGAGACGCTGACCAGCGAGGACTTCTGGCGGGTCACCCTCCGGTCGGTGATCTTCACCGCGGTCAACGTCGTCCTGATCATGCTGCTCGGCACCCTGGTCGGCCTGCTGCTGGCCCGCCTCGGCAGCAAGATGCGGCTGCTGCTCTCGGTCGGTCTCGTGCTCACCTGGGCCATGCCGCCCATCGCCGCCACCACCGTCTTCCAGTGGCTCTTCGCCACCCGCTTCGGAGTGGTCAACTGGGTCCTGGACGCGCTCGGCTGGCACTCCATGGCGGCCTACAACTGGACCGGCGGCCAGTTCTCCACCTTCTTCGTCATCACCTTGCTGATCGTCTGGCAGTCGATCCCCTTCGTGGCGATCAACCTCTACGCCGCGACCACCACCATCCCCGGCGAGCTCTACGAGGCGGCCGCGCTCGACGGCGCCGGCACCTGGAAGAGCTTCACCTCGGTGACCTTCCCCTTCCTCAAGCCGTTCCTGCTGGCCACGACCTTCCTCGAAGTCATCTGGGTCTTCAAGTCGTTCACCCAGGTCTTCGCGATCAACGAGGGCGGCCCCGACCGGCTCACCGAGACCCTCCCCGTCTACGCCTTCGTCGAGGGCGTCGGCAATCAGCACTACGGCATGGGCGCCGCGATCTCGCTGCTGACCATCGTGGTCCTGCTGGCGCTGACCTCCTACTACCTCCGGACCGTGCTCAGGCAAGAGGAGGACGAGCTGTGAAGCGCTCGCCGCTCGCCCGGCTGTGGCCCAACGTGACCGCCGTCGTGCTCTTTCTCGGCTTCGCGTTCCCCGTCTACTGGATGTTCACCACGGCCCTCAAGCCGACCTCGGACATCATCTCCGAGGACCCGGTGTGGTTCCCGACCGGAGCCACCCTCGAGCACTTCCAGAAGGCCGTGGACGCCGACCACTTCTGGACCCTGGTGGGCAACTCGCTCACCATCACCCTCTCGGCGGTCGGCCTCTCCCTGCTGATCGCGCTGCTCGCGTCGTTCGCCCTCGCCCGGATGCGGTTCAAGGGGCGCCGCGGCTTCCTGGTGACGTTCATGATCGCGCAGATGGCGCCCTGGGAGGTCCTGGTCATCGCCATCTACATGCTCGTACGCGACAGCGACATGCTGAACAGCCTGCTCCCGCTCACCCTGTTCTACATGGTCATGGTGCTGCCCTTCACGATCCTCACCCTCCGCTCCTACGTGGCCGCGATCCCCAAGGAGTTGGAGGAGTCGGCGATGGTCGACGGCTGCACCCGTCCGCAGGCGTTCATCCGGGTGATCTTCCCGCTGCTCGCCCCCGGCCTGATGGCCACCTCGCTCTTCGGCTTCATCACGGCCTGGAACGAATTCCCGCTCGTGCTCATCCTGAACAAGGACCCCGAGGCCCAGACGCTTCCGCTGTGGCTGTCCCGATTCCAGACCGCCTTCGGCGACGACTGGGGGGCCACCATGGCGGCGGCGTCGCTGTTCGCCATCCCGATCCTGCTCCTGTTCCTGTTTCTGCAACGCAAGGCGGTCGGTGGGCTCACTTCCGGCGCTGTGAAGGGATGATCCCGGTTTATGACGACCCTCGCACACGACTCGGCCACCCTCACCCGCGACGCCCTCACCGTTCTCCAGCCCGGCTTCACCGGAACCTCCGCCCCCGACTGGCTGCTGCGGCGGCTCGGCGAGGGGCTCGCCTCCGTCGGCCTGTTCGGCCGGAACATCGCCACCCCCGAGCAGCTGAGCGCCCTCACCGCACAGCTGCGCGCCGAGCGTGACGACGTCCTGGTGGCGATCGACGAGGAGGGCGGTGACGTCACCCGGCTGGAGGTGCGCACCGGCTCCTCCTTCCCCGGCAACCTGGCGCTCGGCGCCGTCGACGACCCGGAGCTGACCCGCGCCGTCGCCCGCGAGCTGGGCCGCCGCCTCGCCGAATGCGGCGTCAACCTCAACTGGGCGCCCTCCGCCGACGTCAACTCCAACCCCGACAACCCCGTCATCGGCGTGCGCTCCTTCGGCGCCGAGCCGGGGCTCGTCGCCCGGCACACCGCCGCGTACATCGAGGGCCTCCAGGGCGCCGGAGTGGCCGCCTGCACCAAGCACTTCCCCGGCCACGGCGACACCGCCGTCGACTCCCACCACGCCCTGCCGCGCATCGACGCCGGTCTCGACACCCTGACCGCCCGTGAACTGGTGCCCTTCCGCGCCGCCGTCGCTGCCGGGACCAAGGCCGTGATGAGCGCGCACATCCTGCTGCCCGCGCTCGACCCCGACCTGCCCGCCACCCTCAGCCGCGCCGCGCTGCACGGCCTGCTGCGCCGGCCCGTGGCCGACGGCGGACTCGGCTTCGAGGGGCTGATCGTCACCGACGGCATGGAGATGCGGGCCATCGCCGACGCGTACGGCATCGAGCGCGGCAGCGTCCTGGCGATCGCCGCGGGCGCCGACGCGATCTGCGTGGGCGGCGGCCTCGCCGACGAGGACACCGTGCTGCGGCTGCGCGACGCGCTGGTCACCGCCGTCATCGAGGGGCGGCTGGCGGAGGAGCGGCTGGCCGAGGCGGCGGCGCGGGTGCGCACCCTGGGGGAGTGGACGCGGCGCTCCGGAGGACCGCGTGCGGCGCACGGCGTCGAGCCCGCCGCGGGGGTGGGGCTCGCCGCCGCGCGCCGGGCGCTCAGAGTCACCCCGGCCGGGCCCTCGTACGAGCCCGTGACCGGCCCCGCCCACGTGGCCGCCTTCACCCCGGTGGCCAACATCGCCGTCGGCGAGGAGACCCCCTGGGGCGTCGGCGCCGAACTGGCCCGGCTGCGCCCCGGCACCCAGGCCGCCACCTACGGACGGCAGGACGCCGAGGACCGGGGCGTCCACGGCCTGATCGAAAATATGCTCGACACCGCGGGGGACCGTAGGATCGTCGCTGTGGTCCGCGATGTCCACCGCCATCCCTGGATGGCTGACGCGCTGGACGCCCTGCTCGCCGCCCGGCCGGAGACGGTCGTCGTGGAGATGGGGGTGCCCCAGGCGCCGCCCGCCGGAGCGCTGCACATCGCGACCCACGGCGCCGCCCGGGTGTGTGGACGGGCGGCCGCGGAAGTGATCGTCGGCAACGGCGCCGGTGACCACCCCGGGGACTGACACCTCAGCCCCTCGGCACAGCCCGGCACACCAGCCACCTGGAGGCACCCAGCATGTCCGCCACGACGACGGCCCAGCGCAGCGACCAGCCGGGCCGGATCATGTCCGGCGAGATGGCCGAGCAGCCCGCCGTGCTGCGCCGCATCCTCGACCAGGGCGCCCCGAGGATCCGCGAGGTCGCGGAGCGGATCGCCGCCCGCAACCCGCGCTTCGTCCTCCTCACCGCCCGCGGCACCTCGGACAACGCGGCGCTGTACGCGAAGTACCTGCTCGAGGTGTTGCTCGGCAAGCCGTGCGGTCTGACCTCCATGTCCACCACCACCGCGTACGGCGCCCGGCCGGACCTCACCGACGTCCTGGTGATCACCGTCAGCCAGTCCGGCGGCTCGCCGGACCTGGTGGCCTCCACCGAGGCCGCCCGCGCGGCGGGTGCGATCACCCTCGCGGTGACCAACAACGCCGACTCGCCGCTCGCGGCCGTCTCCGAATTCCACATCGACGTCCTGGCCGGGCCGGAGAAGGCGCTGCCCGCCACCAAGACCTACACCGCGGAACTCCTCGCCCTCTACCTCTTCGTGGAGGGGCTGCGCGGCGGCGACGGCGCGGCCGCCAAGGTGCTGCCCGACCTCGCCCAGCAGATCCTGGACCGCCAGGACGAGGTCCGCCAGCTCGCGGCGCGCTACCGGTTCGCCGAGCGGATGGTCCTCACCTCACGCGGCTACGGCTACCCGACCGCCAAGGAAGCCGCCCTGAAGCTGATGGAGACCAGCTACATCCCGGCCCTCTCCTACTCCGGCGCCGATCTGCTGCACGGCCCGCTGGCCATGGTCGACAACATCTCGCCGGTGATCGCGATCGTCACCGAGGGCAAGGGCGGCCAGGCGCTGCGACCGGTCCTGGAGCGGCTGCGCGGCCGGGGCGCGGACCTCGTGGTCATCGGCAGCGCGTCGGAGGTGGAGCGGGCCTCGGCCGGGTTCGCCCTGCCGACGGACGGGGTCGCCGAGGAGGTCCAGCCCATCCTGGAGATCCTCCCGCTGCAGATGCTGGCGTACGAGGTGACGATCGCCCGCGGCCAGGACCCGGACGCGCCGCGCGCCCTGGCGAAGGTGACGGAGACCCGCTGAGGCGTTGCCGGACGGCCCGTCGCGGTAGCGACTGATGTCACTGTGGCCGGACGGCCGAAGCTTGTGCATACGGAGAAGGGCTCCCGCGGCCTTCGACGAGGCGGCGCGGGAGCCCGTATGTGACACCCGCGGGCCGCGGCGCCAGGGCGGGACCCTCAACCCGCCCGGCACCGCAGCCCGGAGTTGCGTCGGCCGAGCGGCCGACCAGAGAGGGCTCCCGGGCGGTCAGGGCAGAGCGCTCCGGGTCCCTCGATCCGCCCTCCTGTGCGGGGAGAGCGGAAGATCGCAGTGCTCGATATTCTGGACTAGACCACTGCTGTCTGTCCACGCTTATGCGCGAATAGGCTAATCGACCGGTGAGGGTAGGCTCACAACGTGCCCTCCATGAACGACCTCGTCCGCCAGCACACCGCACTCGACGATTCCGATCTCGAGTGGCTCCACCTGCTGGTCTCGGAGTGGCAGCTGCTCTCCGACCTCTCGTTCGCCGATCTCGTGCTGTGGGTCCCCACCAGGGACGGCACCCGGTACGTCTCCGTGGCCCAGATGCGGCCGAACACCGGGCCCACCTCCTACCAGGACGACATGGTCGGCCATCTCGTTCCCCGCGGCCGCCGCCCCATGCTGGACGCCGCCCTGGACGAGGGCCGGATCGTCCGGGAGGGCGACCCCGAGTGGCGCGAGGAGGTGCCGGTCCGGGTGGAGTCCATCCCGGTCCGGCGGGAGAGCCGGGTCCTCGGCGTGATCGCGCGGAACACCAATCTGCTGACCGTGCGGACCCCCAGCCGGCTGGAGCTCACCTACCTCCAGAGCGCGTCCGACCTCGCCCAGATGATCGCCGCGGGATCGTTTCCGTTCCCCAATCAGCAGGTCGACATGGACGCCTCACCGCGCGCGGGCGACGGGCTGATCCGGCTCGACGCGGACGGGGTGGTCCAGTACGCGAGCCCCAACGCGCTCTCCGCCTACCACCGCCTGGGCCTCGCCGCCGACCTCGTCGGCCACCACCTGGGCAAGACCACCGCCGAACTCGCCCCGGTGCGCGGCCCGGTGGACGAGGCGCTGGTCAAACTGGCCAGCGGCTGGGCGCCCCGGGAGTTCGAGGTCGAGGGCGGCGACGGGGTCATCCAGCTGCGGGCCATTCCGCTCAAGCCCAAGGGGCTGCACATCGGCTCGCTGGTGCTGCTGCGGGACGTCACCGAACTGCGCCGCCGCGAGCGCGAGTTGATCACCAAGGACGCCACCATCCGGGAGATCCACCACCGGGTGAAGAACAACCTCCAGACGGTGGCGGCCCTGTTGCGGCTCCAGGCCCGCCGGATGGACTCGGCCCAGGGGCGGGAGGCGCTCAACGAGGCGGTGCGCAGGGTCGGCTCGATCGCCATCGTCCATGAGACCCTCTCGCAGAACCTCGACGAGCGGGTCGAGTTCGACGACATAGCCGACCGGGTGCTGGCGATGGTGGCCGAGATATCGCCCGGCAAGGTGACCGGCCGCCGCACCGGGCGGTTCGGCATCCTCGACGCCGAGGTGGCCACTCCGCTGTCCATGGTCCTCACCGAGGTGCTGCAGAACGCGCTGGAGCACGGCTTCGGACCGGGGGAGCAGGGCACGGTCGAGGTCTCGGCGGTGCGCGGGGGCAGCGGTGAGGAGAGCCGGCTGGTGGTGGTCGTCCAGGACGACGGGCGCGGGCTGCCAGAGGGGTTCGACCCCCAGCGGGCCGGAAACCTCGGGCTGCAGATCGTCCGCACCCTGGTGGAGGGCGAGCTGGGCGGGACGTTCGACATGGTGCCCGCACCGGAGCGCGGCACCCGGGTGATGCTGGACTTCCCGGTGCGTGCGGAGAAGCACTGATGTGCTGAGCACATCGTTGTCCGCATCGTGATCGGCGTCGTTCCCGGCATCGCTGTCCGCGTCGTTGTCCGCATCGTTATGAACCCGGAAAGCACTGAGCCCCGGACCCATCCGGTCCGGGGCTCAAAGCTCATGATGCTGTGCGCATGGGGGGTACTACGCGCTGCGGCTCGGGGGCCACGGGGTGTGCGGGCTTCAGGCGCTGGCGTTGCGTGCCCGGTTGCGAGCGGCACGGCGCTTCATGGCGCGGCGCTCGTCCTCGCTCATTCCACCCCAGACGCCGGAGTCCTGGCCGGACTCAAGCGCCCACTGCAGGCACTGCTCCATGACGGGGCAGCGGCGGCAGACGGCCTTGGCTTCCTCGATCTGCAGCAGCGCAGGACCGGTGTTGCCGATGGGGAAGAACAGCTCGGGGTCTTCCTCGCGGCAAACGGCGTTGTGACGCCAGTCCATGGCTGCTCCATCTCCTCGTGTTGCGGGCTTGTTGCTTGTGAATGTGAACGCTTTCACGAATCCCCCCGCAAGGGTAGGGCCGCCGAACCAGTTGGGGCTGGTGCGGCCCTGTGGAATGAGGAGGGGGTTCGGGCTCTCAAGGGGGCCTTTCAGAAGGCCGTCCCGATCGCCAAGAAGAGACTCGCAAACCTCGGCTTCGGATACAACCCCTTCCGGAAAGTTTTTTTTGATTCCTTGGTGTCGGCTCGGTCACAGCCGTACTTCCGGTGGGTGGAGTCCAGCCTAAACGTTCGACTGGAAGGACTTTTTGCGGTCTCACTCACACAATCACACGCAGTGCACGGCGTACGCCTGTGAACGTCACGCTCGTACGCAGTCCCAGATGGTCACCGTCCATCTGGAACGGCAGTGGCGCCTGGGATTGCAAGGTGAAGTCCGTCAGATCGTGGAGCGCGACCACATGCTTCCCGCGGGGCCCGCGCTCGGGCGTCGACATCAGCAGCTGGGTCGCGTAGCGGGTCATCGCCGACGCCGACAGCCTGGCGAGTCCCAGCACGTCGAGGGCGGTGTCGAAGGACGCCTGGGGAGCCGCGTAGACCGGGCGGTTGCCCAGATAGGTCCACGGGGAGGTGTTGCAGACTATGGACAGCGCCAGCTCGTCGATCGGGTCCTCGCCCGGCCGCCCGATGGTGATGGTGCCCTGCCGCCGGTGCGGCTCCCCGAGGAACTGCCGCACCATCTGCCGTATGTAGAGGGCGTGGGTGGACCGCTTGCCGCGCTCGCGCTGCTGCTCGACCCGGCCGATGACGCTCGCGTCGAAGCCGAGCCCGGCACAGAAGGTGAACCAGCGGGCCGGGACCGACTCGTCCCGGGTGCCCGGGGTGCCGCCCGCGAGCCCGAGGCCCACGGTGCGCTCGGTGCCGTCTCTCAGCGCGTCCAGCAGGGCGCCGGTCGCCTCGACGGCGTCATTGGGCAGCCCGAGCGCACGGGCGAAGACATTGGTGGAGCCGCCGGGTACCACGGCGAGCCGGGGCAGCTCCTGCGGGGCGGGGCCGTGGTGCAGCAGTCCGTTGACGACCTCGTTGACGGTGCCGTCGCCGCCGAACGCCACGACCAGCTCATGAGTGCCGCCGTCGACCGCCCGCCGGGCCAGGTCGCGGGCGTGCCCCCGGTACTCCGTGGTCGCCACGTCCAGCTTCAGATCGCTGGCGAGCGCGTGGAACAGAACATCCCGGGTGCGGGCACTGGTGGTGGTTGCTGCCGGATTGACCACGAGAAGTGCGCGCATGCGCGCCAGCCTACCCATCCGCGTCGACCGGCCCCAGGGGGGTAGGGTCCGGGCGCCTCGAGGGCGGCTAGGCTGCTGATGTGAGCAGTAAGAAGTCCGCTACCGCGAAGAAGGCGCAGAAGGCCACGGCGCGGAAGGCGACCGAGCGGAAGGCCGCGGCCACGGCACGGAAGGCCACGGCCCGGCCGGACGCCGGGGCCGCCAAGGCGACCGACGCCGCCGACGCCGCGCCCACCGGGCCCCGCCCCGCCCGGCTGACCGCCGCCGCGGCGCTGGCCGCCGCGGAGGGCGTGGTGCTGCTGGGCTTCGGCGTCTACGTACTGATCATGGGGCTGACCGGGAATCCGGAGAGCCCGCAACAGGCGGAGATGCTCGGGGTCACCGTGCTCGCACTGGCCCTGCTGCCGCTGCTGGCGGCCCGTGGGCTCTGGCTGCGACGCCGCTGGAGCCGTGGCCCCGCGATGATCACCCAGCTGATGGCGCTGCCGGTGGCCTGGACGCTGGTGCAGAACGGCGGTGCGCTGATCGCCGCCGGAGCGGCCACCGCCGTCGCGGCCCTGGCCGTCCTGGCGCTGCTGATCAACCCGACGGCGACTGAGGCCCTCGGCATCGGCCCCCGCGACGCATAGCCGCCACCGCGGAAGACGCATAGCCGCCACCGCGGAAGGCGCCCGCGCACCGGTGCCCGGGTGAGGCCCGGGCACCGAGGGGGCTGGGTGCCCGCTACTCCTCGACCAGCAACTTGTCGCGCAGCTGCGCCAGGGTGCGGGCCAGCAGCCGGGAGACATGCATCTGGGAGATGCCCACCTCCTGCGCGATCTGCGACTGCGTCATATTGCCGAAGAAGCGCAGCAGCAGGATCTTCTTCTCGCGCGGCGGCAGATCCTCCAGCAGCGGTTTGAGCGACTCGCGGTACTCGACGCCTTCCAGCGCCTCGTCCTCCGCGCCGAGGGTGTCGGCGACCGCCGGGGACTCGTCGTCGGTGTCCGGGACGTCCAGGGACAGGGTGCTGTAGGCATTGGCGGACTCCAGCCCCTCCAGCACCTCCTCCTCGGAGATGGACAGATGCTGGGCCAGCTCATGGACGGTCGGGGCGCGGCCATGGCGCTGGGAGAGCTCCGCGGTGGCCGTGGTCAGCGACAGCCGCAGCTCCTGGAGCCGGCGCGGCACCCGCACCGCCCACCCCTTGTCGCGGAAGTGGCGCTTGATCTCGCCCACGACCGTGGGGGTCGCATAGGTGGAGAACTCCACACCGCGGTCCGGGTCGAACCGGTCCACGGACTTGATCAGCCCGATGGTGGCGACCTGGGTGAGGTCGTCCAGCGGCTCACCGCGGTTGCGGAAGCGCCGGGCCAGGTGCTCCACCAGCGGCAGATGCATTCGCACGAGGTGGTTGCGCAGCTCGGCCCGCTCGGTGGAGCCCTCCGGCAGCCGTCGCAGCTCGGCGAACATCGCCCGCGCGCCGCTCCGGTCCTGCGGATCGTGCTGCTGGTGCACCTGCTCGTGCTGATCCATGTGGTCCGCCCGCTCTGGTCGGTCTCCTGCCGCCTCCGAGTCCGCGGGATGCGGCCGGGCCGGCGGGTGCGGGATGGCCGGGGTACCCACTCCCCGCGATGATGCAGTGCTCACGGAGCCCCCTTGTTCCGTCACGGCTGTCCGGGGCCGGCGCCGCGCTCCTTGTACAGGCTGATGCTGACCGTTCGGTCCTCGGCCACCGTCGAGTCCACCTTGCCCGCCAGTGCGGAGAGCACCGTCCAGGCGAAGGTGTCGCGCTCGGGGGCGCGCCCGTCGGTGGTGGGAGCCGAGACGGTCACCTGGAGTGCGTCGTCGATCAAGCGGAAGACGCAGCTCAGCACACTGCCGGACACGGCTTGCTGCAGCAGGATCGCGCATGCCTCATCGACGGCGATACGCAGATCCTCGATTTCGTCGAGGGTGAAGTCCAAGCGGGCTGCGAGGCCGGCGGTGGCCGTCCGCAGCACCGACAGATAGGCACCCGCAGCGGGCAGCCGGACTTCCACGAAGTCCTGGGTCCCGGGCTCGCCTGCGATCTGGGACACCCTCACCTCCAAGGTGACACAAGCTGATTGAGCTGAGCTGATTGGAGCGTCGGCCCCGAACCCTTATGGTGGAGGGTGATACGGACCGGCGCTGTATGTACTTTGGCTGCGACGCTATCGCGATCTGCGGTTCGGTGTCGCCCGGACGAAGCACGGCCCCCATCACGGGTGACCCCCGGCCCACAAAGCCGCGATATCACTCATAGTAAGCACATGAGTACGCAGCGTGGCTAGAGGGTTTGCGGTCTCAATTCGAAAGAGATGTCGCCTCACTCAGGGAATCGCTGGTCACGGCGGTGCCCCTGGCCTGAGCGGCCAGGGCTCGCAGCGGCTCTCCGGAGAGCCTGCGCACCGTCCATTCGTCCATCGCCTCCGCGCCGATCGCGGCGTAGAAGCCGATCGCGGGCTCGTTCCAGTCGAGCACCGACCATTCGAAGCGGGCATAGCCCCGCTCCACGCAGATCCGCGCCAGCTCGGCGAGCAGCGCCTTGCCGTGGCCGCCCCCGCGGGCCCGCGGGGTGACGTACAGGTCCTCCAGATACACGCCATGGGTGCCCGTCCACGTGGAGAAGTTACGGAACCACAGGGCGAACCCCACCGGACCGGCGGGCCCTCCGGCGCCACCGGCCTCCTCGGCGATCAGCGCGAACACCGCGGGATGCGCCCCGAAAAGCGCCTCGCGCAGCTGCTCCTCGGTGGCCTTCGCCTCCTGCGGAGCCCGCTCGTAGTCCGCCAGCTCGCGGATCATCGCATGGATCGCCGGGACGTCGGACGGCTTCGCTGATCGGATCATGTGGTGAAGGCTAGCGGGCCGCGCCGACAAACGCGGCAGTCGATCTCCGGCACTGCGCGGAAAACGCCAGGACCAGGGCGTCCGCGAGCCGGGCCTACACGATGAGCTGATCCACATAGCACCAGCGCCAGTCCTCGCCCTCCTCGAAGCTGCGCATCACCGGATGGCCGGTCTTCTCGAAGTGGCGGGTGGTGTGCTGGTACGGCGAGGAGTCGCAGCAGCCCACGTGGCCGCACACCAGACACTTCCGCAGCTGGACGGGGTGGCTGCCGACCGCCAGGCACTCGGGACAGGTGTCGGACCGCGGCTCCGGCTCGGGACGCGGCAGTGCGGGAACATGCGGGCACTCGTTCATGATTGCCAGACTAAAACGCCGCGTGGGCGGAGCACATGGACAACCGTCGGGACGGCCGACGGAGACAGGGCCGGACGATGGACGTATTGCCGTTGTTGATGCTGGTCGCGGGCAGCGCGGTGGTCGCGGGCGCGGCGCGCCGGACCCCGGTGCCCGCGCCGCTGCTGCTCGTCGCGGCCGGGCTCGTCGTCTCGTACGTGCCCGGAGTGCCGGACTACACCCTGGACCCGCATATCGTGCTGCCCCTGGTGCTGCCGCCGCTGCTGCACAGCGCCGCGCTGGACAGCTCGTACCTCGATCTGCGGGCCAATCTGCGGCCGATCGCGCTGCTCTCCGTCGGGTATGTGCTCTTCGCGACCGTCGCGGTCGGCGTGGTCGCCCATCTGCTGATCCCGCAGCTGCCGCTGACCGCCGCCCTCGTGCTCGGCGCGGTGGTCGCGCCGCCGGACGCCGTGGCCGCCACCGCCATCGCCCGCCGGGTCGGGCTGCCCTCCCGGCTCACCACGCTCCTGCAGGGCGAGTCCCTGTTCAACGACGCGACCGCGATCACCGCCTACCGGGTCGCGGTGGCCGCGGCGGTGGGGGAGGGCGTCAGCTGGGCCGAGGGCCTGCGGGAGTTCGCCTTCGCGGCCATCGGCGGCGTCGTGGTCGGTCTGATCCTGATGGTGCCGCTGCACTGGCTGCGCATCCGGCTGCGGGACGCCCTGCTCCAGAACACCCTCTCGCTGCTCATCCCGTTCGTCGCCTACGCCGTCGCCGAGCAGGTCGAGGCGTCCGGTGTGCTGGCCGTCGTGGTGGTCGGGCTCTACCTCGGACACCACTCCTGGCAGGTCGACTTCGCCACCCGGCTCCAGGAGGCGGCGGTCTGGCGGATGATCGACTTCGTTCTGGAGTCGGCGGTGTTCGCGCTGATCGGGCTGCAACTGCGGGTCGTGGTGGGCGGCCTGGGGGAGTACGGGGCGGGCGAGGCCGCCTGGTACGCGGCCGTCGTCTTCCTGGCCGTGGTGGCCGCCCGCTACGTCTGGGTCTTCCCGTCGACCTTCGTACCGCGCATGCTCTTCCCCGGGATCCGCGAGCGCGAGCCCGGCACCAACTGGACCGCGCCGGTCGTCGTCGGCTGGGCCGGGATGCGCGGCGTGGTCTCGCTGGCCATCGCCTTCTCGATCCCGGAGACCGTGCACGGCGGGGCCCCCTTCCCGGCCCGCAATCTGATCCTCTTCCTGACCTTCACGACCGTCATCGGCACCCTGGTGGTCCATGGGCTCACCCTGCCGTCCCTGATCCGGCTGCTCCGACTGCCCGGCCGGGACCCCCACGCCGAGACCCTGGCCGAGGCCCAGGCGCAGAACACGGCGTCGCTGGCGGCCGAGCGCCGTCTGGCGGAGCTGCTGGACGACGAGCGCAACGCCCTGCCGTCACCGCTCGCCGACCGGCTGCGCACGGTGCTGGAGCAGCGCCGCAACGCCGTGTGGGAGCGGCTGGGCGCGGTCAACGAGGTCACCGGCGAATCGGCGGACGACACCTATCGGCGGCTGGCCCGGGAGATGATCGAGGCCGAGCGGGCGGTGTTCGTGGACCTGCGGGACGCCCGGCGGATCGACGAGGAGATGCTGCGGTCGCTGCTGCGGCGCCTGGACCTGGAGGAGGCGGCGCTCTACCGGGAGGGCGCCACGGAGGAGGGGGCCTGAGGCCCGACCCCCTCCGAGCCGCCCGCCGTACCCGGCGCCGGGAGGGGAGGGCGTCGCTATGCGGCTCCGCCGCGAAAGCGTCGATGGGCGGCTCCGCCGCGGAAAGTGTCGCTATGCGGCTCCGCCGCGTGCCGCCGGACACCCCGTGGATGAGCGTCCTACTTGAGCCGCTCGCGGATCCGGTCGCGCATCGAGGCCATCGTGAAGCCGCGCGGATCCACCTTGCCCGGCTGCCATTCGAGGTGGCCGATCACCGAGCGCTCGGTCCAGCCGTGACGGCGGCACACGGCCGCCGCGGCCCGCGCGATCGCGTCCCGCTGGGCCTCGGGCCACGGGTCCTCGCCGTCGCCCAGGTTCTCGCATTCGAAGCCGTAGAAGGCGCGGTTCCCGTCGGTGTTCGCCTCGTTGTCCGGCGGGAGGGCCCGCTCGGCGATCACCGCCCGCAGGACGTCGTCGTCAAGACCGGCGTGGTTGGCGCGGCCGTAGCCGACCAGATGGACGCCGCCGTCCTTGGCGATCACACCGTGGCAGAGCGGGCCGGGCAGCCCCTCGAAGCCCGCCCGGCAGATCTCCACGGTCTCCTCGGTGCCGGAGGTGACGGTGTGGTGGATCATCACCCCGTGCACCGGGCCCCACGGCCCCTTGTGGTTCCGGTTGTGGTGCCGCCAGTCGCCGACCTGCGTCACCCGCAAGCCCTCGTTCGTCAGCGCCGCCAGGAAGTCCCCCGCGGACATGGGTGAGGCCATGCCCCGCCTCCGTTCTGGTCCTGGGGCGGGCCCCGGTCGCGGTCCGCCCCGTTCACCCGCTTGCTTACCCGTCGCACAGCCATGAACACATGGGGTGATGAACGGCCGGGGGCGCGTTATCGTGCGGACCGATCCATCCGTACGACCTCACAACGGGAGACGCACCGCACCATGGACTACCAGGCAGTGCTGGAGGAGGTCGCGGCCCATGTGAAGCCGCAGATCGGCCGGGGACAGGTGGCCCAGTACATCCCGGCGCTCGCCTCGGTGGACGCGGACCGCTTCGGGATGGCCCTCGCCGACGTCGACGGCCGTGTCACCGGGGTCGGCGACTGGGAGCGGCCCTTCTCGATGCAGTCCATCTCCAAGGCGTTCAGCCTCGCGCTCGTCCTCGCCGACGACGGCGAGAGGCTGTGGCGGCGGGTCGGCCGGGAGCCCTCGGGTAACCCCTTCAACTCCCTGGTGCAGCTGGAGTACGAGCACGGCATCCCGCGCAATCCGTTCATCAACGCCGGGGCGCTCGTCGTCACCGACCGGCTGCACACCCTTACCGGCGACGCCAGCACCACCATGCTGGACTTCCTGCGCGCCGAGAGCGGCAATCCGGACCTCGGCTTCGACCGGGAGGTCGCCGCCTCCGAGACGGCCCATGGCGACCGTAATGCGGCCCTCGCCCACTTCATGGCGGGCTACGGCAACCTCGACAACCCCGTGCCGACCGTGCTCGAGCACTACTTCTGGCAGTGCTCGATCGAAATGAGCTGCCGCGACCTCGCCCTGGCGGGTGGCTTCCTGGCCCGCCACGGGCTGCGCGCGGACGGCTCGCGGCTGCTGTCGCGCAGCGAGGCCAAGCGGGTCAACGCGGTCATGCTCACCTGCGGTACGTACGACGCGGCGGGCGACTTCGCCTACCGCGTCGGGCTGCCCGGCAAGAGCGGGGTCGGCGGCGGCATCGTCGCGGTGGTCCCCGGCCGCTGCACGCTGTGCGTCTGGAGCCCCGGCCTCGACGCCCGCGGCAACTCGGTGGCCGGGGTGGCGGCCCTGGACCACTTCACCACGCTGACCGGCTGGTCCGTCTTCTAGGGGTGCCCGATGGGTCTTGGCGCCTGGGGAAGGATCCGCTGGCTGTGACGCGGGCGCGCGGGAGCGTGGACGGCGTGTGGGCGGAGGTGGCGCGCGGCCTGGCGCGGCGGGAGCATGGAGGGTAGTGGTGGTGAGCAGGAGGTGTACCGCCATGCAGCATGAGATGCGCGCCGAATACGAGGAGGGCAGCTCGGGGCGGGTCGCGGGCGCGCCGGTCAAGATCTGGCACATGGTCCGCGGGAACGGGACGACCGCCATGTGCGGGCGGGAGCTGGACCCGGACGCCGAGACCCAGGCCGCCGACCTGTGGGCCACGGGTGACGCGGGGCCCTTCTGTCACTCCTGCGGCGCGATGTATCTGCGCGAGGTCCCTTGAGCGCCTCGAGCGAGTACCGGGAGCGCAGGGCGCTGATCGGCCGCGGTGCCGTGGTCTGGACCCGTACGGCCGGCACCGGGCCGCAGCGGGTGCTCCCGGACGGCTGCACGGATCTGATCTGGAGCGAGGCGGGACCGGGGCCGGAGGGCGAGCTGCTGGTCGCCGGGCCGGACACTCGCGCGCACCTCGCCCCCGGCCCGCCGGGCACCCGGGCCGTGGGCCTGCGGTTCGCCCCGGGTACGGGCCCCGCCGTGCTGGGCGTTCCGGCACATGAACTCCGCGATCTGCGGGTGCCGTTGGCCGCGCTCTGGCCGGGCGCGGAGGTCCGGCGGCTGGCCGAGCGGATCGCCACCGGGCGGACGGCCGCGGGGCGGCTTCTGGAGGAGGCCGCGCTGGGGCGGCCGCGGGCGGCGGAACCACCCGATCCGGTGCTTGCCGCGATCGTCGCGGGGGTCTCGCGCGGGACCGGAGTGGCCGGGATCGCCGCCGCCGTGGGCCTGGGGGAGCGGCAGTTGCACCGCCGCTCCCTCGCCGCGTTCGGCTACGGCCCCAAGACGCTGGGCCGGGTGCTCCGGCTGAACCGGGCCCTTGACCTGGCGCGCGCCGGTGTCCCCTTCGCGGAGGTCGCGGCCACGGCGGGCTACGCCGACCAGGCCCATCTCGCCCGCGAGGTCAGGGCGCTGGCGGGGGTGCCCCTGGGACGTCTGCTGCGGGGGTCAGGAGGGTAGCGGGGCGAAGAGATCGATCCCGTTGCCGTCGGGGTCGAGGACCGTGGCGTAGCGCTGGCCCCAGGGCGCGTCCCACGGCTCCAGCTTGCCGCGTACCCCCGCTCCCACGAGGTCCTGGTAGGTCTTGTCCACGTCGGCCGGGCTGTCGCAGGCGAAGGCCAGCCCCACCTGGTGGGGGCCGCTCGGCGGCGTCCACTCCGGGTCGAAGGAGCGCACCGTCTCGACGGTGTCCCACATCAGCCGGGTCCCGCCGGGCAGGGCGGCCTCGACGTGGGGCTGGGTGTCGGCGTCGGCGGGGATGTCGAGGCCGAGGCGGCGGTAGAAGGCGAGGGATGCGGCCAGGTCGGCGACGACCAGGCCGATGGCGTCGAATCGTGCTGTCATACGGGCAGCGTAGGCAGCGCCCGGGCGGCCGGTCTTGAACGAATCGGACGTCCGGGCGGGGGCGTCCGGGGACGGCCGTGGGGTCGGCCGTGGCACGCCGGGGCAGGCCGGGGCAGCGTCAGGAGGCCCGCGGGGCCACCTCAGGGACAGCGGATGACCTGGCCCGCGTACGACAGGTTGCCGCCGAAGCCGAAGAGCAGCACCGGGGCGCCGGAGGGCACCTCGCCGCGCTCGACCAGTTTGGACAGGGCGAGCGGAATGCTGGCCGCCGAGGTGTTGCCGGACTCCACCACATCGCGGGCGATCACCGCGTTGACCGCGCCCAGCTTGCGGGCGACCGGCTCGATGATCCGCAGATTGGCCTGGTGCAGCACCACCCCGGCCAGGTCCTCCGGGGAGATCCCGGCCCGTTCGCACACCTCCCGCGCGATCGGCGGCAGATGGGTGGTGGCCCAGCGGTAGACGGCCTGGCCCTCCTGCGCGAAGCGGGGCGGTGTGCCCTCGATGCGGACCGCGCCGCCCATCTCCGGGACCGAGCCCCACACCACCGGACCGACGCCCGGCCGCTCGGCGGCCACCACCACGGCGGCGCCCGCGCCGTCGCCGGTCAGGACGCAGGTGGAGCGGTCGGTCCAGTCGGTGGCCTCGCTGAACTTCTCCGCGCCGATCACCAGGGCCGCGCCGGCCGCCCCGGCCCGGATGGTGTGGTCGGCGGTGGCGAGGGCGTGGGTGAAGCCGGCGCACACCACATTGAGGTCCATGGTGGCGGGGCGGGGCAGCCCGAGCCGGGCGGCGACCCGGGCCGCCATATTGGGGCTGCGGTCGATCGCCGTGCAGGTGGCGACGAGCACGAGGTCGATGCCGGAGGGGGCGAGCCCGCTGTGGGCGAGCGCCTTGGCGGCCGCCGCCGCGGCCATCTCGTCGACCGTCTCGTCGGGGCGTGCGAGGTGCCGGGTGCGGATGCCGACCCGGCTGCGGATCCACTCGTCGCTGGTGTCGACGATGGCCGCGAGGTCGTCGTTGCCGAGCACTTTCGCGGGCTGGTAGTGGCCGAGCGCCAGTACGTGCGAGCCGGTCATCGGTCATCCCCTTCGCGCCAGTGTCGACGTATCCGCGCAACTTTGCGGAGATCTCCACGCACAGTCTGCGGTGTGTCCAGTCTTGGGGGGAGCAGACGTGCCGTGCGCTCGGGCTACTCACCAATCTTGGGCGCCGAGATCTGGAGTTCCCGGCCTTCCCCTGGCGGGCGCCGGGGGTCGGTGGCGGAAGGGGATGACCTGACCGCGGCCCAGGACGGCCGACTCGGGACAGGTGGTTCAGGAGAGCCGGTTCAGGAGAGCCGGTTCAGGGGAGCCGGTTCAGGGGAGCCGGTTCAGGAGAGCTGGCCGTCGTAGTCCGGGAGCTTGAAGGACTTCTCGGCGTGGCCACCGGTGAGGTCGGTGGGGCTGTTGCCGATGTTGGCGATGATCGTGTAGCCGTTCTTCTCGATCTCCGCCCGCTTGGCGGTCTTGTACTCCGCCACGTTCTGGAAGAGGTCCGGCAGGTGGCGGACGTACAGACCGGCGACCGAGTAGCCGACCTTCTCCAGGTTGTACTCGGTCGGGAGGGAGATGATGCCGGGGCGCGCGGTGACGAAGAAGATGGCGACACCGCGGTCGTGGGCGTACTGGGCGAGCCTCAGCACCGGCTCGACGGCGGGCTGGGGGTAGCTGAAGCCGAAGTCCGTCTCCAGCGAGGTGTTGTCGATGTCCAGGACGATGGCCTGCTTCTCGCCCGAGGGCCGGGAGGTGCGCTCCTCGACGTAGGGGCGGGCCTGCTGGTCGATGATGGCGCGAACATCGCGCTGCCAGGTCTCGTAGTCGACCTCCTCGGCGGCGGCGGCGCTCGACGGCGCCACGGCGGCCGACGTGGTGGCCGCCGTGGTGCCGGTGGTGCCGGGCGTGACGGCGGTCGCCGTGGTGGCCGTTCCGCCGACGCCGATGGCGAGGGCGACGACCACCGTCGTCATGCCGAGCCGCCGTGATCGCACGCGTCCTGCTGTCATCGGTCACATCCTTCGCGTCGAGGCGTCTGCCGGGTGGCATGTTCACGGCTGACGGTGGACATGAGAAGACCTCTGCTTTACCGGCGAGTAACGGTTCGCGGCCGAGGGGTCTTAATAGGCCAACGACACGTGCCGGGGCGTTCGTTGACTGGTCAGCCGGTAGATGGGTATGTCATCTACTGAAGGGCCGGCCTGGACCCCGGCGATGACCGGCGTGGCCGCGGGCTCCGGTGTCGCGCGCCTCCACCAGGTCAAGGAGGCTTGCATGTTCGATGATCGGCCCGCCTTCGGCGTCCGAGTCCAGGCGCTCGGCGGCGTCACCGTCGCCGAGATCGCGGGAGAACTGGACATCTTCGCCGCGGGGCGGATCGTGGCTCGGCTGGATTCCCTCGTTCAGGCAAGGTGCCCGGACCTGATCCTGGACCTACGACCGGTCACGTTCCTGGACTGCGCCGGATTGTCGTTACTGTGCCGGTTGCGCAATCGCGTGCTGGAGCGGGACGGGCGGCTGCGGCTCGTCATCGTCGATCCGCGCTTTCTGCGGCTGCTGCGCATGGTCCGGCTGGACGACACCTTCGAGGTACTGGAAGATTTGACTCCGGCGATCGCGGGCGCGGCGGGTCCGACGGCCGGAGGGGGTGGTGACGCCTTCGCCTAAGCCGTAACTGACGAAGTGTCAATAGTAAGAACCGAAATTCACTCGGACGAGCGGTCTTTACCGGCGGAATGCTGCGTCCCTCCCTCTGTAACCGGGGGTCACCCCCTTACGCTCGCGGCACGTCGCCTGAGGACCCGGCGGATTTCGCACCCGATGCCCGACCCTGCCCGCTTCCGGGACCTGACGAAGGTGAGGGGGTCTGTGTGCCGTTCCGAGGGGATATCGCGATGACGCAGCAAGGCGCTCCCCGTGATGCGCCGGTGCCGCGTGATGTGCCGGTGTCGGGTGATGCGTCGGTGCCGCGCGATGTGCCGGTGCCGCGTGATGTGCCGGTGCCGCTGGATCGCGGTGCCCGGAACGCCGCGCGGGGGTCCGTGAGCGATCGTCCGGCCGACCGGACCTCCGGCGGGGATTCCGCTGCCGCTCGGGACGGCGCCGCCGGGGAGGCGGCCGCCGGGGGCGCTGCCGCGGGGTACGTCGCCGGGGATGTCGCCGCTGGGGGCGTCGCCGCTGGGGGCGTCGTCGCTGGGGATGCCGACGCTCCCCGGGCCCGTACGCACCGGGTCGGCGGGTACACCGTCGTGGAGCTCCACGGCGAGATCGACATCGCCGGGGTGGGAACCGTGGGACCGGCGCTGGACGCGGCCACGGCCGGGGACGCGCCCGCGGTGATCGTGGACTTACGCCCGACCGCCTTCTTCGACTGCTCGGGCCTGGGACTGCTGTGCCGGGCCCATCGGCGTGTACGGGAGCGGGGCGGGCGGATGCGGCTGGTCTGCGACGACGCCTTGATCCTCCGCACTCTGCGGGCGGGGAGGATGCTGGACGTGCTCCAGCCTGTGGCCACGCTGGAGGAGGCGCTGCGCGAGGAGGAGGGCTACTAGGGGCGACGGGGCGTGACGCCTGCGGCGGGCTGTTCCCCTCCCCGCCCCTTCCCGAAACTGGGGCTCCGCCCCAGCCCCCGTATCGGGGCTCTGCCCCGGGCCCCGTATCGGGGCTCCGCCCTAGCCCCCGTATCTGGCTCTGCCCCGGGCCCCGTATCTGGCTC